>JARLIU010000187.1 GCA_031291595.1 Ancalomicrobiaceae bacterium | reverse complement strand
GCTCAAGCATCCACTCGACACTCATCTCTATGCCCAACGCCACCTCGTCGAATGCTGCTTCTCGAAGCTGAAGCAGTTCCGAAGGGTTGCCACCCGCTTCGAGAAAACCGCGACAAACTACCTCGCCGTCGTCACACTCGCCGCAATCGTGCTATGGCTCAGGTAACTGTCCACAGAACCTAGCCCGCCGCTCACACCTGCCCGACGGTCTTCAATTTCACCCGCGGGTGCACCTCGGCCTGGCTCATCACCACGGTTGCCGGGCGGAAGCGCTCGACGATCGAGCGCACGTGCGTGCGGATGCCGGGCGAAGTCAGCAGCACCGGGATCTCGCCCAATTGCGCCGCCTCCTCGAAGGCGTGGCGCACGCCGTTGACGAACTCGCCGAGCTTCGACGGCGCCATGGCCAGATGCTTCTCGTCGCCGTCGCCGACGATCGATTCGGCGAAGGCCAGTTCCCAGGCCGGCGACAGCGAGATCAGCGGCAGGAAGCCCTGCATCGACAGATTGGCGGCGCACAACTGCCGCGCCAGTCGCATGCGCACGTGCTCGGCGATGCCCTGCACCGAACGGGTGAACCCCACCGCCTCGGCGATGCCTTCGAGGATCGTCGGCAGGTCGCGGACCGAAATGCGCTCGGACAGCAGCGCCTGCAGCACGCGCTGGATGCCGGAGACGTTGATCTGGCCGGGCACGATGTCGTCGACCAGCTTGCGCTGTTCTTTCGTCAGATCGTTGAGGAGCTTCTGCACGTCCGCATAGGACAGCAGGTCCGACACATTCGCCTTCAGCACTTCGGTCAGGTGCGTGGAGAGCACCGTCGCCGGATCGACCACCGTCAGGCCGCGGATGGCCGCCTCTTCCTTCAGCGCCGCATCGATCCAGGTCGCTGGCAAGCCGAAGGTCGGCTCGGTCGTATGCGTCCCCGGCAGTTCGATCGGCCGGCCCTCCGGGTCCATCACCATGAACTGGGTCGGGAACAGAATGCCGCGGCCGGCCTCCACTTCCTTGATCTTGATGACATATTCGTTCGAGGCGAGCGTCACGTTGTCCAACAGCCGGCAGCGCGGCATGACGAAGCCCATGTCGGCGGCGAACTGGCGCCGGAGCGCGCGGATCTGTTCGGTCAGCCGGTCGGTGCCGTCCGGCCCGTTGATCAGGGTGAGGAGCGCATAGCCAAGCTCGATCCTGAGGTCGTCCATCTTCAGGAGGTCGTTGGCATGTTCCTCCTTCGGCGCGGCGGCCTGGGCCTGTTCGGCGGCAACCGCCGCAACTTCCACATTTTGCGCCGCTTCGCGATGGCGGCGATCGGCGAACATCGCCAGCAGGCCGGCGGCCGCGGCAAGGATCAGGAACGGGACCGTCGGCATGCCGGGCAGCAGCGACAACGCCACCATGACGGCGGACGACATGCCGAGCGCCTTCGGATAGCCGGAAAACTGCTTGAGCAGCGCCTTGTCGGCCGCGCCCGACACACCCGCCTTCGATACCAAGAGACCGGCCGCCACCGACACGATCAGCGCCGGGATCTGCGTGACGAGACCGTCGCCGACCGTTAGCAGCGTGTAGGAATGGCCGGCATCCGCCAGCGAGATGCCCTGTTGCACGACGCCGATGACGATGCCGGCGCAGACGTTGATGAAGGTGATCATCAGCCCGGCGATGGCGTCGCCGCGCACGAACTTCGAGGCGCCGTCCATGGCGCCGAAGAAGGAGGATTCGTCCTCGAGGTCCTTGCGGCGCGTCTTGGCGGTCTTCTCGTCGATCAGGCCGGCGGAGAGGTCGGCATCGATGGCCATCTGCTTGCCGGGCATGGCATCGAGGGTGAAGCGTGCCGCCACTTCGGCGATGCGGCCGGACCCCTTGGTGATGACGATGAAGTTCACGATCAGCAGGATCGCATAGACGATGATGCCGATAACGAAGTTGCCGCCCATCACGAAGTTGCCGAAGGCCTCGATGACGTGGCCGGCAGCGCGCGTGCCCTCGTGGCCATGGCTGAGGATCAGCCGGGTCGAGGCCAAATTGAGCGACAATCTGAGCATCGTCGCGATCAGCAGCACGGTCGGGAAGGAGGAGAACTCCAGCGGCGTCTGAATGAACAGCGATGTCATCAGGATCAGCACCGACAGGGTGATCGAGATCGACAGCGCCAAGTCGAGCATCCAGGCCGGCAGCGGCAGGATGAGGATCATCAGGATCGTCATCACGCCGACGGCGAGCGCGATATCGCCGCGCCGCGCCGTCTGCAACAGCTCGTTGAACGATGGAAACTTGAGCGAAAGCCCCGCCGCTACGGGCGCCTGCGGCGTGTCGGACCCTGCCGTCGCATCGCTCATGGGAACCTCCAAATCACCCGTCGCAGCAAAACCTGCCGGGCAATTCTTGCCGAGTGCATGGTTAACGAAGGGTTAAATTAACCGGGCATTAAGCGCCGTCCGGCACGGCCGCACGCCATCGTCGCTTGCGCTGCGCCCGCGGAACGGCACCAATGCCAAAGTCCGGTGCGCCTGCGCCGGATCCGAAAAGCCCCGACTTTGACCCGCCCTTGCCGCGCGTGGTATCTGCAGTGGCATTGAATAGGGAGATTGTATGCCCCGGTGAGGTGGGGAGGCGAGCGAGCCTCCCGCTGCAAGACCAGTCCAGATGCCGTTTGCCGATCACGGGCAAGCGTCGGGGAAGGCTTGCAGTTTCATCCATGATGACACCACGGGCGCGGGCCCTGCCTCGCAGCCCGAACATGAAAGTTCACACCGATGGCACGGGATTTTTCCCGATTTCTGCCGCCGTCTGCGCACGGCGGTCCCGATAGGCATGCGCCGACGCCGATGCAACGGCTCGGCTGGCAGCCGCATTTCGCCCAGCAAACCAGCATCGACGATATCTCCCGGACGCCGCCCGTCCGCGTCGTTGCCGTGCACCGCAGCGGCCTGCGCATCCTGGGCGACGGCATCGACACGGAAATTCCGCCGAGGCTCGACGCCACGGTCGGCGATTGGCTGCTCTTCGAAACCGAATGCCCGGCTTCGAGCCGGGTGCTTCAGCGAAAGAGCCTGTTCAAACGCCGCGCGCCAGGCACCGGCCGGCAGATCCAGCTGATCGCCGCTAACGTCGATACCGCGTTCATCGTCTCGTCCTGCAACCAGGACTTCAACGTCGCCCGGCTGGAACGCTACGTCGCAGCGGCGTTCGAGGCCGGGGCGGAACCGGTCATCGTGCTGACCAAGCTGGATCTCTGCCCGGACCCCGAGCGCTATGCCAGCGGTGCCGGCGCGATCTCCGGCCAGGTTCCGGTCGTGCTTCTGAATGCGCTGAGCGGGGAAGCGAAGACCAATCTGACCGCTTGGCTGAAGCCGGGTCGCACGATCGCCTGTCTCGGGTCGTCAGGCGTCGGCAAGTCCACCCTGGTCAACGCGCTGTCGGGGCGACAGGCGGTAGCTACGCAGGGCATCCGCGACAATGACGACAAGGGCCGTCACACCACGACCAGCCGGCAGCTGCATTTCCTGCCGGACGGCTGCTTGATGCTCGACACTCCGGGCATGCGCGAACTTCAGCTGGCGGACGCGGAGGAAGGCATCGCCGAGGTGTTCGCCGATCTGAACGCCCTGGCCAAGCGCTGCCGCTTCGGCGACTGCCGGCATGAGAGTGAACCGGGCTGCGCCGTACGCGCCGCGATCGAGGCCGGGACGATCGATGCGGCCCGGATCGCCCGCTGGCGCAAGCTGGTCCGGGAAGACGCGTTCAATTCGGCGAGCCTGGCCGAGCGCCGCGCCCGCGACCGGGCCTTCGGCAAGATGGTGCGCTCGGTGGTCAAACAGCAGGAGAAGGACCAAAAATGACGGGAGCCGGCAGGGTGGCGGGCGGGCGCCCGCCGCCCGAATGGGGCTGTCGGGTCGGCGGCCTCATCACGGGCTTCTGAGTGGCGTCGCGACGCGTGACGTGGCCGAATGGACTGGGTCTCCAGCCGGGAATAACCCATGGTCAATCATGCCCTGCGGCCCGCCCCCGTTATCGCCCTCGTCACCGCCCTCGCGGCAGTCCTTGCCGGGACGACCGGTGTCGGCGCTGCCGGGCCGCAGTCCGTGCCGCAATCCGGCCCGATACGGACGATCGTCGAGGCGATCCTGCCGAAGATCACGCTGCCGCCGGGATTTCACATCGAAGTGTTCGCCATCGTGCCGGGCGCCCGGCAGATCGCGGTCTCGCCGACCGGCAAGACCGTCGTTGTCGGCGCGTGGCGCAACCCGCCGCATGTCGTCGATGCGACGGCGACGACGGCTGAGCGCCTCGTCATTCCCCTGGCCGCGAGCCGCTCATACCGCGTCCCGAACGGCGTCTGCTTCGCCCCCGACGGCACGCTCTATCTCGCCGAAGCCAATGCCATCACCGCGTTCCCAGACATCGAGGCCCACCGCACCGAGCCGGCGCCGCCAGCCAAGGCGATCGTCGCCAACGGCGCCCTGGTGCCGCCGGCCGAGATCGGCGGCGCCCACAGTGCCCGCGTCTGCAAAGTGGGCCCCGACAACCGGCTCTATGTGGCCGTCGGCCAGCCCTACAACGTGCCGCCCAAATCGAAGCAGGACCGCTACCGGCGTCTGGGGCTCGGCGGCATCTTGCGCATGGATCGCGACGGCAAAGACCGCGAGGTGTTTGCCACCGGCATCCGCAACTCGGTCGGGCTCGACTTCAATCCCACCGACGGCACGCTATGGTTCACTGACAATCAGGTGGACCTGATGGGCGACGACATTCCGCCCGGCGAGATGAACCGGGCGGACAAGCCCGGCCTCGACTTCGGCTTCCCCTGGTATGGCGGCGGCCACACGCGCACGCACGAATATGCCGGCGACTCGCCGCCCGCCGATGTGGTGTTTCCCGAGGCCGAGATGGTGGCGCATGCCGCCGATCTGGGGCTGACCTTCTACCGCGGCACGGCATTTCCGCCCGACTACCGCGGCGGCATCTACTCCGCCCAGCACGGCTCATGGAACCGCAGCGTGCCGGTCGGGGCGCGGGTGATGTTCACACCGATCAAGCCCGACGGCCACGCCGGCGAGCCGCGTCCCTTCGCCGAAGGCTGGAAGACGCCGTCGGGCGGCTATCTCGGCCGCCCCGTCGACCTGGCCGAACTGCCGGACGGTTCGCTGCTGGTATCCGACGACCGCAACGGTGCGCTCTACCGCATCTGGTATGCGCCCTGAGCGGCAAGGCTGCCCGCCCGTGGCGCCTCTCACGCCTCGCGCACGGAAGCAAGGAAGCGCTGCATGTCGCCGCGCATGCGCATGACGACCGAATTGAGCGCCTCGGCCGAGGATTTCAGCTGAGCGGTGGTCGAGGCCACCTTGGTGTTGGACTGCGCCACTTCGACGATGTTGGCGACCACATGGCTGGTACCGTCGGCGGCGCGCTGGATCGACGACGCGATCTCCTGCGTGGCCGTCCCCTGCTCCTCGACGGCGGCGGCAATGGCCGCAGCGATCCTGGTCAGGCTGGACACGACGTTGGAAATCTTGTCGACGGCCGAGACCGCGTCCTGGGTCGACGACTGGATGCCGTTCACCTGTTCGGCGATGGTCGAGGTCGCCTTTGCCGTCTGATCGGCGAGCTGCTTGACTTCGGCGGCAACGACCGCGAAGCCCCTGCCCGCCTCTCCGGCGCGCGCCGCCTCGATGGTGGCATTCAAGGCGAGGAGATTGGTCTGGCCGGCGATCGAATTGATCAGTTCGACGACGTCGCCGATCTTCTGCGCCGCGTGGCTCAGATCGGCGATCTGCCGCGAGGTGCTGGCGACGTCGGTGGCCGCCAAATCGGCGGCGCGCGAGGCTTCCGCCGCCTGCCGCGCGATCTCGTGGATCGAGCTCAGCAGCTCTTCCGTCGCCGCGGCGACCGACTGCACGTTGGTCGAGGCTTCTTCCGAGCCGTGCGACACATGCGCGGCCCGTTCGTCGGCAAGCCGCGTCACTGCGCCGAGTTGCTCGACGATCCTGAGGATGCCGTCGCCGGCCGAAGCCACCTCGCTGCTGGTCGCCCCGACGCTCGCCTCGAACGTCTGGGCGATGCCATCGATCGCCGCGCGCCGATCGCGCCCGCCGGCCTCGATATAGACGCCGATGGCGAAATGCATGTCGATCAGCACCGCTTGCGTCAGCACCTGCATCAGTGCCGTGCGCCTGGCCGCCTGGCCGCCGCGGAACAGCCCGCCCGACAGGTCCTTGTCGATGCGGCCGATCAGCGTCGACAAGAGGAAGCTGTAGCCGCCGATGTACCACTTGGTGTCGAGGCCGATCTTGCGATGGGTTTCCCCAATGCGCGCAACCGAAGCCCTGTACTCTGCGTCGAACCGCCCGTCGGCGATGACCGACCAGTGCCGGATCTGTGCCTGTTTGGCCTGCGCCATCTGCGCCGCATCGCGGAAGAAGCGGCGTGCCGCCTCGAAGCGCGAGACGTGGGAATAGAAGGTGTCGAGTGCCTCGGGCAACAGCGAGAGCAGGTAATCCTTGTTGGATTTCAGAACGGCGACGGATTCGGCCGTCAAGCCGAAGAACGCGAACTCGGCCTCGTGGGCGCTGTTGTCCTTGTTACCCTGGTCCGTCATGGCGCTGTCCCATTTCAAAAAACGATGTTGGCTGAATGAGATACTGTAGCATGGTTAAAAAGTATCCTCGTCACTGCGATTTGTCGGTGTGCTTCCCGCCAAACGCACATGCAACGCGTGTGAATCGCTGCAAACGCCGCTCCCTGCAAGTTTCCCCGAACACGACGGACGCATCCTGACTGGCGCGGCAATGTCCGGCTTGCTGCAAAGCCGCCGAATTCCGCCATTCCGGCCGACGGCGACCGCTAGCGAGGCCGCCACGCGACCGATCGCCTGCCACCGCCCGTTTGAACGCGGATGGTTCGAATGCGGATGCGCTCTGCCTCAAGCCACGTCGGATCGGGCCTCGCCCGGTGGCGGGACGGCGATGCCGTCGTCGGAATATTCCCTCAGCTTGTTCCTGAGCGTGCGGATGGAAATGCCGAGGATGTTGGCCGCATGCGTGCGGTTGCCGAGACAATGGTCGAGGGTGGAGAGGATGAGGTCGCGCTCGACATCGGCCACGGTGCGTCCGACCAGCGCCCGCGTCATCACTTCCGCCGTCATGGCGAGCTGCCTGACCGAGCGGTCGACCGGCGACAGCAGCGTCTCGTCGATCGGCTCGCCGTCGGGCGTGCGAATGGCGTCGCTGCCGATCTCCTCGCCGGACGACAGCAACACGGCTCGATGCAAGGTGTTCTCCAGTTCGCGCACATTGCCGGGCCAGCGTCCCCGCAGCAGTTCGCGCCGGGCGTCGTGGCTGAGCGGCCTGGGCTTCAGGCCATTGGCCTTGGCGTATTTCTCGACGAAATAATCGCTGAGCGCGCCGATATCGGCGGGACGGTCCCGCAGCGGCGGGATCTTCAGGTTGACGACGTTGAGCCGGTAGAGCAGGTCCTCGCGGAAGCTGCCCTTGCGGACTTCCTCCGCCAGATTGCGGTTCGACGTGGCGAGAATGCGGATGTCGACCGGTACCGGCCGCGTGCCGCCGACGCGGTCGATGACGCGCTCCTGGATGGCACGCAGCAGTTTCGCCTGCAGGCGGAGGTCCATCTCGGAGATTTCATCCAGCAGCAGCGTGCCGCCGTCGGCCTCCTCGAACTTGCCGATGCGCCGGGCGACTGCGCCGGTGAACGCGCCCTTCTCATGGCCGAACAGTTCGCTTTCCAAGAGCTGTTCCGGGATCGCAGCGCAGTTGACGGCGATGAACGAGGCCGAAGCGCGGCCCGACTTGCGATGCACGTGCCGGGCGAGCACCTCCTTGCCGGTGCCGCTCTCGCCGGTGATCAGGATCGACGCATCGCTCGACGCCACCTGGTCGGCGAGCCGCACGACGCGCGCCATCAATTCGTCGCGCACGATCAGGTCGCGCCCGTCCTCGGCTACCGCCGCCAGCACGGCCGCGATCAGTTCCGGATCGGGCGGCAGCGGAATGTATTCCTTGGCGCCGGCGCGGATCGCCTCGACCGCGGCGCGGGCATTCGACGCCATGCCGCAAGCGACGACCGGCACATGGATCAGTTCGCTTTCCAGCCGCTTGATGAACTCGCCCACGGGCAGCGCCACGTCGATCATCACCAGATCGGCGCCCTTGCCCGAGCGCAGCGTCCTCAGCGCCGTATCGATCGTATCGGCGTGCGCGACCTGCGCGCCGCGGTCCATCGCCATGCGGGAGGCGACCGAGAATTGGCCACCCAGCGTTCCAACAATGAGGAGCCTCATGATGCCAAGTCCTTCAACGGTCGCCCTTGATGATTTCCGTCATGGTCACGCCCAGCCGGTCCTCGACGAGGACGACCTCGCCGCGTGCCACCAGCCGGTTGTTGACGTAGATGTCGATCGCCTCGCCGACCTTGCGGTCGAGTTCCAGGACGGTGCCGGTCGCCATCTTTAAGAGATCGCTCACCTGCATCTTCGCCTGTCCGAGCACGGCGGCCACCTTGACGGGAACGTCGAACACCGCCTCGAGGTCGGCGGCGGTGCGTGCCTGCGCTATCTCCTCGTCGCGCGATCGGTTGCGCGGCTGAGTCCCGCCCATCTCGTCGAGCGACAAGCCATTGTCCTGCACGTCGGATCCGGTGTCGGCCATGGGTCAGTCCTTCCCAGACTAGAGCGATTGAGCCGGTTTCGGCCGGACGGGATCGGTATGGAGTGCGACCGCGGTCCGTCCGCGCGTCGCCAGGTAGCGGCCGACCGCGGCGTCGATTTCCGCGTCGACCGAATTGGTATCGCGAACGATGCCGCCGTCCGCCCATTCGATGCGGCAGTCGCCGCGCCGCATGTCCGCCTCGCCCAGCACGATCAGCCGGCCCTCGAAGCCGGATTCGCGTGCCTGCTTGTCGACGTGCGGCCTGATGGCCTCGGCATCGGCTTCGGCCAGGCGGATGACCAGGTGCGGTGCCTTGCGCAACGGGCCGAGACACTCCCGGATCAGCACGATGATCTCTTCGAGCGGCTCGTTTTCGATCAGCCGATGGGCAAGCTTGCGCCCGACCGCCAGGGAAAGGTCGACCGCCATCCGCTCCACCGCCTGCCGGTCGGCGTCGAGGCGTGACTGCATCGCCCGGCCGAGATCGACCAGCCGCGTCACCTCGGACGCAAGCGTGCGCGCTGCCGCCACCTGGCCGTCGGCCTTGCCGGCTTCGTAGGCCTCGGCGCGCGCGCGCGCTTCGACCCCGGCGAGGATGCGCTGGTGTTCGGCGAGTTCGATCTTGGGCACTTCCGGCACCGGCGGCTCGGCCGGCACCTCGACCTTGGACAGCGCAGGCTTCTGCGACTGCGGCCGGAAGTCGAGGTCGAAATTGTACCGGGCTGGCGCTGCCATCTGCTCTCTCTTTCACGCTGCCGACCGCCGCATGGCTGTCGCAGCCTTCACCTTCCGAAGGCGATCGTGCCGCATCGGGCACGTCGCACTGCTCCGGAGCGCGAGAACGCTCCGGAGCGGGATGACGAAAAGCCTGCGCGGCTTTCGCCATTCCGCCTTAACTCCTTGATATAGATCGCGTTCATGAGCCTTGACCCCAACGGGCCCGAACCCGCCGCGATCTAGTAGACGAGCTCGTCCTCGCTCTTTGCCTTGTTGATGACGATCTCACCGCGTGCCGCCAGATCCTTGGCGACATTGACCATCTGCGCCTGCGCCTCGTCGACGTCCCTGAGCCGGATCGGCCCGAGCGCTTCCATATCCTCCTGCATCATCTTCGATGCGCGGCTCGACATGTTGGCGAAGAAGAAGGTGCGGACCGGCTCGCTGGCCCCCTTCAGCGCCACCCCGAGCTTGTCCTTCTCGACGTTGCGCAACAGCGTCTGGATCGCCGCCGCATCGAGCTTGCCCAGGTCCTCGAAGGTGAACATCAGCGACTTGATGCGCTCGGCCGCCTCGCGGTTGTCCTCTTCGAGCGCGGTCAGGAAGCGCGCTTCGGTCTGCCGGTCGAAGGAGTTGAAGATCTCCGCCATCAGTTCGTGCGCATCGCGCCGCGTGGTGTGCGACAGGTTCGACATGAACTCGATCCTGAGCGTCTGCTCGACCTTGTCGAGCACTTCCTTCTGCACCGCCTCCATCCTGAGCATGCGGTTGACCACCTCGAGGGCGAATTCGTCCGGCAGGATCGCCAGCACCCGGCCGGCATGGTCGGGCCGGATCTTGGACAGCACCAGCGCCACCGTCTGCGGGTATTCGTTCTTCAGATAGTTGGCGAGCACGTTCTCCTGCACGTTGGACAGCTTCTCCCACATGTTGCGCCCGGCCGGACCGCGGATCTCCTCCATGATGTGGTTGACGCGATCGGGCGACAGGAACGAGGCGAGGATGCGTTCGGTCGTATCGTAGTTGCCGGTCAGCGAGCCCTTGGCCGACAGCCGGGTGACGAAATCGACGAACAGATTCTCCAGCATCTCCGCCGTCACCGGCCCGAGCCGCGACATGGCAATCGAGATCTGCCTGACTTCCAGTTCGTCGAGCCGCTTCCAGATCTCCCGGCCGTGCTCTTCGCCGAGCGCCAGCAGCAGCACGGCAGCGCGCTCTGCACCGGCCAGTTCGCGATACTTTTCCGTCGCGCTGACGGTCAGCGCGCTGCCCTTCTGCTTGTTCGGGTCGTGTTCGGCCGGCTTCAGCATGCCCTCTCCTTACGCCGCGTCCGTCAGCCAGGAGCGCACGATAGCCGCTGCCTCGCCCGGATCGGCCTTGATCATGTCGCCGACCTTGGCGATCGAAGTTGCCTGCAGCGCACCGAGCTGCTGGGCGAGTTCCAACTTGTTCGGCCCGGTCGGCCCGTGCTCGCCGCTCACGGCTTCGCCCGAGGCGGCCGCCACGCCGTCCGCTCCTGCGGTAAGCGCGCCCATGACCTGGGCAGTCTGCACCGCGGCGAGGTTCGGCAGGCTCAGCGTGTTGGCCGCCGCCGTCGCCGTCTCCTCGATCTTGACCGTTTCGCCGGTGATCCGCTTGATCAGCGGGCGCACGGCGAACAGCAGCACCAAGAGCGTCATCAACAGCAGGACGCCCATCTCGGTGAAGCGCAGGATGTCTTCCTTGGTGAAGTCGAGCAGCGCGGCCAGGCCCGATTTGGCATTTTCCAGCGGCAGCGACGACGGCGCCTCGGCAAAGCGCAGGTTGACGACTTCGACGACATCGCCGCGCGACTGGTCGAAGCCGACCGCCGACTTGACCAGCGCGGCAATGCGATCGACATCGGCCTGCTGGCGCGGCTGGTAGGTGATGGCGCCGTCGGCGGCCGTCACATAGGTGCCATCGACGAGTACGGCGACCGACAGCCGCTTGATGCGGCCGGCCTCGACCACCTCGACCCGGCTGACCTTGGAGATCTCGTAGTTGCGCGTTTCCTTGGTGGTCGACGACGCTTCCTTCTGCGTCGGATTGTCCTGCTGCTGCTGGCCGCCGGGCACCTGGTTGGCGACGGTAACGCCCTTTTCCTGGTTCTGGTTGGTGGAATTGCCCTCTTCCGTCTGTTCGGAGCGCACCACCTGGCCGTTCGGATCGAACTTGTCGGACGTCTGCGTGACGCGGTTGTAATCGAGTTCCGCGGTGACCCGCACCTGACTGCGGCCCTGCCCGACGATCTCCGCCAGGATAGTCTCGACCTGCGTTTCCAGCCGCCGCTCGAACGCGGCGTTGCGGTCCTGCAGCGAGGACATGATCATGCCCGGCTGGTCGTCCTCCACGCCGGAGGCGAGCAGCCGCCCGGTCTCGTCGACGACCGAGACGCGCCCAGGGCGCATGCCCTGCACCGCGGTCGCCACCAGATGCTGGATCGCCCGGACCTGCGCCGGTTCGAGGGTGCCCTGCAGCTTCAACACGATCGAAGCGGATGGCTCGACCTTGTCGCGCTGGAACAGTTGCCGTTCCGGAATGACCAGGTGGACGCGGGCCTGCTGCACCCGGTCGAGCGAGCGGATGGTACGCGACAGTTCGCCTTCCAGCGCCCGCAAGCGATTGATGTTCTGCACGAAGGACGTCGTGCCGAGCGCGTCGGTCTTGTCGAAGATCTCGTAGCCGACGGACCCGCCGAGCGGCAGGCCTTTTTCGGCGAGCTTCATCCTCAGCCGCGCCATCTGGTCCTTGGGCACCAAGATCTGCGCCCCGTCCTGGCGCAGCTGGTAAGTGATGGCCTGCGCATCCAACTCCTTGATGATGGAGCCGGAGTCCTGCGCCGACAGGTCGGAGTAGAGCGGCACCATGTCGGGGGTCGTAGCCCTGACAATGATGAAGGCGAAGAACCCGAGCAGCAGCGCGGCGACGACGCCCATCGCTGCCAGTCGCTGCACGCCTAACGTCTTGACGAACTCAATGGCGCCGTTCACGTGAGCATCCCATCCGCTGATGCCGTCTGTCCCGACGCAACTGCCCGCTCATGTTGGGGACATGAGATTCGGGGCGCCCGCCGCTAGGCAAGAATTTCCCAGTTGATGGTAAACGAGTGGTTAACGTGCTGACCCATATTCGGTGGGTCGGTCGATTTTCCGTTAAGAAGTTGCGAAAAATGCCGCGGATCGGCGTCGGCGACCCGGACGTCGGTGCCGCAACGCATTGTTGGAATATGAGATTTCCGACAGGTGCGGCCCGCGGGGCACTCGCGCCAGAAATGCGAAAGGCCGGCATCGTGCCGGCCTTTGCAAATAGGATGGATCTTGGTGCCTATTGACGATAGTGCTGGATCCGCGTCGTCCTGAGACCCGCCAAACCATGCCGGTCAATCGACTGCTGCCATGCCAGGAATTCCTCGACCGTCAGCGTATAACGGCTGCAGGCCTCTTCGAGCGACAGAAGTCCCCCGCGCACGGCGGCCACCACCTCGGCCTTCCTGCGAATGACCCAACGTTTCGTGTCACTCGGAGGAAGATCGGCAATGGTCAGCGGGCTCCCGTCGGGCCCTATGACATATTTCACTCTCGGTCGTACTTGATCGGTCATCGTACTCTCACACACTCGATGCGACCACATCGAACAAGAGAATAGCGCCGGTGCCTTAAAATATGGCTAAGCGAAATTGTTCTGTTTTATCAAAGAGCGACATCGGGCACGAAAAGATGCCGCGCCGTGCGGTTGCACCCAGGAGGCGCCGGCATGACAGACATAACTATCGGGTGGGATTGACTTAATCCGCCCAGCCACCGCCGCTGGCGGAGCCCGGCGCGCCGTCGCGGACCGCATGGCAGCCGGCAGAAACGACTGCGCCGGGCTACCGCATGACTACGGACCCGGCGCGAAGCGAACGGCAAAAGTCTTTTACGAGCCTGAGCTTGTGGTGGTGCCGATGGCCGATACCGACCAGATGCTCACCTTGGAGCCGTTGACGGTCAGATAGGGCTGGCCGGAGGAAAAATCGATGCCGGTGACCGTGCCGCTCACCGCTTGCGTCACCTTTGCGGCAGTGCCCGCGGCATCCTGGGCGCTGATCTGCAGCGTGTAAGCGCCGTCCGGTGCGGTGCCGCCGCTCGTCATCGAGCCATTCCAGTCGAACGTATTCGTTCCGGTTCCATAGGTCGTCGATTGGGTGTAGACGACGTTGCCGCTGGAATCGAGCACGTTGATCGTCGCGGCGGCGGAGCGGTCGAGCGTGAAGCTCCATTCGGCGTTGCCGTTCTGCAGCGTCGTCTTCGTCCCATCCGCCGACACCGTTTGACCGATATAGCTCAGCATCTGCGTCGCATTGGCCACGGAGAGCGAGCTGGCGATCGAGGTCAGCGTGGAGTTCGACTTGATCTGCTGCTCGACCTGCGAATATTGCACCAGCTGCTGGGTGAACTGGTTGGCATCCATCGGACTGGTGGGGTCCTGGTTCTTCAACTGCGTGGTGAGCAGCTGCAGGAACATCGTATAGTTGCTCGACAGAGCGCTCATGTCGGTCGTGGACGTCGAAGTCGACGAGTTCGTCGGGACGGTCACCCCGTAGTTGGTAACACCGGTCGTCATGGCTGCATCCTCACGGGCGACGGCCGCCCTTTACGCATGTACTGAGTTCAGACGGTAACATCGACGCCTTCGGTCCGCGCCGGTTGGTAGCGGGCGTAGACAGGCTGATCGAGCGGGATCTGGGCGGTGGTATTGGCGGACAAATTGCTGGTCTGCTCGGCATAGGGCGAGCGCCAAGCCTGCTGTTGACCCTGCTGCGAGGTTCCCTGGTCGCGCAGCGAGAACTGCAGGCTGGAGGGATCGGTCTTGAAGCCGGCCTGATCGAGCTGCTGCTGCAGCCCGCGCTGGTCCTGTGTCAACAGGGCCAGCGTGTCGGCCCGCTCCACGATCAGATGCGCGCGGACTTCGCCCGACTGCGACACCTGCATCCGGACGTCGATCTGGCCGAGCCCGGCCGGATCAAGCTTGATGTTGAACTGGCTGTCACCCGACTTGGCGTGGCTGACGATCAGGCCGCCGACGGCCGACAACGGCACGGCAGCGGCATTCGTCGCCTGGGCGTCGAGCCTGCCGGCCGTCAACGTCGACGTACCGAGACGCTGATTGACGCCAAGTGTCGGATCGGTCGCCGATGCGTCGGGGCTCGACTGGTCGAGGGCCGACTGGAAGCTCCGCTGGCTGGCGTCCTTGTCCTTGGCCGGATCGGTACCGGTGACGAGCGCCGCCCTGAGCGCGGCCGCATTGGTCTCAGCGGTGCCGGACTTCGCTGCGGTGGTGACCGGCGAGACATGGCCCGGGGTGGTCGCTTCGGTGGCGGCCTGGACGGTGACCCCGTCCTTGGCGGTCGCCTCGGTGGACTTGGTCTTGGTCCCCATCGTGGCCGGCGTCGCCTGCAGCCGCGACCGGGTCTGCGAGGCGCGGGCGAGCGTGATCGCCTGGGTCGCCTGCTGCAATTGCGCCTCGGCGACCTGGCTCGTCGCCTGATCGGTCGTCGTGGTGCTCGACTGCGACTGATCGAGCGAGAGCAGCGTCTTGGCCTGGCCGGCAGCGGCCACCGTCGTTGCCTGCGCCGTCGACCCGGACTGGCCGGTCAAGGCCGCCATCGCCTTCTTCAGGAAGTCCTCGAGTTCACTGCCCGAGAACGATAGCGTCTGGCCGTTGGCGTCCGTCGCGGTGCCGTTCTTCAAGCCTTGCAGTTCGGCGAGCAGCTTTGCCTTGGCGGCCGGATCGAGCGTGGTCGTGCCCGACGTGCCGGAGAGCGCCGCCTCGGCCTTGGCAAACAGCGCCTCGGCGTCGCTGCCGGTGGCAGTACCGGTAAAGCCGAGCGCCGCCGTCGTCGTGCCGGTCATGCCCGCCATCTGCGCCAGCATCGCCTGCATCGCGGTCGGATCGCCCTGCAACATTGCCAGCGTGGCGTCGTCCTGCGTGACCGAGGCCCATTTGCGCTTGCCCTCGGCCGATGTGGTGGTGATCTGGCCGTCGCCGGACGCCGTGCTGTTGAGCGCGCCGGTCGTCCCGGCTGTCGCGGTTGTCGCCGTGCCGTTGCCCGTCAGCGAGGCGATGAAGGCGCTCATGAAGTCGAGGAACGGCGTGCCCGTCGATTTGGCCTGGCCGGTCGTGTGCTGGCCGGTCGTCGTCGACGTGGTGTGGGCGGGGCTGTTGGTGGCAACGGCTGACAACTCGGATCTCCCCGAGACTGGCGGGTCAAGGACGTGGGCTATCGGACGCAAGGAGCGGGCCAATTGCCGGAACGGCGCCGGCAGCGTGCCGCCAACCGCGAGACAACCGCGTAAGCCATTGCCGTAAATTAGTTATCTTGCACAGACTCCGATGGCACCCGGTCGCTGCCGGTCCGCTTCCTCCCCCGCCGGCAAGGCTGCGCCCGGCAAAGACTGCCGGATGCGGAAACAACTGCCGGCCGGCGGTGTCGCGTGGTTTCCCCTCTTCGCGGCTCGACCATCACCGGCTATACTGCCGTCGGGACTTGCAGGAGCAGCACCGGTCAACCATTTTCGCCTGAGACGGATCGGGCGCTCGGCCCGCAGGACTTTTTTGTCATGATCAATTCCCTCGGCCTCGAAGGTCGCCCCGAAGAGACGCGCGTCGTCGTTGCGATGTCGGGCGGTGTGGATTCCTCGGTCGTGGCGGGCCTCTTGAAGGCTGAGGGCTACGACGTCGTCGGCATCACCCTGCAGCTCTACGACCACGGCGACGCGACCCACCGCAAGGGGTCCTGCTGCGCCGGCCAGGACATTCAGGACGCTCGGCGCGTGTGCGAGACCCTTGGCCTGCCGCACTACGTGCTCGACTACGAGGAGCGCTTCAAGGCCTCGGTGATCGACCAGTTCGCCGAGAGCTATCTGCACGGCGAGACGCCGGTGCCCTGCGTCTCGTGCAATCAGACGGTCAAATTCTCCGATCTTCTCGATACCGCCCGCACGCTCGGTGCGGCGGCGCTGGCGACCGGCCACTACGTCCGTTCCGAGCGCCGCGCCGACGGCCATTGGGCCATGTACCGCCCGGTCGACCTCGATCGCGACCAGAGCTATTTCCTCTATGCCACCACGCAGGAGCAGCTGGATTTTCTGCGCTTCCCCTTAGGCGGCATGACCAAGCCCGAGGCGCGCGAACTTGCCCGCGGCTTCGGCCTCGTCGTTGCCGACAAGCACGACAGCCAGGACATCTGCTTCGTACCGACCGGCAAATACGCCGACGTCATCGAGCGGCTGAAGCCCGGCGCGGCGGAATCCGGCGAGATCGTGCATGTCGACGGCCGCGTGCTCGGCCATCACGACGGCATCATCCATTTCACTGTCGGCCAGCGCCGCGGCATCGGACTTTCGATCGGCGAGCCGCTTTACGTCGTGCATCTCGATTCCGAGCGCAGTCGCGTCGTCGTCGGACCGCGCGATGTGCTGCTGACCCGCCGTCTGCACCTGCGCGACGTCAACTGGCTCGGCGAAGCCGGTCTCGACCGCCTCGATGCCGGTTTGGACGTCTGGGCCAAGGTGCGATCCACCCGCCCGCCGCAGCCAGCCAGGCTGGTGCGCCAGGGCGGGCAGTTCATCGTCGATCTGGCGACCGGCGAACAGGGCGTCGCGCCCGGCCAGGCCGCCGTGTTTTACGATGCCGCCGACGGCGAATCCCGCATCCTCGGCGGCGGCACGATTGCCCGTGTCGAACGCTCCCACGATGCCGAGATCGCGCTCGAGCGCCTGAAGGAGTCCCGCATCATCGATGCAGCCGAATAGGGGTGGCGGTTTCGTCGTCCCGCAGAAAAATCGATAAGAGTATGCCATGAGGAACCAGCCCGGCTCGTCCAACAACCGTCATCTCGCCGCCGCCCGGTCTGCAGTCATCGCTGACGGCAGCTTCCGCCCCGAGCTGGCTCCCCGCCTCGATCAGCAGAGCGTTCTCGCCGCCTATTCGCGCTGGGCGCCGATCTACGATTTCGTGTTTGCCAAACTGTTCTTCTTCGGCGCTTTCTTCGACATGAGCCGCAAGCGCGCCATCACCCATATCAATACGCGCACCGGCACGCTGCTCGAAGTCGGCGTCGGCACCGGCGTGGCACTCAGCCGCTACGCGCCGCACCTCGCCGTGACCGGCATCGACCTGTCGCCGGACATGCTGGCGCTGGCCAGGAAGCGCGCCGTCAAGGAGCATCTGTCCCACGTGCGCGACCTGAAGGAGATGGACGCCGCCCATCTCGAATTCGCCGACGACAGTTTCGACACGGTGGCGGTGATGTACACGATCACCGTCGTGCCGCATCCCGATCTCGTGCTCGAAGAGATCGCTCGCGTGCTGAAGCCCGGCGGCGAGGCGATCTTCGTGTCGCATTTCGCTTCGGACGAACCCTGGCGCAAGGCAATCGAGACGGCCATCACTCCGCGCACCGAGCAGCTCGGCTGGCGGCCGGATTTCCCCGTGTCGCGCATCCTCGGACATCCCCGCCTCGACCTCGTCGAAATTCGCCGCATGCCGCCCCTCGGCGTGTTTTCCATCGTGCGGCTGAAGAAGACCGAAGAAGCGCAGGCCGCCGCCTGAGCCGGCGCGCCCTGCTCCTGGCTGCGATGGTCTGGCCGATGCAGTTCGACCGGCCGCCGCCTGAACCGACGCGTCCTGCTCCTGGCTATGATGGTCTGGCCGATGCAGTTCGACCGGCCGCCGCAACCCGGCCAAAAGCCGGCGACGCCCGGACTGGGCGATGGTGACGAATTCAGTTTGAGCGCAGCAGCGGCGAATGTCTTGGGACTGGCGCGCTGCCTCGCTTGACACGCGCGGCCGGCGACCCTTATATCCGCCTCCCGTGGCTGGGTAGCTCAGATGGTTAGAGCGGAGGATTCATAACCCTCAGGTCGGCGGTTCGATCCCGCCCCCCGCCACCAGCCTGCCGTTTTTTCTGACCATCCAACGACGTCCAGAATAATCCAAAAACTCGTTGACTTTCAGCTATTTCGCCCAAATCACAGGTTTCGGCGCGTCCAGCGGCGTCCGAGTTTGACCGCATGCAGCCAACATTCTTGTTGGCAGCTTTGTTGCTAACGAACCAACGCCCCGCGAGTGGTTACCAACAATGGCCCTATGCCAATTCGCGGCAACAATATTTCTCCGGCAGCAATTGCTCTAGCCATCTCGGCGTCTGCGGACTTCGCGGCAGTCTCCTGCCCGAGGCCGGTTTACACCAAATCCAAGATGCGCTTTCGCCAGGACTCCTCGGCGATTGCCTGACCTGGCGACCGGGCGGCTGCCGGGCTCAGGACGGCGAGAGCGTGGCGCCTATTCCGCGCAAGATGCGCTGCACCATCTCGGCGCCCACCGTCTCCACTTCGCCCTGCGCTGCAGCTACGTTGCCTACCCGCAGCGCTGCTGCGCCGTGGACCGTACTCCACGCGAACAGCAGGTCGCCCGGTTCCGGTGGCGTCCCGATGACGCCGGTACTGTACAGCCCCTGCAAGGCTGCCGGCAGATAGGAATAGCTCGTCGGCGCGCCGGTTTGCAAAGCGTCGGCACGGGTCTGCACGGCGTGCGTCCCAAAGATCAGGCGCCACATGGCAGGCTGCTCGTCGGCAAAGCGCAGGTAGGCGACACCCAGCCGATGCAGGCGCCCGATCGCCTCCTGTGCATCGGCGGCCGGCGCGTGAAGGTCGAACGCGACGGCAAAACGCTGCTGGAGTTGAGCGATGCCGGCGGCCGCCAACTCCGCCAGCAACGCCTCGCGGCTGTCGAAGTGCCGGTACACCGCGGCGGCACTGACGCCCAACCCGGAGGCCAGTTCGCGCAGCGAGATGTGCTCGATGTCCGCCGCCTTCGCCGCCGCCTCAAGCAGGGCGTGTCGCAGGTCACCATGGTGATACCGCGCGGCAGCGGGAGACTCAGGCAGCTTGTTCATGGATGCATGTTAACGGTGTTGACATTGGTGGTTCTACGGACTAAGTTAACGACGATAACATTGCTTCCTGCCGCCGGGCGAGCCTCCGGCCAAACAGCTTCCATGGACCAAATGACCTCAGCCCATCCAGAGACGGTCGCACGCATAACGCCCGTCAAGCCCAATTCCGTCAAGATGCGGTCGATTCCGACCAAGCTTGGCCGCTTGGCGATCTACGATACCGGCATACCCAGCCGCATGCACGCCTCGTCGCAGGTGCTGGTGCTCTGGCCCTCGGTCCTGGCCGACCACCGCATCTACGCTGCGCAGGTGGCTGCTCTGCGGGAACGGCACCGGCTGATCCTCATCGACGGCCCCGGCCATGGCGCTAGCGGCGCATCTCCTGGGCGCTTCAGCATGGCACAGTGCGCCGATGCCGTCGTTGAGGGGCTCGATGCCCTCGAGATCGTCCAGCCGGTGGTCTGCATCGGCACATCCTGGGGCGGTCTCGTCGCCGGCGAATTCGCGCTGGGCCATCCGGACCGTGCGCGCGCCGTGGTCATGCTGAACGCTCCTGTTTTCAAGAGCAGCGCCCGCTGGCGCGATGGCTTCGTCAGCTGGGGTGCGCGCTGGCTGAAACGCACCAACGTATACGCTGACGGCGTGGCCGAGTCCTATTTCATGCCCGAGACGCGGAAGCGCGAGACGGCCTTCATGGACGAATTCCGCGACCACATCCGACGCGCCCACGGTGCGGCGATGGCCCGGGCGGTTCGCTCAGTGCTGCTGGAGAGAGACGACCTGGCTTCGCGTCTGAAGGGCATCGCCGCGCCGACGCTATTTGTCGCCGGCACGCACGATCCCATGTGCCCAATCGACGATCTGCGGCGCGCCGCCGCTCAACTGCCGCATGGCCGCTTCGTGGAGCTGCCGACGGCCCACCTCTCGGTCGTTGATGCGCCAGCTGAAACCACGCGAGCCATCGCTGCCTTCTTGGACGACCTGTAACGCGCGAGCCCCTTCGCTCCCCAAGGAACCAGACTTTGAAGACCGAATCGCAAGTCATCCTCGTCACAGGCGGCACGCGCGGCATCGGCGCGGTGATCGCCGCCCAACTGCACGGACGCGGCCACCACGTCTACGTGACCCAGCGTGCTGAAGTCGAGAACGAGCGGCAGGACGGCCTGCAGGTGCTCAGACTTGACATTACCAGCGCAGCGTCGGTCGAGGCCTGTGTGAACGAGTTGCTCAGGCGCGAGGGCCGCATCGACGTGCTGGTCAACAACGCCGGCTACGACCTGTATGGCGCGGTGATCGAGACCCCATGGCATGACTTCATGGACCAGCTGGACACGAACTTTCTCGGCGCGGCGCGCATGGTCCAAGCCGTGTTGCCGCGCATGCTCGAGCGACGGTCGGGGCGTATCATCAACATCAGCTCGATCGGGGGCGAGGTCGGGCTGCCGATGAACGCGGCCTACTCGGCCAGCAAGTTCGCTCTCGAGGGCTACACCGAATCGCTGCGGCAGGAGCTCATGCCGCTCGGTCTTTTTGCTTGCACCGTCAGTCCGAGCCCGGTGGCCACCGGTTCGCAGGATCAGTCGATCCGGGAAGTCAGCGCAGCCGACAACCCGTTCGCCGAGCGGCGAGCCGAGCTCGTCCGACGCTTGCGCCGTGACGGCCTCACCAGCCGCACCCGGCCGGAGCATGTGGCCGCCGCCGTCGTGCTGGCCGTCCATGCCCGAGTGCCGGCGCCCCACTACCGCGTCGGCGCGCTCGCCCGCTGGATCCCGCGCCTGAAAGGCTGGCTGCCGGACGCGTTGTTCGAGCGATTCATGCGGAGCGTCTTCCCCTGACCTCGCACGTCCATTCATCTGAACGCCGGGCAGCGCGCTTCGGCTCGACCGTTGGAGACTTACCGTGTTCATCGCTGACCACATTCGCACTGTCCTATTGGTCAGCGGCATATTCACGCTGTTGCCGATCGTCGTCTTCCTGCTCCCGACGCGCGGGCCCAGACTCCTGTTCGGAGTTGACGCGCCCGACGGGGCCGGGGGCTTGTTGACGCGGCACTGGAGCCTGCTGGCGCCGAGCCTGGGGGCGCTATTGATCTACGCCGCGTGGCACCCGGAGCTCCGGGCTCCACTGATGCTGGCTGCCGGCATCGAGAAGGCCGGACTGGTCGGCTTGATCGTGGCCGATTGGAAAAAGCCACACACGGCCGGCATGCGTCCAATCGTAATCATCGATTTGGTCATCGTATCCGCCTACGCCATTTATCTCTTTCAATTGCTTTGATTTGGCCGCCCGGGCCTCGCGGCTCAACGGGGAAGTAAACACCAGACGATTCGACGCAAGCCGTTTACAGCCATCGGCCACGCGGCGTGGGTGGGGGCCGCGATGGCGCACCTGCGAGCCATCTCCATTGAGCTCCAGATGGTCTCGACCCGCGCGGTCGGACTTGTCGCTGCCGTGTTGGCAGGTGGCGCCCGGCGCCCGTCTCTGCGGCTCGGCGATGGCCTACGCGTCGTCTCGACCCTGGTCGGCACTGTGGGCCCGCCGCAGAAATTCGTCGACGAAGGCGGCGATCAGCGGGCGGTCGGAGTCGCCGCGGCGATGCGCGACATGGTGCTGCGAGGAAAAGCCGTAGCGATCGCGTTGGACCGCCCGCATGCGACCGGCGGCGACCTGCGGCTCGGCATAGTGGCAGGGCAGAAACCCGATAAAGCGCCCGGACAGGATCAGCATGGCTTGCGCCTCCATTTGCAGGACCGAGGCCGCCGCCCTTGGATGTCCGATGCGGTAGAGGTCGTCGAGCTGGCGATAGCCGCGCACCGAAAGACGTGAGGCTTCGATGTCGGCCCGCGAAATCTGGGCATCAGCCATGCCGAAGAATGGGTGCCCGCGCCCGCAATACAGGTGGTGCGGCTCGCGATAGGCCTCTCGATACAGAACACCGGGGGCCTTCTGGGCGAAAGGCCCGATCACCACGTCGCGCCGGCCGTCCGCCACCGCCTGCTCCAGGTCCTGCGGCGTTGACTGCATCAGGTCGATGAACACGTCGTAGTCGGGCTGGAGCAGCCCGAACAGCGTCTCCTGCAGCCCCAGCGCCGGACTGGTGAAGACCCCGTCGACGACGCCGATCCGCAGCCGGCCGGTCAGCCGGCCGCTTGCCGTGCCGATGCGGTGGCCGAATTCCTCGATATCGGCGAACAGCTTGCGGGCGGCATCGTGAGTCGCGCGGCCGAGCTCGGTGAGGCGGAACGCCTTGCGGCCGCGAACGCACAGGGGACCGCCGATGCGCTTCTCGAGGTCGGACAGATGGGTGCTCAGCGTCGATTGCGACAGGTTCAGAACCACCTGGGCTCCGGCGAACCCGCCCGCCTCGACCAGCGCGACGAACACGCGGAGAAGGCGGAGGTCGATGTTGTCGAGACGTCGCACGAGGCCGCCTTGGTTTGAGAATTCCCGATGTGTCCATCGAAAGATTTCGATTCACACAAAAGGAAAACGGACCGACACTGATGGTGAAGTCAAGCGATTTCCTTGGGGGACCTGGTCCATGAAACGCCTGTTGCAGTACACCGCCGTCGCCGCCGCGCTGTCCGTCGCCTCGCCTGCGCTTGCCGCCGACAAGATCCGCATGCTCGCCCCGACCTGGCTTGGCTTCGCGCCCGTCCACGTCGCCACCGACCTCGGCTACTTCAAGGCACTCGATCTCGAGGTCGACTACAAGTTCGAGGACGACCGCGCCAACGTCATGGCCGCCTATGCGCGCGGCGACATCGACGTCGACATGCGCACCGTCGGCGAGCATCAGGGCCGTCCGCGCGACGCCTCGACCCCCGGAGTGATCATCGCAACCATCGACCAGTCGGTGGGCGGCGACGGTGTCATCGCAGATGCCGCGGTGCCGAACGTCGCGGCGCTGAAGGGCAAGACGATCGCCGCCGAGCCCAACATCCCCGCACGCCTTCTCCTCCAGATGGAGTTGAAAAAGGCCGGCATGACGCTCAAAGACCTGAACATCAAGGACATCGCCTCGGCCGATACCGCGGCGGTGTTCGCCGACAACTCGATCGCGGCGATCGCCACCTACGAGCCGTTCATGTCGCAGGCGGTCAAGGTCTCGACCCGAAAGGGCGCCAAGGTGCTGCTGTCGTCCGCCGACCCGGCCTATCGCGGCATCATTATCGATGTGATCACCGCCCGGCAGGACGATCTGAAGGCTCATCCCGACAAATACGCCCACTTCCTCAAGGGCATCTATCAAGCGATCGAATTCGCCAAGAAGGACCCGAAGAAATTCGCCGAATTGGCAGCCCCGCATTTCGGCATGACAGCGGCCGAGGTTGAGGAGGTGCTTTCCGGCTCGCTCGCCTATACGCCGCTGCCCGAGGCGGCGACCTATCTCGGCAAGCCCGGTGCCACCGGCAAGCTGCACGAGATCTTCGATACCGTGATGGCGCTGAACCTCGAGAACGGTGCCGCCGACAACAAACTGGTCGCGACCCAGCAGATTGACAATTCGGTCATGGCCAAGGTGGTCGCAGGCGGGCTCTGAGCCCGTCTGCCAATTCGGTCCCTCCCGCGAGGATGGTTTCCGCATGAATCCGCTGTTCGCCTTCCGTGGGAGGCCGGCACCCTCGGTCGAGATCCTGTGCGGCGTCGTCTTCGCCGTCGCGCTGATCGCGATCTGGGAGGCGGCTTCCGATCTCGGATGGATCGCGCCGACCTTTCTGCCGTCCCCCTCGCGGGTGGCCGCCGCCACCTGGACCATGGTGACGCACCAGAACCTGTTGTGGCATGCCGGCGTCTCCACGGTGCGGGTATGGGTCGCCTTCCTGATCGCCGCCGCCATGGCGGTGCCGATCGGCATCCTGATGTCGAGCTACCGCATCGTCGGGGCGACGCTCGAACCGACGATCGACTTCATCCGCTACCTGCCGGTGCCGGCGCTGGTGCCGCTGTCGATCATCTGGTTCGGCATCGGCGAGGAAACCAAGATCTTCCTGCTCTGGCTCGGCACGTTCTTTCAGCTGGTGCTGCTGGTCGCCGACGACGCCCGTCGGGTCCCCCACGAATATGTCGAGATCGCCCGGACGTTGGGGGGCGGATCGCGGGCGGTCCTCGTCGACGTGGTGTTTCGCGCCATGGGGCCGACGCTGGTCGACAACCTGCGCATCACGCTGGGATGGTGCTGGACCTATCTGATCATCGCCGAGATCGTCGCCGCCGACAGCGGCCTCGGCTTCGTCATCTGGTCGGCCCGCCGGTTCGTCAAAACGCCGGAGGTGATGGCCGGGGTGATCGTCATCGGCATCATCGGCCTGGTCACCGACCAGATCTTGCGTGCGCTGCACCGTCGCATGTTCCGCTATCTGTGAGGCACCCGATGAGCGACGGCTATCTCCGCTTCGAAAGCGTGACCAAGCGGTTCGAGCCGATCCAGGTGGTCGCCGAGACCGACTTGTCGATCGCCCGCAACGACTTCGTCGTTTTCCTCGGACCGTCGGGCTGCGGCAAGACGACCCTGATGCGCATGGTCGGCGGCCTCGACACCCCGACCAGCGGCCGCATCCTGCTGGACGACCGCCTGGTCGGCGCGCCGGACCGGCGGCGTGGCATGGTGTTCCAGTCGTACTCGTCGTTTCCGTGGTTGACGGTCGCCGGCAACATCGCCTTCGGCATGCGTTATCGCGACGACTTGCGGGCGGCCGAGAAGGCGGAACGGGTCGACCACTACCTCGGCTTGATCGGGCTCGAAGCCTTCGCCGATCACTATCCCAACCGGATCTCCGGCGGCATGCGCCAGCGGGTCGCCATTGCCAGGACATTGGCGGCGGGCTCCGACATCCTGCTGATGGACGAGCCATTCGGTGCGCTCGACGCGCTGACCCGCGAGCGGCTTCAGGTGGAACTGCGCCGGGTGCAACTGCACGAGGCCAAGACCACCATCTTCGTCACCCATGACGTCGAGGAGGCGGTGTTCCTCGCCGATCGCATCGTCGTCTTCTCGCAGCGACCGGCGCGAATCGTCGCCGAAATCGACGTCACCGGCAGGCTCGGCGCTGACCGCAGCCTCGATCTGCGCGAGAGCCGACCGTTTTTCGAGTTGCGCAACGAGGTGCTGCACCTGATCCGCCACGAGAGCGGGGATCCGGCATGACCCACGACTTCTCCCGCCGCACGGTGGTGGTGACGGGGGCGAGCCGCGGCATCGGACTCGGCATCGCCGAGGCATTTGCCGCCGCCGGCGCCGATCTTGTGATGATCGCCGACGACGAGGCGGTTCTTCACCGCGCCTCGGCCCTTGGCGGGCGTGGCTTCGTCGCCGACATCGTACACACCGGCGCACTCGATGCCGCCTTCGCGCAGCTCGATCGGGTCGACATTCTCGTCAACAACGCCGGCTTCGAGCGGATGACCCCGATCGACAGTCTCGACCCGGCGACCGAGGCGACCTTCCGGCGGATCATCGAGGTCAACGTCATCGGCACGGACCTGGTCACCCGCCGGGCCTTGCCGCGGATGCCGCGGGGCGGAGCGATCGTCAACACCGCGTCGATCTGGGGACGGGTCGCCGAGCCGCTGTTCGGCGCCTATGTCGCTTCCAAGCACGCCATCATCGGGCTGACCAAGACCTGGGCGAAGGAACTCGGGCCGCGCGGTATCCGCGTCAACGCCGTCTGCCCCGGTTGGGTGCGCACCGAGGCGGCGATGCGCTCGCTGGCGCTGATGGCGGAGCGATCGGGCTCGCCGGAAGCGCAACTGCTCGAGGCGATCGTCGGCGCTCAGGCCTTGCCCGGACTGATGGAGCCGGCGGACGTCGCAGCCCTCTACCTGTGGCTGGCCGGCGATCAGGCGGCCAATGTCACGGGACAGAGCATCTCGGTCGATCGGGGAGAAGTACCATGGTGAAAGACTTGGCGGGCCGGTGTGCCCTGGTCACCGGCGCCGGGGCGGGCATCGGACGTGCCACTGCCGTCGCTCTCGCCGAAGCGGGCGCCACGGTGATCGGCCTCGACCTGATCGCCGCGGACTCTCCGGTGCCGGTCCTTGCCTGCGACGTGCGCGACGAGGCTGCGATCGTCGCCGCCGTCGGCGCGGCGGTCGAACGGCTGGGGCGGATCGACATCCTCGTCAACAATGCCGGCATCATGCGCGAAGCCGCCATCGGCGCGATCACGGCCCGCCACGTCGACGAGCACTTCGCCGTCAATGTCCGCGGCGCCATCCTGGTGACGCGCGAGGCGCTGCCGCACATGCCGGTCGGCGGGCGGATCATCAATCTCGCCTCCGAACTCGCCTACGTCGGGCGGGCCGCAGCCTCGGTCTACGTCGCCACCAAGGCGGCGATTCTCGGTCTGACCCGCTCGTGGGCGCGCGAACTGGCGCCCGGCATCCTGGTCAACGCCGTGGCTCCCGGGCCGACCGATACGCCGCTCCTCGCCTTCGATAGCCTCGATGCGGCGCAGCAGCGACTGGAGACCGCCCATCCGCTCGGTCGCATCGGCCGACCCGAGGAAGTCGCCGCGGCGATCGTGTTCCTGGCCGGCCCGGGCGCGACCTTGTTCACCGGACAATGCCTGGGTGCCAACGGCGGAGCCGCGATGTCATGATCGAGACCGTGTTGTTTGCCGAACTTGCCTGGCCGCAGGTGGCTTCCCGCATCGCCGCCGGCGCGCCGATCTTCCTGCCGATCGGTGCCACCGAACAGCATGGC
This sequence comes from Ancalomicrobiaceae bacterium, assembly GCA_031291595.1. GTDB lineage: Bacteria > Pseudomonadota > Alphaproteobacteria > Rhizobiales > Ancalomicrobiaceae > CAIYYN01. Next base: position 1,233 of record JARLIU010000187.1, on the reverse strand, counting down.
CGCCACATGGCCATGAATGTCGACGCGGTGCTGCCGACGGCAATCGCCGAGCGCGTCGCCAGACGCGTCGGCGGTCTGGTGGCTCCGACCATCCCCTACGGTAATCGCTCGCAGCCCAAGACCGGTGGCGGGCGCGCTTTTCCCGGTACGCTCGATCTGACCGCTGCGACCTTTTCCGCTGTGGTGCGCGACGTCCTGCTCGGGCTGTTCCGCCACGGCGCGCAGCGGATCGTGGTGCTGAACGGCCACTATGAGAACATCTCGCCGGCCATCGAAGCGATCGAGCTGGCGTTCGACGCGATCGGCCGCGACCGCGCCGACGGACTGATCGTCCTGCGTCTCGATCATTGGGATCTGATTGCGCCGGGGACCATCGATCGCATGTTCCCCGACGGCTATCCGGGCATCGAGCTGGAGCATGCCAGCGTCATCGAGACCTCGATGATGCTGGCGTTGCGCCCCGAACTGGTCGATCTCGCCGCCGCCGTCGACGACGGACCGGCCGAGTTCGTCCGCTGGGAGCGTTACGGCGCGCCGACACCCGAAGTGCCGGCCTCCGGCGTCCTGTCGATGACCAAGGGCGCCTCGGCGGAAAAGGGCGAATGGCTGCTTCACGACATCGTCGAAGCGCTGGTCGCTGCCATCGAACGCGAGTTCGCATCCAACCAGCGGGGACCCGCATGACCATCACCGACCTGCAACCGGTCGACGCGGCGCTGGTGCCGCGTTTCGCCGGCATCGCCACCTTCATGCGGCTGCCGATCGCCGCCTCGCCCGTTGGCCTCGACATCGCCCTCTACGGCATGCCCTGGGACGGCGGCACCACCAACCGGGCCGGAGCCCGCCATGGCCCGCGAGAGATCCGCAACCAGTCGAGCCTGATGCGGCGTGGCCACCATGCTTCCGGGATCGAGCCGTTCTCGATCGCCCGGGTTGCCGATGTCGGCGATCTTTCGGTCAACCCGATCGACCTGATCGACACGCTGCAGCGCATCGAGGCAGGGGTGGCGGAAATCGTCGCGGCGGGAGCGATCCCGCTCGGCGCCGGCGGCGACCATCTCTGCACACTGCCGGTGCTGCGGGCCGTGGCGCGGCATCGGCCGGTCGGCCTCATCCATTTCGACGCTCATTCCGATACCAACGACACCTATTTCGGCAACAACCCCTACACCCACGGCACCCCGTTCCGACGGGCGATCGAGGAGGGTCTGCTCGATCCGAAGCGGATGGTGC
>JARLIU010000025.1 GCA_031291595.1 Ancalomicrobiaceae bacterium | reverse complement strand
GTTGCTGTCGTTCGACTTTGGAGCCAAGGCCGAGGCCGGCGGCTCGCCTGCAGCGCGCACCCTGGCCTTGCAACGGGACTCGATCGCGCTGTGGGTCGAACTCGAACGCGAACTCGCAGCCGATTTCGACATCACGCTGACCGGCGGGCTGATGGTGGCCGAGACCGAGCGAGACCTGCGGTTTCTCGACGACAAGACCCAGATCGAACGAGACCAGGGCATCGACTGCCATGTGATCGGCGCCGACGAGTTGCGGCGGCTCGAGCCGGCGCTCAACCCCAGTTTCATCGGCGCCGCCTACTGCCCCGGCGAAGGCAAGATCAATCCGCTCAAAGCCACTCAAGGCATTGTTGCGGCGGCGCTGGCGGCCGGAGCCCGGCTCTACACCGGAACCGGCGTTGTCGGTATTTCGCGCCATGGCGCCGGCTTTGCCATCGCGACACCGCGTGGGACAATTCGCGCGCGCCGCGTCGTCAATTCCGCCGGCGGATTTGCCGCCGAAATCGGTCGCATGCTCGGACGGGTCGTCCCGGTGTTCGGCGCCCCGCTGCAGATGATCGTCACCGAGCCGGCCGCGCCGTTGATCACCCGGCTGATCGCTCATGCCGACCGGCATCTGACGCTGAAACAGGCGGCGAATGGCAGCCTGCTGATCGGCGGCGGCTGGACGGCTGGGCTCGATCCCATCCATCATCATCCCCGGCCGATGCGCTCCAGCCTGGAAGGCAATCTGTGGGTTGCGCAGCACGTCGTGCCGGATATTCGCAAGCTTCACATCGTGCGAACCTGGGCCGCCATGAACATCGACATCGACGGCGCGCCGATCCTCGGCGAGGATCCCGGCATGCCCGGCCTGTTCCACGCCGTGACGTCGAACGGCTACACGCTGGGGCCGCTGGTTGGCCGCATTACCGCCGATATGATCCTTGGCGGTGCGACTGACCGCGACATCGCACCGTTTTCGCTCTCCCGCTTTGGAGACGCAGCCGCATGATCGAACTTGACCGCGTGAGCAAGTGGTACGCCGACTTCCAAGTCCTCACCGACTGTTCGATGAGCGTCGCACGCGGCGAGGTCGTCGTCGTCTGCGGGCCGTCCGGCTCGGGGAAATCGACGCTGATCAAATGTATCAATGCACTCGAGCCGTTCGAGGCCGGCAGCATCGTCGTGCACGGCATTTCGGTCGGGGATCCCAAAACCGACCGGCCGAACCTCAGAGCCCGCATCGGCATGGTGTTTCAGGCGTTCGAGCTGTTTCCGCACCTGACCATTCTCGACAATCTCACCATCGCCCAGGAGAAAGTCCTCGGGCGTTCGCGGTCTCAGGCCGTGGCCAAAGCGGAAGCCCTGCTGAAGCGTGTCGACCTGTCGGCGCACAGCCACAAATACCCCTCGCAACTGTCTGGCGGCCAGCAGCAGCGGGTGGCGATCGCCCGGGCGCTTGCCATGGACCCCGTCGCCATGCTGTTCGACGAGCCGACTTCGGCGCTTGACCCGGAGATGGTCGCCGAAGTGCTCGACGTCATGACCGCACTTGCCGAAGACGGCATGACGATGGTGTGCGTCACACACGAGATGGGCTTCGCCCGGCAAGTCGCCGATCGTGTGATCTTCATGGACCGCGGCCAGATTCTTGACGACCTGCCTGCGACAGCGTTCTTCGAAGGAAAATGCGGGCCGCGGGCCGCGCAGTTCCTCGCCCGGATCCTGCGGCATACATAGCGAGCGATGCGGCGCCTCATAGCGGCGCGGCCCCTATGCTCACCGATCGGGGCGAGCCGTTCGCCAACACGAACTCGTTTGGCAACATCTTCCGGACGTGGTGCGAGAAGGCCGGCGTTAGGGGAAGTCAGCCCACAGGCTGCGGAGATCCTGCGCTGCCAGCGCTCGCCGAAGCCGGCGCCAACGAACGCGAGATCATGGCCGTGACCGCGGTCATAGGACTTCGAAGGCGGTAGACCGTTTGATGCGTTCCGCCAGCCGGAAACAGCTTGCGCAAAGCGCGATCGATCGCGTCTCATCGGGTGGAATTGTCCCACCGAAATCGTGGGTATCGAAAGCGGAACAATTTTGCCATCCACCCCTTTGATCCCGCTCGGAAAACAAGGGGTTGATGGTGCCCAGGAGAGGACTGCACTTGCCGACGGGATTGTTCTTATAAAATCAATCAGTTATGATTTCACGGCGAGAGCTCTGTAGCACAGTCCCGTGACACGGGAAAGGGAGGCGAATTCGGCGGCCGTTGCCGCTTGCAGCCGGCGCACGGCAGGCGTCTGAGTGGTCAACGTTGGCGCATCGCGCCGTTGAGGATCGTGCCGAATACGCCGATCATTTGCTTCTGCACCTCCTGCTGTTGCTGCATCTGTTGACGCTGCTGCTCGGCCTTTGCGAGTTCCTCGTTATATGCGCGGATTGCCGCAGGGTGCCCCAGATCGGCCGCACGTTTGTAAAGATCCAGCTTCTCAGACAAAGGATCCGGCGGCATGTAGTACTTCTGGTCGATCATCTCGGCCAAACTGACCATGCTGTCGGGATCACCCAATTGGGTGCCGATCCTGAATTGACGCACCGCCTCGGCATAGTCGCGACGCTGCGTCACGAACAGCCAACCAAGATTGTCGAATGCCGCTGGGTAGCGCTTGGCGGCAACGCTCTTCTGTAGCTCAAAGGCCTTCTGGCGGTCGATGACCTGGATGGCGCGGGCGTACTGGTATTGGAAGCGAACTTCCGAAGGGAACTGCGTGACGGCCTTCTGGCAGGCATCGGCGGCGTCCTTGGCCTGAAGTTTCAGGACCTCGTAAGGCGTTCCGTCGCCCTGGTGCTGCGGATCGGTCGGATTGGCGGCGAGGCGATCACAGAGATCGGCGCTCTTCATCATTGCCTCGCGGGCCTGCTCTGCCTCCTGCCGTCGCTGCGCCTCTTGCGCCTCGGCAGCCTGCCGCGCTTGAGCCTCTCGGGCGGCAGCCTCTTGCCGCAACTGGGCCTCATGAGCAGCAGCCTCTTGCCGCGCCTGTGCTTCACGAGCTTCCGCCGCTTGGTGCTGCTGCAACTCAAGTTCAGTCTTCTTCCGTAGCTCCTCTTGCTGCTTCCGCAATTCCTCTTGCTGCCGTAGCTGTTCCTCTTGACGCTTCTGCTGCTCCTCCTTCAGAGCGCGGGCGCGTGCCTCCTTCGCTTGCTGCCACTGATTTATTGCCTCGCGCGAAATGACCGTAAGCGGCTCTCCCGTGCGGGGATGGAAGCCGGCGTTATCGTAGAACTCCCAGCGGTCATCAGCGCCGTGCCAGTACCAGACGCGAGGCTCACCGCTTAGCGGATCGAAGAACGGATAGCTCTCCGGGTCGATCGGCTGCGGGGGGCGAGTGACACGTTGTTTCACCGCATGCTGGTGATCGCGCCAAGCATCAACGACTTCCTTGGTCACGGGCAACAGTTCGTCGCCGGTCGTCGGATGGAATCCCATCAGGTCAAAAAGCTCGATGTCGCCATCCTTCATCTTTGAGTACCAGATAACCGGCTCGCCGGTACGCAGATCGAAGAAGGTCGGATCGTCCGTCGTCACGCGTTTTGGCCGGTTGCCCTTCTCATACTCTTTGAGCCGCTCGATAAGCTGAGGGGTATAGGCTCGGCACTCGCGACCAGTCGCCGGGTCGATGCCGAGATGTGCGCCGTACTTCACTGGGGCCTTGGGATCCTTAGTGATGACGTAGCATTTCGTATCCTTCTCATCCGCGACGTACTTCTTCCAGGCATCGATTACTGGCCGGTCAGCAATGACAAGTTCGTCACCTGTCGACGGATCGAACCCTTGGCGGTCGAAGAACACGTAGGTACCGCTCGGCTCGTCGCCGCACCACGCCTCATAGATATCGCGGGACAGGGCCACCGCTTGGCGCCTCGTCAGGGCTATCGGGCGGTCATCGCGGACAGCGCCGAAGAAGGCTTCGACGATGGCAGCAGACTCGGCTTGTCGGATTTTGGCGGAGGCGGGGTCGGACGTGCGCAAAGAGAAGCGGATGCTCTCCATCCCAGCGATGAACTTGACGTGCACCGTCTCTTCCCCGAGCGGGATTTCGAGATCGCGCCCTGCGAGCCGGCTCTTGATGTCGCCGGGAATGCGCTTCACGAACTGGGGATTTCGGGACCCTGCACGGCGCATCGGTCGGACCAATCGGAACAGCATTGTAGCACACCCTTGTAGCACAGTCGGGTGAGCGCAACACTCTGAAAGGCTTTAAGTATTTGATCTGGCAGAACGATCAAACGAGATGGTGCCCAGGAGAGGACTCGAACCTCCACGCCCTTTCGAGCGCCAGCACCTGAAGCTGGTGCGTCTACCAATTCCGCCACCTGGGCAACGGCGGCGACGAATACGGGGTCGCGCCGATCTTGTCAATCGCGCTTCGCCACTTCGCAACTGAAATTCCACAGCCGCAACAACGGGCGGCACGCGGACCGGTTCAGCGGCCGAAACCGCTGCGTGGCGCCGCCCGCCGCACCGATTGCGCGTCCGGCCGGCGGGGCTGACGGGAAGCGCGACGCCAGCCCGGGCCGTCTGACACACGCGCGGCCTGCCGCGATGCTCCGAAGCGTGACGGCTTGCGACAGTGCTGCAAGACGTCGGGCTGACAATGGCCTTGCGGTGTCGCGTCGCCGGCGTATCGGCCCGGGCAAACGCGGCGGCAACGGCCCGCCGATCCCGCGCGCTCACGACCGCACCCGACGTCCCGCTCGGTCCTGACGGACGGTCGCCCGCAACCGCATACGACCGCCCCGGATTCGACTGCCGGCTCAGGCGCCTACGGCTGGCCGCCGGATCGCGCCCTCCACCGCCCTGGGCTCCGCCTCAAGAAACATTGACTTGCCCGATGGCGCCCCGTATAAGCCCGCGGACCGGGACTGCGGTCGTCCGGCCGGATGGGGCGTGCCCGAATGCGGCCTTTCGGTCAGATCGATCGGCGCCCCAGCAGGGCGATGGGCCATAGGCCCGAGACCCGCTTCCTTCTTTGAGCCAACGCGAAGTGAGAGGGCTGCTGGCGACGGCGGCTTGATGATATGAAACGGACCTATCAACCCTCCAAGCTGGTGCGCAAGCGCCGTCACGGCTTCCGCACGCGCACGGCCACGGTTGGCGGCCGTCTGGTGCTGGCCCGCCGCCGCGCCCGCGGCCGCAAGCGTCTGTCGGCCTGATCGGCCGAGCCACCGCCGGACGGCTTGCACCCGCGCTGCCGCGCCCTCACCGCCCGGCGATCGACTGGCTCGTATCGGGCTTTGACGTGGTGGTGGCGGACCTGCACGGCCGGGCGGCGACACAAGCGATCGCGGCGGCTTGCCGTCTCGTTCGAGGCTCGCGACAGACGTCCGATGCCGGTTCGAATGCGGCGCGACACGAAGGCTCGGCGACACCCGTTGCCGCGGGCCGGCTTCGATACAGGCGGGGCTGCCGGCAGCGGTGCTGCGTCTGCCGGAAACGCTGCCGCAATCGCCGCGCACTCGAGACCATGGACGCCAAGACCCATGGACCGCCTGCTGAAACGCGCCGATTTTCTGTCCGTCGCCAAGGGGGCGAGAGCGGCCCGGCGTGGCTTTGCGTTACAGGCCGCAGCGGTCGAGGCCGGGCGTCCGCCGCGCTGCGGTTTCACTGTGACGAAGAAGACCGGCAATGCCGTGGTGCGCAATCGCATCCGGCGGCGGCTGCGCGAGGCGATTCGGCTCGCTGGGGCCCTTCACGCCCGCGCCGGGACTGATTATGTACTCATCGGCCGCCAAGAGGCCTTGAGGCTCGATTTTGCCACGATCGTGACGGATCTGGCAGGGGCTTTTCGACAGGTCCACGCCCGGCTCGACGGACGTGAGGCACAGGACAGGGCGAAGCCGGCCGATGGCGCGCCTGGTCGCGACGATTTCCCAAGGCGCGAATTGAGCCCCCCGGCGAGCCCGCGCGCCACGACGAGCAGAACTGGACGGACAGAATGAGCGGGAATCGAAACTTCATCGTCGCGATAGCCCTGTCTCTGGCGGTCCTCTTCACCTGGCAATATTTCATCGCCGGCCCGCAGCTCGAATTGCAGCGCAAGCAGGCTGAAATCGAGCAGGCGCAGAAGGCCAAGGAGCAGCCCAACGCCGCCGCTCCGGGCACGGCGCAGGCGCCGAATGACGTCACGCCGAGCGCGGCCCTGCCCGGCGTTGCCGTCACCGCCAATCAGCCGATCGACCGGACGACCGCGTTGAAGGCCGCGCCGCGCGTCGCCATCAATACCGATTCGCTCGCCGGCTCGATCGATCTTCTCGGCGGCCGCATCGACGATCTGGCGCTGAAGCACTATCACGAGACGATCGATCCCAAGAGCCCGAACATCGAGCTGTTCAGTCCGGTCGGCACGGCGGAGCCGTATTTCGCCGAATTCGGCTGGGTCGCCGATCCCGCCAATCCAGTCAAGACGCCGACCCGCGACACGGTGTGGACGCAGGACGGCTCGGGCGAGTTGACGCCGCAGACGCCGGTGACGCTGTCGTTCGACAATGGTGAAGGCTGGGTGTTCAAGCGCACCTTCGCGGTCGACGACAAATATGTCTTCACCGTCACCGACGCCGTGGAAAATACGTCGGGCAAGTCGGCTACGGTGACGCCGTATGCGGCGGTCGAGCGCTACGGCACGCCGAAGCTCGGCGGCAACTGGCTGCTGCACGAGGGTCTCGTCGGCATCCTCGGCACCACCGACCTGAAGGAAGAGAAGCTCACCTACAAGGACATCAAGGCCAAGCTGAAGGACGAGCGGCCGAAGCAGACCGGCGGCTGGGTCGGCTTCGTCGACAAATATTGGGCGGCGGCGCTGATCCCCGAGGCTGGAAAGCAGGTACAGCCGATCTTCGCCTATCAACAGGCCGGCGGTTCGCTCGACACCTACCAGACCTATCTGGTCGGCGACGCTGCGTCGCTCGCGACGGGCGCGACCGCCAAGACGACGACACACCTGTTTGCCGGCGCCAAGGAAGTCGAGACGATCAACTTCTATCGCGACACCCTCGGCGTGCAGAAATTCGATCTGCTGATCGACTGGGGCTGGTTCTGGTTCCTGACCAAGCCGATGTTCTGGCTGCTGAGTTCGTTGGCCAAGGTCATCGGCAATTTCGGTATCGCCATCCTGGTCACCACCGTCATCCTGAAGCTCATCTTTTTCCCCCTTGCCAACAAGTCGTATGAGTCGATGAGCAAGATGAAGAAGCTGCAGCCCGAGATGAAGGAGCTGCAGGAACGCTTCGCCGACGACAAGACGACGCAGCAGCAGGAGATCATGCAGCTCTACAAGCGGCACAAGGTCAACCCGGTGTCGGGCTGCCTGCCGGTCGCGCTGCAGATCCCGGTGTTCTTCTCGCTCTACAAAGTGCTCTACATCACCATCGAGATGCGGCATGCGCCGTTCTACGGCTGGATCCACGATCTCGCCGCGCCAGATCCGACCTCGCTGTTCAATCTGTTCGGGCTGTTGCCGTTCAGCCCGCCGCAGGCGCTGATGATCGGCGTCTGGCCGCTGGTCATGGGCGCCACCATGTTCGTGCAGATGAAGCTCAATCCGGCGCCGCCGGATCCGACGCAGAAGATGCTGTTCACCTGGATGCCGCTGATCTTCATGTTCACGCTGTCGAACTTCCCGGCCGGCCTGGTCATCTACTGGGCATGGAACAACACGCTGTCGATCCTGCAGCAGGCCGTGATCATGAAGAAGAACGGCGTCAAGATCGAACTGTGGGACAACATGCGGGACACGTTCGCGTTCCTGGCCCGCTGGCGCCGAACGTGAGGCGCCGGCCGCGTCGCGCGGAGAGCCTCTGATGGCGCCCGATCCCCGGCTGCCGCAGGATGTCGAACCCGGCGCGCCGCAGCCGGATGCCGTCCTGGGCACCGCCGCCGAGCGGGTGCGACTGCTGTTCGCCCGCCCCTGGACGTTCCGGCTCGGCGTCGTCGCACTCGACGCGCTGCCACCGGCAGAAGGCGCGGAAGTGGCGTTCGCCGGCCGCTCCAACGTCGGCAAGTCGAGCCTGATCAATGCGATCGTCGGTCAGGCGGGGTTGGCGCGCACCTCCAATACGCCCGGGCGGACGCAGGAACTCAATTTCTTCGCCCCCGCCCTCCTCGACAAGACTCCGCCCGCCCGCGGCAAGTCCTCGGCGCCGAAGCGGCTGCCGGCCGACATGTCCGCCGGCGTGTCGATCGTCGACATGCCCGGTTACGGCTATGCGCAGGCGCCGCTCGAAGATGTCGCGAACTGGACCGAGCTGGTGTTCGACTACCTGCGCGGCCGGGTCAACCTCAGGCGCGTCTATGTGCTGATCGATGCGCGTCACGGGCTGAAGCCGAACGACGCGGAGGTGCTTGGCCTGCTCGACCAGACGGCGGTTTCCTATCAGCTCGTCCTCACCAAGGCCGACAAGGTGGGCAAGGCGCCGGGCTCGATGGCGCTGAAGCCGTTGATCGACGGGATCGCCGAGGCGATCCGCCGCCGCCCCGCCGCGCATCCGGTCATCCTCGCCACCTCGTCGGAAAAGGGCTGGGGGATCGAGGAGCTCAGGGCGGAAATCGCGGCCCTGTCCGGCTGACGGACCGCTCCAATTTTGCCATCGTGCGCGGTCTGTTGCCGTCGGATGTCCTTCGGCGACGCGAAGCCGAAGCCATCAAGCAACTTCAGTCGGTTAAGTCGCGATCGAGTCGGCTTGGTCCGGCAATGGCGGGGCAAGACAGAGCCGTCCGGACCGATTGTTGCCGATCGGCCACGCCCTGTCGCGCAAGCGCTCCGACCCAGCCACGCCACGGCTCTGCCGCATTTTCGGACCGATCCAGCCCAACCGCGACCAAACTGTTTAGGGAGAAGTCGCTGATCGCGCCGGCGCGGCGTCGCGATTTTGTCGAGACATCGGCAGGCGAACGAGAGGGGCAGACGGCATGACGAAGGCTTGGACTGATGGCGCTATGACGATGGCGCGGCGGACTTTTCTCCTTGGCGCCCCCTTGGCGCTGGCGGCCTGCGCCGGCACGCGGCTGACGGAAACGGAGGCCTACTTCGAGCACCCGGTCGGTACCAGGTTGTTTGGTGTCGACCCCGACCTCGTCGCCTATTACGGCCCGCTCGACGACGAGCGCTTCCCGGTGCCGGCGCTCGACCTGCACAAGATCGACCCGCAGTGGCTGCGCCAGGAGGTGGCTTTTTCCGGCCCCTACCAGCCCGGAACGGTCGTGGTCGATCCCGGCGCGCGCCACCTCTACCACGTCAACGAGGGTGGCCGCGCCATCCGCTACGGCGTCGGCGTCGGGCGCGAGGGCTTCGGCTGGAACGGCCAGGCGACGATCAAGCGCAAGTCGGTGTGGCCGACCTGGACGCCGCCGGCCGAGATGGTGCAGCGCGACCCGCTCGCCAAGCCGTACGCCAACGGCATGCCCGGCGGACCGCAGAACCCGCTTGGCGCCCGCGCGCTCTACCTCTACCAGGGCGATCACGACACGCTCTACCGGCTGCACGGCACCTACGAGCCGGAAAGCATCGGCACGGCGGTATCATCGGGCTGCATCCGCCTGTTCAACCACGACATCATCGACCTCTACAACCGCACGCCGACCGGCACGCGGGTCGTCGTGCTGCCGACGCTGACCAGCTGATCCGGCTTCGCCCCACCGGCGACTGGGTCGACGCCGTCGATGGGCGATCGCATCGCATTTTAACGGAATCCTTAGCCTGCGCCCTTACACCGGATTAACGGGGCCCGTGCCAGACTCCCGGCATATGAGCCACCCCGTGCCGGGATCGTTGCATGACGCGGTTGGATGCCTACGACGGACTGGATATCGCCGTTCTGCTGCCCTGCTACAACGAGGCGCCGACGATAGCCGGCGTGGTGGCGGGCTTCAGGCGGGCGCTGCCGGCGGCCAAGATCTGGGTGTTCGACAATAATTCCTCCGACGGCACGCTCGAGGTCGCGATGAAGGCCGGGGCGCGCGTGGTGCGCGAGCGGCGGCAAGGCAAGGGCAATGTCGTCCGGCGCATGTTCGCCGATGTCGATGCCGACATCTACGTCATGGCCGACGGCGACGGCACCTACGATCCCGCGCAGGCCGTGGCCCTCATCGACAAGCTGATCGAGGAGCACGCCGACATGGTGGTCGGCACCCGCCGCGGCGTTACCGAGGATGCCGGCCGCGACGGCCATGCCTTCGGCAACCGGATGTTCAATGGCATCTACGGCCAGGTGTTCGGCAAGGATTTCACCGACATATTGTCAGGCTACCGGGCGTTCACCCGCCGCTTCGTGAAAAGCTTCCCGGCCGTCTCCTCCGGCTTCGAGATCGAAACCGAGATGAGCGTGCATGCCGGCCAATTGCGGATGCCGACGGCGGAGGTCGAACTCGACTACGGCCGCCGTCCCGACGGCTCGCATTCGAAGCTCGCCACCTTCAAGGACGGCTTCAAGATCCTCGTCATGATCGCCATGCTGATGAAGGAGACGCGGCCCGCGGCGTTCTTCGGCCTGCTCGCCAGCCTGTTCGGCCTCATTTCGCTGATCATCGGCACGCCGGTGATCGCGGAGTTCATCGCCACCGGCCTGGTGCCGCGGCTGCCGACGGCGGTCGCCGCCATGGGGCTGATGGTGATCGCCTTCCTGTTCACCGCCTGCGGACTGATCCTCGATTCGGTCGCCCGCGGCCGCGTCGAGCAGAAGCGCATCCTGTATCTCGCCCAGCCGCCGCTGAAGGTGCAGTGAAGCTCCGCGGGCGCCGCGGCATCCTGTCCGGTCCGGCGGCATTTCCATGAATACGCATCGTGGTTTAGCCTGCCGTCATCGCACCTGACGGCGGGCCTTCGCGCCGTGTCGAACCGGGAGTTGCCACATGGAGTTGTTCGAACGCGTTGCCGAGCCGGACGATGCCGCCGCCCGGCGGGCGGTCAGACCGGTGGTGTGCTATCCGGTCGAGACGCTGCCGCAACCCGACATGGCCTTGCTGCTGGCTGCGCGGGCCGGGCTGACACTGGTCGACGAGGTGATCGCCCCGCCGCGCGACGGCGCCGCCTTCCGCGTGCCGAAGGGGCATTTCTTCCGGATCGTCTCGGTCGAGGGGCCGCAGGTCGGCGACATGAACCTGTGGAACGCCGAGGATCTCACCGAGCGTTTGTTTTCCGGCAAGACGCGGGCGCTGCATGCGACGCATGTGACGACCGGCAACCGGCTGTGGTCGAACCTGCCGCACCTGCGACCGATGGCGACCATCACCCACGATACGCTCGGCTGGTACGGTATCGACGCGGACGGCGGCTCGGTGCACGACGTCATCGGCACCCGCTGCGATCCCTACACCAACCGGCTGCTGTCCGGCGACGATTACCACCGTTGCTGCCATTCGAACCTGACGCGCGCCTTGGCCGCGGCGACGAGACTGCCGATGCGCGAGGCCGAGGGCCATGTGCATGACGTCGTCAACGTCTTCATGTGCACCGGCTTCACCCGCAGCACGCAGCAGTATTTCATGAAGGCGAGCCCGGTCCGGCCCGGCGACTATCTGGAGTTGTTTGCCGAAATCGAGCTTCTCGGCGCGATTTCGGCGTGTCCCGGCGGCGACTGCAGCACGACGCACTCCTCGGATGCCGCCGCATGCCATCCTTTGAAGATCGAGGTGTTGCGCCCGGCCGACGGCGCGCTCGCCGGCTGGGTGGGACCGCAGCGCAATGGCTATCGCTGGCCGGAATGAGCGAAGTCGCCGCGCTGGAGCGCCCTGCCGTCACATAGGAGCATGTGACGGCTGAATCGGCGCCGTAGAGCGCCGGCCGACCAATTGGAATCGGACTGGCGCTCTATCTTTTTGTTTTCGCTCAGGCGCGCGGCCGATAGGCAACCTCGACCAGGATCGGGCCCGGCGCATGGCACTGGAACGTCAGCGCACCACCCAGAACCGTCGGCTGCAACACGATGGGTACCCGCGCTGCAGCCAGACTCCCGTGGCGCTCGTAGAACTCATGCTCGCTGTCGAGGTTGAATCCGATATGGAACCCCGTCGGATAGCGAAGCGCTTCGCCGTCGGGCAGTGGGCTCAGTGTCAGGGCGAAGTTGTCTTCGTCGAGAAGAACGGTCAATCCGTCCTCTCTGGCAAAGATCGTGCGGAGCCCGAAGTGTCGCTCGAAGAACGAGCGTGCTCCGGCCGTATCGGTTGTCGGAATATCGATGTGATTGAGGTTCACGATGGTTTCTCCTTGCCATTTCAAGTTGTGGCTTGCTGAAACCATCGAGCCTGACCGCACAGGCAGCATGACCCAGCAAGCCCGCCGAACATCGGCACGCTTGTCGTGGGTCTCCGCTGCGCGGAGTACAGAGCCTTCGTGTGGAAGGGCCGGCCTCACCTTACCGGCACGCTCTTTCTCGACATCGGCGAGATTTCACCAGGACAGTGCCGATGTCAACGCCATTTGCCGCGGGCGGTCACGTCCGGACCACCGGTCTGACGCGGCGCTTCGCTTTGGACCTTCCGCCGCAGAACGGCCCATTGGACCGTTCTGCCGGCCTCGGCGGCGGCTCTCACCCTCAAGCGTCCAAAGTGGCGGCCAGCGCGTTCTCCTGGATGAACTCACGGCGCGGTTCGACCTCGTCGCCCATCAGCTTGGTGAACGTGTCGTCGGCGTCGATCAAATCGCGCACGCGCACCTGCAGCAGCGAACGGGCATTCGGATCGAGCGTCGTCTCCCACAACTGCTCGGGGTTCATTTCGCCCAAGCCTTTGTAGCGCTGCATGGCAATGCCCTTGCGTCCCTGGACGAACACGGCATCGAGCAGCGTGCGCGGCCCGTGCACTGCGGTCAGCACCTCCTTGCGCTTCAGTTCCGCCGCCGTACCGTAGATCTCGCGCAAATGCTTGGCGTGGGCATCGAGCTTGCGCGCATCGGCCGAGGCGATCAGCGCCGCGTCGATGCGGTGCGCCTCGCCGACGCCGCGCAGCGTCCGGCGGAAGATCAGGCCACCGTCGTCGTCGATGGCACCGTGCCAGCCGCGTTCGAACTCGTCGGCGAGCCGGTCCAACCGTGCCGCGATCTCGGTGGCGGCCTTCTCCGCCCGCTCGGGCTCGACGAGGATCAGGCGGTCAAGCGCGCCGGCGATCGCCGCCTGCTCGATGACGCCGCGATCGTAGCGGGAGTGCAGCCCGTCGAGCACGCCGCGCACGATGCGTGCCTCGTCGACGACGGCGCGCAGGTCCAGCCCGGAGCGTTCCTCGCCGTCGGCCAGTTTCAGCACGCAGTCCTCGAGCCCCCCATCGATCAGATAGTCCTCATAGGCCTTCTGGTCCTTCAGATACTGCTCGGAACGGCCGCGCAACACTTTGTAGAGCGGCGGCTGGGCGATGTAGAGATAACCGCGTTCGATCAGCTCCGGCATCTGCCGATAGAAGAACGTCAGAAGCAGCGTCCGGATATGCGCGCCGTCGACATCGGCGTCCGTCATGATGATGATCTTGTGGTAGCGGATCTTGTCGAGGTTGAACTCGTCCTGGCCGATCGAGGTGCCGAGAGCGGTGATCAACGTGCCGATCTGGTCCGACGACAGCATCTTGTCGAAGCGGGCGCGCTCGACATTGAGGATCTTGCCCCGCAACGGCAGCACCGCCTGGGTCTCGCGGTTGCGGCCCTGCTTGGCCGATCCGCCGGCCGAATCGCCCTCGACCAGGAAGAGTTCGGACTTGGCCGGATCCTTCTCGGCACAATCGGCGAGCTTGCCGGGCAGCGAGGCGACATCGAGCACGCCCTTGCGCCGCGTCAACTCGCGCGCCTTGCGCGCCGCCTCGCGGGCGGCTGCGGCCTCGATGACCTTGCCGACGATGGTCTTGGCTTCGGACGGATGTTCCTCGAACCAGGTACCGAGCGCATCGTTGATGGCACTTTCGACCACCGGCCGGACTTCCGAAGACACCAGCTTGTCCTTGGTCTGAGAGGAGAATTTCGGATCCGGCGCCTTCACCGACAACACGCAGGTGAGCCCCTCGCGGCAATCCTCGCCCGTCGGCGTCAGCTTCTCCTTCTTGGTCAGCCCCGAAGCATCGCCGTAGCCGATCACCTGGCGCGTCAGCCCGGCGCGCAAGCCGGCCAGATGGGTACCGCCGTCACGCTGCGGGATGTTGTTGGTAAAGCACAGTGTCTGCTCGTGGTAGCTGTCGTTCCACCACAGCGCGCATTCGACCGTGATGCCGTCGCGCTCGGTCTTGATGTAGATCGGCTTGGGCAAGGCGGGATGCTTGGCACGGTCGAGATAGCGCACGAACTCGACCAGTCCGCCCTCGTAGTGCAGCTTTTCGATGCGGGTTTCAGAGCTGCGCCGGTCCTCGAGCGTGATGACGACGCCGGAATTGAGGAACGCCAGCTCGCGCAGGCGATGCTCCAGCGTGGCGAAGTCAAAGTCCGTCTTGGTGAAGGTATCCGTCGAGGGCGTGAAGGTCACTTCCGTGCCGCGCCTTCCCGGAGCAGGTCCGACCTCCTTCAGATCTTCGTCCGGCACGCCGTGGCGGAAGATCATGGAGTATTCCTTGTTCTCCCGCCAGATTTTCAGCTCCAGTAACACCGATAGAGCGTTGACCACCGAGACGCCGACGCCGTGCAGGCCGCCAGACACTTTGTAGGAATTCTGGTCGAACTTGCCGCCGGCATGCAGCTGCGTCATGATGACGTTGGCTGCCGACACGCCCTCCTCGGGGTGAATGTCGGTCGGAATGCCGCGACCGTCGTCGCGCACGGTGACCGAGCCCTCCGGATTGAGGCGAACGAGCACCTCGGTTGCCCAGCCGGCCAGCGCCTCGTCGATGGCGTTGTCGACCACCTCGTAGACCATGTGGTGCAGGCCGGAGCCGTCGTCGGTGTCGCCGATATACATGCCGGGGCGCTTGCGAACCGCATCGAGCCCCTTGAGCACCTTGATGGAATCAGCGCCGTAATCTTCGGCGCCACCGCCGCCGTTCAGGCTGGTGTCGTGTTCGGTCATGCGAATCGGATGCTTTCCTGGGAAAGAGGAGCGGTTGTTATAGCTGCTCGGGAGGGAGCGTACAAACGCGCGCGCGCCACGCGCGCGAAGGTGGCACAATAAATTGAAATGATTTGGCTTTTTTAGGGCCGTCAGATGGCGCTCAGACTGCTTGCCTCACCTCGCCGTTGTCAAAGCGTTCGCGCGCCCGATGGATGGCGCTCTGGTGCAGATCGGCCCAGGCGATGAGGGGAGCAAGCGCGGTCGCCAGCGCGTGCCCCATGTCGGTCAGGCTGTATTCGACGCTCGGCGGCACCGTCGCGAATACGCGGCGGTTGACCAGGCCGTCGCGCTGCAGATCGCGCAGCGTTTCGGTCAGCATGCGCTGCGAAATGTCGGAGAGCGAGCGGCGGAGTTCGCCAAACCGGTGCGGCGCGGCAGCCAGTTCCGCGACGATCAGCACCGACCATTTGTCGCCGATCTGGGCGACGACGTCCCTGACCGGGCAGTTGGCCAGCGAGTAGCCGGCGGCGCGCGCCTCCTTCAAGGACTTCAGTCGCGGCGGCGCGGGGTCCGACTGCAGCGGCGGCGGCGCGGGCACGTTCATCGGTGGTTCCCTTTCCGTAACCAGGTGTCGAATCAGTGCCGTCTTTTGCTGACCACTGATACTCGCTATTTTGCATCTAGTCTCTTTTCTAGACTAGGCGGACGGCAAAGCAAAGTGCCCACAGCCCCACGCACAGGAGAAAGATCGATGTCCCAGACTCTGCTCGTCACCGGTGCCGCCGGCAAACTCGGCCGACTTGTCGTTGCCGAACTGCTATCGAAGGGCGGCAACCGACTCATCGCCGGTTCGCGCGACCCTTCCAAGCTTGCCGATCTCGCGGCGAAAGGCGCCGAGACCGCGCGCGTCGATTTCGACGACGAGGCCTCGCTGGACGCGGCGTTTGCCGGTGTCGACCGGCTGCTGCTCATTTCGACCGATGCGGTGGGTGAGCCGGGGCTCAGGCTGCGCCAACACGAGAAGGCGGTGAACGCCGCAGCGAAGGCCGGCGTCAAGCACATCGTCTATACGTCGATGCCGAAGCCGGAGCCGGGTTCCGCCATCGTGTTCGCCGCCGACCACTACGGCACGGAGCAGGCAATCGAGGCTTCCCGCCTCGCCTACACCATCCTGCGGGTCAGCTGGTACCAGGAGAATTTCCTGATGTCGCTGCCGAACGTGCTGGCGTCCGGCCAGTGGTTCACTGCCGCCGGCGAGGGAAAAGTCTCGCATATCGCCCGGGCCGACGTCGCCAAGGCGGCCGTAGCCGCGCTCGCCTCGACCGCGACGGCAAGCGCCACCTACAACCTGACCTCGGACGAGGCGTTGTCGACCGACGAGATCGCCAAGCTGGCGTCAGACGTGTTCGGCAAGCCCATCCAGGTCACCCACGTCAGTGACGAGGCACTGAAGGCCGGGCTGATGCAGCATGGCGTGCCGGAGTTCATGGCGGGATTCATCGTCTGCTTCGACACCAACACGCGGCTTGGCGGCGTGACGCCGCCGACCGGCGACTTCGCCAAACTGACCGGGGCAAAGCCGCGCAGCCTCAAGACGTATTTCGAGACGCACGCGGCCGATTACCTGAAGTAACATCGGCATTCGTCCACCGCACCACTTCTCACCGGCATCGTGTTCGTCATTGCGAGTGAAGCGAAGCAATCCAGAAAGCAATAGAAAGGTGCTGGATTGCTTCGCTTCACTCGCAATGACGACACTTTAACTGTGCCTTCTTTGCCGCACAGCCGCAACCAGTGCGCCGACCACCTCCGCGATGCGGGCGCAGATGGCGGCATCGGCGATGAGACCGTCGGCGCCGATCGCCTCCCGGCCGACGGGAATATCGGCGGTCGCCGCGTCCGCCACCGCTGCGCCGGCGCGATCGAGCACCAGACACAGCGCGTGATAGGTGTCCTTGGCCCCGCCGCCGGCCGAAGGGTTGATCCAGCCGACCGGTTTTACATACAGCCCGCCGCTGCCGACGGTCCAGTCGAGGAGGTTCTTGAACGAACCGGGCAGCGAGCCGGCATATTCCGGCGTCGAAATCAGCACCGCATCGACCTCGCCGAGCCGGCGGCGCAGATCCGCGACCGGTGCGGCCAACGGTTCGCGGTCGTCGTCCGGATTGAAATGCGGCAAATCGGCCATTCCGGCATAGATCGAGCCGCGTGCGCCGGCCGGCACGCAGGCGGCCGCCGTCGCCAGCACGGCGGCATTGACCGAGCCGGAGCGCAGGCTGCCGCACAGCAACAGGAGGGAGATATCCGGGGAGGCGGGCATGGATCGCTCGAATCGATGGGTTGATACAATATATAGATAGTTTTTCGGACTGTTCGTCTACATATCGATATTGGATCGCCGCATCCTCGGCGGATCGTTTCCGGTTGGCGCAGTGCCTATGCAGACCATATATGGTCTTTTCCGGAAAACCGGGTTCCCCAATCCCGTGCCACATTCTAAGACAGCGTCAGGCCGGACCGGGGCGCGGGGCGGCCGCCCGGACGAGGGACAATCGATGTCTGAGACGCACCCGGTGCTCCGGAATGGCGCGATGCTGGCTGGCCTCGGCCGGCGCACGCTGGTGATGGGCATCCTCAACGTGACGCCCGATTCGTTTTCCGACGGCGGGCTGTTCGCCGCCGAAGAAGCTGCGATCGCCCATGCCGAGGAGATGGTCAGGGACGGCGCCGACATCGTCGACGTCGGCGGGGAATCGACCCGGCCCGGACATGTGGCCGTCGCCGAAGATGACGAGATCGCCCGGGTCGTTCCGGTCATCGCCGCCCTGGCGCCGCGGCTCGGTGTGCCCATCTCGATCGACACCTACAAGGCGGCGACCGCACGCCAGGCACTCCGGAACGGGGCTGGAATCGTCAACGACGTCTGGGGCCTGCAGCGCGAGCCGGCGATCGCCGGCGTCGCCGCCGACTTCGGGGCTCCGGTCATCGCCATGCACAATCGCGACGGCATCGACGACAGCCTCGACATCGTCGACGACATGAAGCGGTTCTTCGACCGCTCGATCGGCATCGCCCGGAGGGCCGGCATCGCCGACCGCGACGTCATCCTCGATCCCGGCATCGGTTTCGGCAAGAGCTTCGCCCAGAACCTCGAAGCCTTGCGGCGGCTCGGCGAACTGAAGGCGCTCGGGCACCCGATCCTGGTCGGCACCTCGCGCAAATCCTTCATCGGCCGCATCCTCGGCAAGCTGCCGGGGGAGCGCGTCAACGGCACCATCGCCTCGAACGTCGCCGCCATCCTCGCCGGCGCCGACATCATCCGCGTGCATGACGTGGGCCCCCACGTCGAGGCAGCGCGCGTCACCGACGCCATCCTCGGAAAGACATCATGACCGACCGCATCCTATTGTCCCGCATCGCCGTCTTCGCCCACCACGGGGTGTTTCCCGAGGAAACACGGCTCGGCCAGCGCTTCTACATCTCGCTCGACTGCCGGCTCGATTTGAGGCCGGCGGGACTGAGCGACGAGTGGCAGAAGACCGCATCGTACGACAAGCTCGCCGAGATCGTCGTCTCGGTGGCGACCAACCAGAGCTTCAAGCTGATCGAGGCGCTGGCTGAAAAGATCGCAGCCGAAATCCTGGCAAAATCGCCGCTGATCGAAACCGTCGTCGTCAGGGTGGAAAAGCCGGGGGCGCCGATCCCGGCGCTGCTGGACGGCATCACGGTCGAAATCGAGCGCAGCCGCAATGGCTGAGGCACACGCCATTCTGGCGCTCGGCGGCAATATCGGCGATGTCTCCGCCACCATGGCCGAAGCGCTGAAGCGGCTCGGCACGGCCGGCATCAGGCTCACCGCCCGTTCGGCCGACTATCTGACGCCGCCTTGGGGCAAGACCGACCAGCCGCCGTTCCTCAACCTCTGCGCCGAAGTGGCGACGGAGCTGCCGCCGCATGGCCTGCTGCTTGCCTGCCTGGCGGTCGAGGCAGCGCTCGGGCGCATCCGGCGGGAAAAGTGGGGGCCGCGGATCATCGACATCGACCTGATCTGCTACCGCGACGCCGCCGGCCGCGAGGTGAGGATGGCGACGGAAGCCCTCACGTTGCCGCATCCGTTGACGCTCGAGCGGGCCTTCGTCGTGGTGCCGCTGGCCGAGATCGCGCCGGACCTGATGCTGTCGGGACGGCGGATCGGCGATGTGGCGGCAGAGCTTGAGCCGGGATCGGGCATCGTCCGGCAGCGCTGAGGCCGCCAGCCCCCGCGGTGCGATCGCCGCGTCACCTTGGTTCGGGCGGGCGAGGCGTTATGTCGGCGTGATCCCGCCACCGGCGACCTCGAACAGCTGTGCCCGGCCGGCAAGGCTTCTGAACGCTTCGGCGTCGGTGCCGGTCATCCAGCATTGTCCGCCGAGCGCGTCGAGCCGGTCGAACAAGGCCGAACGGCGGCGCTCGTCGAGATGGGCGGCAATCTCGTCCAACAGCAGGATCGGGGCGCAGCCCCTGGTCTCGGCGACAAGCCGGGCGTGCGCCAGAACGAGGCCGATGAGCAGCGCCTTCTGCTCGCCGGTCGAGGAGCGCTCGGCCGCCACCCGCTTCGGCCCGTGTTCGACCACGAGGTCAGCGCGATGCGGCCCGTCGAGCGTGCGGCCGGCGCCGGCATCGCGACGACGTCCTTCGGCGAGGAGCCGGCGGTAGCGGTCCTCGGTGTCGGCGGCGGGACCGCCGGCCGCCGCCATCGCCTCGATCTCGCCTTCGAGCATCAGGTTCGCATGCGGGAAGGGCGAGCCGTCGTCGCGGCCGGCGGCGATCAGCCGGGCGAGGCAGGCGACGGTTTCGACACGGGCAGAGGCAATGGCGACGCCGAGTTCAGCCAATTGCGCCTCGATCGCGTCGAGCCAGACAGCATCGGGGCGGTCGTCTTCCAGCAGCCGGTTGCGGCCGCGCATGGTCTTTTCGAACAGCGCCACGCGGGTGCCGTGGCGCGGGTCGAGTGCCAGCACCAACCGATCGAGAAAGCGGCGGCGGTCGGCGGCCGGCCCGGCGAACAGCCCATCCATCGACGGCGTCAGCCACAGCACGGTCAGGTAGTCGAGCAGATCCTCTGCCGATTTCGCCGGCTCGCCGTCGATGCGGATCTGGCGCGAGCGCGCCTCGCCCTCGCCCGAGCCGGCCTCGAACGCCGTGCCGAGGCGGATGGCGCCGTCGCGGGCCGCCAGTCGGGCCGAGACCGTCCAGCCGCCGGGGCCGCCGGCCCGGGCGACGGAATCGAGCGTGGCACGCCTGAGACCCCTGCCGGGGGCGAGCAGCGACACGGCTTCGAGCACATTGGTCTTGCCGGCGCCGTTGTCGCCGACCAGCACCACATGACCGGTCGAGAGTTTGAGATCGAGGCTCGAATAGCTGCGGAAATCGACGAGGCCGAGCGCGGTCAGGCCGGGACGCGGGGCCACGGCCGCCGGCTCGATGGCCTCGTCAGGTGACATCCCGGGTCCGGCCTCCGCTCCAAGTCGCGGCCGGGAGCGCCGGGCGGCGGCATCGATCATAGCTTGAACACCGCATCAGCGGCCGAGCGCGAGGCCCGCTTCTTCGCCTTGTCGGCTTCGAGGCGGAGGATCTCGTCCTTCAGGATGGCGACGCGCTCGTCCAGTTCGGTCTCGGACAGCAGCGACAGATCCTGCCCGATGTCGTGCACGATCTTCTTTCTCGGCCGGTCGTCATCGATAAAGGCCATGGCGGCTGTCCATCGTTTCAGCGATTCCGGCATTCTAGTCGCATGCGCCGCCGGCGCCAACGCCCGGATCGGCGAGCCCCTGCAATCAGTCAACTTCCTTGCGGCCCATACAAATTTGGAACAAGGCGCACACATTCAGAACCAAGGGTTAAATGAATGTTAAGGGCCTGCGGCGCATGAAGGGGGTACGATTCGTCCCGAAGGACTTCAGGCCATGTCCACAGTCGCTTCCGCCGTCACCACCAATGGTTCCTATATCAGCGGTGTCAACGAGCGCCTCTACAAGCAGAGCAATCTGTTGGGAACCTGGAAAGGGACGATGGACGGCAAGGCGATCGTCACGCTCAAGGTGACCAGCATCAAAGGCTCGACGGCGCAGGTCGAGTTCGATCACGGCTCGACGAAGGAACACGGCACTGCCACCGTCAGCCAGAACACGCTCACCTACGGCAATGTCACGATCGGCACCAAGAACGGCACGAACGCCGTCATGATCTTTGCCGCCGGCACGCTTCAGCAGGCCTACCAACTCACCAAGGACACGACGGACCAGCAGTCGAACAAGCTCGTCGGTGCCTGGAGCGGGCTCAATCCATTGACAGGAGCCGCCATCAATTTCAACGTCAAGTCGGTCGACGGCAAGACCGCCCAAGTGACGGCGATCGCCGGCGGCAAGACGCAGACCGGAACCGCCGACGTGCTGAATGATATCGTGCGTATCGGCTACACGCAGATCTCGTCGAGCGACGGCCAGACGGGTCGCGCCATGTACAAACTGGGAAACCAGTATCTGGCACTTTCGGTGACCAAGCAGAAGCCGACCGTCTCCACGACCGCCTGACGGACGGCGTGCGGTCCGGAAATGCCGGTCGGCGGGCCGACAGCCAAGCCGCGACGATCGCGCCGGCGGCCGCTGCCGCATCCTGTCGGGGGAACATGCGAAGCACGCGACGCACTCCCGTCCGCCCGGACGCACACCGCCGAACTTGAGCCCCGCCGATGGCCGAAGTCGTTGTCTACATCGCGCATTCGGTCGACGGCTTTATCGCCGACCGCAGTGGCGGGCTCGACTTTCTGAAGCCGTTCGACGGCTACGACTTCGGCTATGACGCCTTCATCGCCAAGATCGACGCCGTCATCATGGGCGCCAACACCTACCGCGCTTGCCGGACGTTCAGCGACTGGCCCTATCCCGGCCGTTCGGCCATCGTGATGACCAAAGGCCCGCCAATCGACGGCGACGGCTATGCGGTGTTCGACGGCCGCACCCCGGCTGAGATCATGGAAGACGTCATTCAAGCTGGCAGGCGCCGCATCTTTGTCGTCGGTGGCGGTGGCGTGGTCCGGGCCTTCATCGACGCGCGCCTCGTCAAGAAGCTGATCCTGTTTCAGATCCCCGTTGTTCTGGGCGGCGGCGCGCCGCTGTGGCCGCCCGGCAGGCGCTCGGTGCCGCTGACCTTGGTGAAGGCAGCCGCCCACCGCAACGGCGTGGTGGAGACCGAATACGACATCAGCTAGGGCAGATCACGCGAAGCTGATGGGCAAATTCGTTCTAACCAATTGTATTTACGCATCTTATTGCCAGGCACATCTTCACCTCTCCGGCAATATGGGCTAGAAGGTGCTGGAGCAGGAGTGCCGCACCATGTCCGATCTGCCCCAGTCGATGACCGCCATCGCCATTGCCCACCCCGGCGGTCCGGAGGTGCTCACCCCCGAGACCCGCGCCTTGCCGCGGCCTGAGGCGCATGAGATCCTCATCCGCGTTGCGGCAGCCGGCGTCAACCGGCCGGACGTGCTGCAGCGCCAGGGGTTCTATGCGCCGCCGAAAGGCTCCTCCGACATCCCCGGCCTGGAATTCGCCGGCGAAGTGGTGGGGCTCGGAGCCGGCGCAGCAAGGTACCGGCTCGGCGATCAGGTGACGGCGCTCGTCGCCGGCGGCGGCTATGCCGAATATGCCGTGGTGCATGAAACCAATGCGTTGCCTATCCCGGTCGGGCTCGGACTCGCCGCCGCCGCGGCGATCCCCGAGACGTTCTTCACCGTGTGGTCGAACGTGTTCGATCGGGCGCGCCTCGCGGCCGGCGAGAGCTTCCTGGTGCACGGCGGCAGCTCCGGCATCGGCGTCGCGGCGATCCAGTTGGCCAAGGCATTCGGCGCGCGCGTCATCGCCACCGCGGGCTCGGCGGCCAAATGCGCCGCCTGCCGCGACTTGGGCGCCGATCTCGCCATCGACTACCATTCGATGGATTTCGTCCAGGCGGTCAAGGATTTCACTGAAGGCGCAGGCGTCGACGTCATCCTCGACATGGTCGGGGGCGACTACATCGAGCGCAATTATCAGGCCGCCGCGGTCGAAGGCCGCATCGTGCAGATCGCCTTCCTCAACGGCGCCCGGCCGCCGGTGGATTTCACCCGGCTGATGCTGAAGCGGCTGACACACACCGGCTCGACGCTGCGGATCCGCGACGTCGGCTTCAAGGCGGCGATCGCCAGGGCCCTGGAAGACAAGGTCTGGCCGCTCATTGCGGCGGGGCGGATCCGCGTGCCGATCGATTCGACCTTCCCGCTCGCCGCCGCCGCCGATGCGCATCGGCGGATGGAGACGGGCGCCCATATCGGCAAGATCGTGCTGACGGTATGAGCCGCACGAGCGGCGGCGCGCTCGATCGCGGCGCGCCTCCCCTCCGACCAACGCCCCCGGCGTCTCGCCGCCGACCGATGGCGGGAACTTACGCCGCGTTGGAGGCGACCGGATGGGTCAGCACGGCGAACAGCGCCGAGGCATCGCGGCAGGCGCGGAGGTTGGCGGCAACCGCCGGATCGCGCAACAGCCGGGCGACACGGGCCAGCGCCTTCAGGTGATCGGCGCCGGCGCCTTCCGGTGCCAGCAGCATGAAGATCAGATCGACCGGCTGATCGTCGATCGCCTCGAAGTCGAGCGGTCGATCAAGCCGGGCGAAAATGCCATACATGCGGTGGATGTTGGGCATCTTGCCGTGCGGGATGGCAATGCCATGGCCGACGCCGGTCGAACCCAGCCGTTCACGCTGCAACAGCGTGTCGAAGATCTCGCGTTCCGACAGCCCGGTGACGGTGGCAGCGCGCGCGGCAAGCTCCTGGATCGCCTGCTTCTTCGAATTCACCTTGAGAGCCGGCAAGATACCCTCGAGGCACAGAAGATTCGCGAGATCCATCATGACTTTCCATTATTTCCCGGACTGTTTTCCATGAAATTGGTGCGCGGTTCAAGATCGTATTGCAGGCAAAGACCCGCATGTGGCCGCATCAACTTTAGGCGCGTCGGGATAAACCCTTGTTCCGGCGATCACTTCATCCACCTTCAACACAATCGCGGCAATTGAGCGCCCGCACCCTGCGACGAACGCGCCCTGCGGCGAAATGCCGCACAAATAGGCAAAACGCAGGTCATGGCACAATGCAGCACGCGGCGCGCCCCGGCCCGATCGACGCCGTCCCGGTACTGTTCGGCAACGCCGGGTCGCTGCTGCCGTCCGGCGTCTGGCCGGAGGATCGCTCCACAACCGTCCCGGCGCTGTCAGTGGCATTCGGTACGGCCGTCGCCGGCGGCCGCACCGTTGGCCGAAGCGCTTTTAGCGTTGATGACGCCGAGCGCCCTTGACCCTGATCATGCCAGCTTGCCCTTTACCCCCGCTGGAAGGGCCGGATCGATCCAGCCGATGTTGCCGTCGCGGCGGCGGTAGACGACATTGGCGCCGCCGTGGCCGCCGTGCAGGAACACCATGAACTCCGCGCCGGTCAGGTCGAGCTCTGCCACCGCCTCGCCGACCGACATGCGCCGGACCGTCTTGGTCGTCTCGGCGATCACCACCGGCGAATAGTCGAGCGGCACCTCCTCGTCCTCCGCCGGGGCCTCGATGACGCGATACGTGCTCTCGGCATCGCAGGCGGCCCGCTCGCGCTGGGCCGCCGGGATGTCGCGCAGTTTGCCCTTGTGGCGACGGAGCCGATTTTCCAGCCGTTCGACGGCCTGGTCGACGCTGGGATAGGGATCCAGCGCCGCCCCGACGGTCGATACCGACAGACCCGTGTTCAGATGGATGGCGCACTCGGTCCGAAAGCCGGACCCCTCCTTCTCCACGGTAACGTGGCCCTTGTAGCCGTCGGAGAAGAATTTTCCGAGAACCTCGCCGACGCGACCAACCGTGTAGCTGCGGAGCGCATCACCGATGTCGACATTCTTTCCTGAAACCCTGAGGGGCATGGACAAGCTTCCTCCTGAACGTGCGATCGCCTTCTCAAGCGATCGCAACCGACGACGGCGACCAGGCCGCATAGTTGATATGGGTTTGCCGGCTTGCGATTTTGAGCGGGTGAAGCGTCTGTCTCGGCATTCTTTGGGTGCCTTCAGCGCATTCGATCGCGGCTCGATCGGATCGGCCACCCGAAGTCCGTGCTCGGCCGGCCTAGTCACTTAACGACGATACTATACGTCGCTAACCCTAAAGGGATCCACCACAAACGGCTAAGGATCTCGGAAGCCTGAAAGCGGAGCAAAAACAACCGCTCAAATCGCGCGCATCACGCCATGACCTGCTTTTCGCGCCGGCGCTGCACCGAGGACGGAATGTTCATCGCCTCACGATATTTAGCCACGGTGCGGCGGGCAATGTCGATGCCGGCATCGCGCAGCATCTTCACGATGGTATCGTCGGACAGGATGTCGCTCGGCTGCTCCCTGTCGATCAGGTCCCGGATGCGATGGCGCACGGATTCGGAGGAATGCGCATCGCCGCCTTCGGAGGACGCGATCGAGGAGGTGAAGAAGTACTTGAATTCGAAGATGCCGCGATTGGTCGCCATGTATTTGTTGGAGGTGACGCGGCTCACCGTCGACTCGTGCATGCCGATGGCGTCGGCGATCATGCGCAAGTTCAGCGGGCGCAGGTACTGGACGCCGTGGGTGAGGAAGGCGTCCTGCTGGCGCACGATCTCGCTCGCCACCTTCAGAATCGTCTTGGCGCGCTGATCGAGGCTTTTCACCAGCCAATTGGCGGTCTGCAGGCACTCGGTCAGATAGTGCTTGTCCTTGTCGCCCTTCGCCCCCGTCGCCACCGTGGCATAATAACTCTGGTTGATCAGCACTTTGGGAAGCGTTTCCGAGTTGAGTTCGACCGTCCAGCCGCCGTCGGGGGCGGGACGCACCAGCGCATCGGGCACCACCGGCTGCACCAGCGTCGTGCCGAAGGCGTTGCCAGGCTTGGGGTTCAGCGCCTTCACCTCGGCGATCATGTCGAGGAGGTCCTCGTCGTCGACGCCGCAGATGCGCTTCATCGCCTGGAAATCGCGCCGGGCCAGAAGTTCGAGATTGTCGATCAGCTTCTTCATCGCGGGATCGTAGCGGTCGCGCTCGATCAGTTGCAGCGCCAGACATTCGGCGAGATCGCGGGCGCAGATCCCGGCCGGATCAAAGCGCTGCAATTCGGCGAGCACTTCCTCGACGAGCTCCACCGGACAGCCGAGCTTTTCAGCAACGCTGATCAGATCGGTGCGCAGGTAGCCGGCGTCGTCGACGGCATCGATCAGATACTGACCGATCAGCCGGCGTGCCGGATCGGTGATCGCCAGGGCCAGCTGTTCGGCCAGGTGATCGCCGAGCGATATGTCGGCGGCGACGAAAGCCTCGAGATTGTAGTCCTCGTCGGACCCGCCGCTGCCGCGCGAGCCGGAATGGGCCCAGCTGTCGCCGACGAGTTGGCCGGGATCGAGCAGCCGTTCGCCGGTCTCCGGCCGTTCGTCCTGGTAGAGATTGCTGAGATCGGTATCGAGCTTCTCGGAGATCTCGGTCGCCTTGGAGAAACTCTGGTCGCCCCATTCCGAACCGTCGGGTTCGCCGGAGGGACCGTCACCGTCGCCACCGTCGGCCGCCTCGCCGTCGGCACGCTCGGTGCGCTCGGTCCCGTCCTGGCCGGCCGCCTCGCCCGCGACCGGACGATCGTCGGATTCATCGCGTTCGAGCAGGGGGTTGCGCTCGAGTTCGGCCTCGACGTAGGCGACGAGATCAAGATTCCCCAGTTGCAGGAGTTTGATGGCCTGCATGAGCTGCGGCGTCATCACCAGCGACTGGCTCTGCTTGAGTTCCAGCTTGGAGGATAGCGCCATGGATGAACCAGGATCCTGTCAGGTCAAGGCCAAAGCTCGGACCAAAGTTGGTCCGATTTTTGCGTAACGGATGTTGCCGCAAAGTGATAGCCTAAGCCGACGGGCCGATCAAAGGCTAAATTGCTCGCCAAGGTAAAGGCGGCGCACATCGGCGTTGTCGACGATCTCGTTCGGCGCGCCTTCGGTCAACACCTGTCCGTCGGCGATGATCGTGGCGCGGTCGATGAGGCCGAGCGTCTCGCGCACGTTGTGGTCGGTGATCAGCACGCCCAGGCCGCGCTGCGTCAGATGACGGACCAGCGCCTGGATTTCGCCGACGGCAATCGGGTCGATGCCGGCGAACGGCTCGTCGAGCAGCATGAACGACGGGCGACTGGCCAACGCCCGGGCGATTTCGCAGCGCCGCCGCTCGCCGCCCGACAGGGAGATCGACGGCGCCTTGGCCAGATGCTCGATGCGGAATTCGGACATCAGCCGCTCCAGATCGTGCCGGCGCTCGGCGCGGTTCGCCACCGTCATCTCCAACACCGCCATGATGTTCTGCTCGACGGTGAGGCCGCGGAAGATGGAGGCTTCCTGCGGCAGATAGCCGATGCCGAGGCGCGAACGCCGATACATCGGCAGGCCGGTGATGTTGAAGCCGTCGAGCCGGATGGTGCCGTGGTCCGGACGGATGATGCCGGTGATCATGTAGAACACGGTGGTCTTGCCGGCACCGTTCGGCCCGAGAAGCCCGACCGCCTCGCCGCGATGCACCGACAGGCTCACCGTCTTGACCACGCGTCGGCGGCGATAGGCCTTGCCGACCTCGACCACCCTCAGCCCTTCGTCATGTTCAGGCTCGCCCTGGCCATAGCCGTCCGGCATGTGGCCCGGGTGCACTCCCATCGCATCATGAGGTGGCGGTGACGGCGGTCGCTGCAGCATGGGGTTCGGGCGGTCCGGACTCGATGATCTGGCGATCGATATAGCGGGGCAGCATGGCGCTGTCGAGCAACCCGCAGCCGGAACCACGCAGCGATGCTGTGTCCCGGTCGCAACTAGAGCGGCATATCGCAGGTGGTGGACTAACCGCAAGCGGCGCGAAACAGCGATTCGCCGCCGGCCGCAATGGAACGTGTCAACAAATCACTATTCATCTGCAAAAAAAATGATATAAGCTATGTCTGTCGGCGAAGAGCGGAGCGATGGCGCATCGTTTTTGGTGCAGGCTGGTATTTTCAGCTGGGACGATCTCCGTCGAGCGAGTAATCGTGCGCATTTGTTCATGGGTTGTGACGCGCTCTATCGAGTTTTCAACACCTGGACAGCGACTAGAGCCCCCGCGCTGGCCGCTGTATTTTTTTGTTCAATACACCCGGTCATTGTGAAAACCCGGACCGGCCGCTCCTGGCGAGCGGCGGGCTTGGCTCGCAGGCCTGTCGGGGCTCCCACAGCGAAGCCATTCGCTGGCCGCAGCGCGCGGCTCGGCGCCAACCTGGCCGTGCTTGACCGGACATGGTCGGCGGCGTTGCCGTCCGACGGCGTCGGCGACGCCCGAACCGCGGGGTCCGACCGGCATGCCGGCACGCGCTACTCACAGAATGGTCGGATCGGATGCCACGATCAGTGCCGGACGGCCATCGCGGCGCTTGTCGCGTGCCAGCCGCCGGCCGGCCGCCGCGGTGCCGCCCTCGAGCACGCAGGCGAGCGGGAACGTATCGAGCTGGCGGCCAAGCCGCCGCCTGACGCCATCGGCGATGCGGTCGACGAGGGCGATGGTCAGCGCCCGCCATTCGACGACGATTTCGTCGCCATACTGGTGCGCGACGGCCGCCGCCGCCGGGTCGCGCAAGCGCAGCAGTCCCATGTCGAGGAGGAGGCTGCCGTTCCATGGATCGGCCGGCGCCGTCAGCCCGTCGAGATCGACGAGATCGAACCCGGCCCACACCAACGGCTCGATCAGGCTGTAGGCCAGCCATTGCGCCGTCTGATGGAACGGCACCAGACCGTCAGTGGCATCGCCGACGATCAGACGGGGATGCGGCCAGCAATCGCCGAGCGCCACCTCGCCGAGGGCGAATTGGCCGGGCATCACCGCCGTCA
Organism: Ancalomicrobiaceae bacterium; assembly: GCA_031291595.1. GTDB lineage: Bacteria > Pseudomonadota > Alphaproteobacteria > Rhizobiales > Ancalomicrobiaceae > CAIYYN01. The sequence continues at coordinate 17,975 of JARLIU010000025.1, read as the reverse complement.
GCGGCCCGAGCAGCAATTCCAGCAGCCAGGGTGCCTCGATACCGTCGGGATCGGCGGCCTGGGCCAGATAGGCGATCAGTCCGCCCGGCCGCAGCCCATCGTCCACCGCGAACAGCGCGGGAAATTCCGACATCATCTGGCCGAAGCGGTTGATGAGGGCTGCGCGTTGTTCGAGCCCGGTGATCTGGTTCGAACGCGACACCTGCAGCCCGTCGGCGAGTTCGGCTGGCGTCAGCCCGGCAAGCGCGCGGGCGTCGACGCGCAGCGGATCGTAAGGGCTGGAGGAGAAGGCGCCGCCGGCAAACATCAGCAGGCCGGCGATCGCCTCGCCATCGGAGCGGGCAAACGTCTCGCCGGTCGCCGCTTCCGCGTAGGCCCAGCCCGGACCGGCGAGCCCGCGCATCAGCACGCTGATGAAGGCAAGATCGACGGCGGCAGCGCCGAGCGCCTGCGGGCTCGGCCATTGCCTCAGTGCCACCAGCATACCCCAGCGATCGATCTCGCCGGCCTCGAAGTGTCGCCAGCAGGCGTGCGGCGGCACGGAGAGATCGGCATAGGACGAGCGGATCACCCGGACGACGTAGTCGCAGACCGAATCGAGCCGCACCAGGTCGACGGCGAAATGCTGCGACATGCCGGCAACGATATTGTTGAGCATCCGATTGGCGCGATCGCGCACCGCCGAGGCGCTGAGCAGGCGTCGTGCGGCCAAAGTCAGATTGCCGGATGCCATTCGAGAAGGCCTTCCCACTTGCGGCGGTAGTCGTGTCGGACGAAGCGCGCGACCGCAGTGTCGCCAACTGATACTGCATGCGCCGCACATTTCAAGCGTTGCCGCCGATACGAGCCCTGCGAGCCCGCCTCGGGCACGCCGGTCAGCCGGGTGTTAACGGAAACGGTGGATCGGGCAATGTCCTCATTTTGCGATTGCCCCCGGGCAGTCTAGTTTGGGGGAAAGTCTGATGGTGCGCCGACGTGCGCCCGTGACGTCGTGCTCGGCCCGGACCGTCCGCTCAGGCGGCCCGGGGAGCGCCGCTTGGGAGAATGACATGCAATACGAAGGTGTGACGGTCGTCGATCATCCGCTCATTCAGCACAAACTGACGATCATGCGGAACAAGGAGACCTCCACCAAAGGCTTCCGCACGCTGCTCAGGGAGATCTCGCACCTCCTGTGCTACGAGGCGACGCGCGACCTGGAACTGACGACCATCGAGATCGAGACGCCGCTGACCAAGATGGAAGCGCCGACCTTGTCGGGCAAGAAGCTGGTGTTCGTGCCGATTCTCAGGGCCGGCATGGGATTGTTGGAAGGCATGCTCGATCTGGTGCCGTCGGCAAGAGTTGCTCACATCGGGCTCTATCGCGACCACACCACGCTCGAGGCGATCGAGTATTACTTCAAGGCGCCGGAGGATATCCAGGAACGGCTGGTGATCGTGCTCGATCCGATGCTGGCGACAGCCAATTCGGCGATCGCGGCAATCGATCGGCTGAAGCGCCGCGGCTCGTTCAACCTGCGGTTCGTCTGCCTGTTGGCGGCGCCCGAAGGCCTGCAGAAGCTGCACAAAGTGCACCCGGACGTCCGCATCTACTGCGCCGCCGTCGACCAGAAGCTGAACGAGAAGGGCTACATCGTGCCCGGGCTCGGCGATGCCGGCGACCGGATGTACGGAACCAAGTGACGCCATGATCGTCGCCTTCGGCACCATCAACGTCGACATGGTCACAGAGGTGGTGCGGTTCCCAATCCCCGGCGAGACGATCAAGGGGCAGGACTACGTGGTGCTGCCCGGCGGCAAGGGCGCCAATCAGGCGCTGGCTGCGGCGCGCGCCGGCGCCAGGGTGCGGCTGTGTGGCGCGGTCGGGCGGGATTGGCTGGCGAAGGAAGCGCTGGCCAACCTGACCGAGGCGGGCGTCGATCTGGCACTCGTGCACCGGACGCAGTCGGCGACAGGCATCTGCATGATCGCCATCGATCCGTCGGGCGAGAACCTGATGATCTGCGCCAATGCCGCCAACGATCGCGCCAAGACCGAATGGCTCGACGGGGCGCTCGGGCCGGACGTCACATTCCTCACCCAGAATTCGCTCGGCACCGCCGATGTCGAAGTGGCCATCGCCATGGCGCGCGCCGCCGGCTGCCGCATCGTCTACAACGCCGCACCGGCCGAGCACGTCAGCGAGACCACGCTGGCCAGCGCCGACGTGCTCATCGTCAACGAGCACGAAGCGCGCACCTACGCCGAGGAGCTGGGGCTGGCGAGCGAGCCGGCACGCTTTGCCGCAGCGATGGCGGCGCGCTACGGCAAGGCGGTCGTCGTCACGCTCGGTCCGGCCGGCATCGTCGCGGGCTTCGACGGGCGGCTCTATCGCGCCGACCCGCCGGTGATCAAGGCGATCGATACCACTGGGGCGGGCGATGCCTTCTGTGGCGCGCTCGCCGCCGCGCTCGACCTCGGAGCCTCGTTGGACCAGGCCATTCTCGACGGCATTGCCGCCGGCAGCCTCGCCTGTCTGGCCGTCGGGGCGCAGACGAGCTTCCGCGATCGTGCCGATATCGAGCGGCTGGCGGCGGAGCTGCGGCTGGAGCCGCTGTCGCCCGGCTGATGCCGAAAAGCCACGCCAGGCGCGTCGCGATCGGCGGTGCCGATCCGGGACGGCCGGCTTAGAGGCTTGTTAGGGGCGCGCACCTATGGTGGCTACCGTCGCTGGATCGGAGCCCCATGCTGAAGAACGCGCTGCGCCTCCTCTTCGTCATCTGCTTCGTCGTATTTTGGTCGCCGGTCTGGCTGCCGAAGCTGGTCGGCTTTACCGCCTGGGTGGTCGATCGCCCCGACATACCGCCGGAGAAGGTCGCCGGCTATCGGACCTGGGAAGCGAATGCAGCGACGACGCGCGGCCGCAATGCCGAACTGAAGGCCGACAGCCGCGGCCATTTCGAGGTGCAGGCGCTGGTGAACGGCCGCTCGATCGACGTGATGGTCGATACCGGGGCGACGAGCGTGGCGCTGCGCTACGAGGACGCGCTGCGCCTCGGGCTGAGGCCGGATCCGGACGAGTTCTCCATTCCGATCTCCACCGCCAACGGCACGACCAAGGCGGCGCGCGCTACGCTGAACGAGGTGCGCATCGGCGATGTGCGGGTGAAGAACGTCGAGGCGCTGGTCGTGCCGGCCAAGGCGCTTGCCACCAACCTTCTTGGCATGAGCTTCATGCGCCGCCTGTCCAAGGTCGAGATGGCCGGCGGCAAGCTGTTGCTGGAGGAGTGAGCCGCGACGGCCGCAGGCCGGCAAAACGCTCCGGTGGAGCGTTTTGAGCGGCGAACGCCGCGAGCCCGAGCGAGCGGCAGCGCGGGCGCACGGGCGGACCCAAGTGCGAGCGGGCGCAAGCCAGCACCGGCTTGACAGGATTTGCGCGACAGAGCACCCCTTTGGCCATGACTCGCTTGCGCCCGCTCCTCGCATTGCTCGCCGCCGCATTCGCCGCGCTCGTCGGCTGCCTGGCCCCTGCCAGCGCCGAGACGAGCTTCGTCCTCGCACGCTTGCGCATCGGCGTCGCCAGTCTGCCGTCGTCGGGACCGGTCGGAGAGCGGCTGGAGCCGTTCCGCGCCTATGTTGCCGAGCAGCTCGGCGTGCCGGTGGAGATCGTCGTCGTCAAGGACGGGCAGGCGTTGATCGATGCCGCCGCCAGCCATCGCATCGACTATGCCGTGTTCAGCGCGGCGGCCTATGCGATGGCGGTGAAGACCTGCGGATGCGTCGAACCGCTTGCCGCGCCGAAATCCATCGACGGCAGCGCCGGGGTGCGCGCCATCCTGGTGGTGAGGAACGATTCGCGCTATCGCCAGCCATCCGACCTCGCCGGCAAGGTGCTGTCGGCGCCGGGGGTGCAATCGGTGGCGAGCCACCTCGTTGCCTTCGCCGCGCTCGCAGCCGAAGGGGCCGATCCGGCGAAATTGTTCGGCCGCATCGATACCGCCAAGGGACCCGAGGCGGCGCTCCGCGCCCTCCTCGACAAGACGGCGGACGCGGCGCTGGTGTGGTCGACGCTGCAGGGCGATGAGGGTGAGGGCTACGACCGCGGCACGCTGCACGACCTCGTGGCCAAGCACGTGCTCGACATGCATGCCATCCGCATCGTGTGGAAGTCGGACCTGATCCCCAATGGGCCGCACGCCGTGCGCTCCGAGCTTCCCCTCACCGTGAAGAACGAGTTGCGCGACCTGCTCGTCGGCCTCGCCGACAAGGCCCCGGAGGCCTATGACGCGATCGAGCCGACCTTCGGCGGCGGCTTCGTGCCGATCGGGCAGTCGTCGTTTCTGCCACTCCTCAGGATCGTCACGCCGCCCGGACGCAATCCGCTGGATGCGCCGGTGCAGCCGAACTGATCGGCGATCGGCCTAGCCTTGGCCGGCTGCAGTGGCGAGAGCGGCTCGGGTCCGCTCGGCCTGCCGTTGGAGATCGGCGAGATCCGGCCAGTCGCCGGCGACGACGGCAGCGCGCAAGTCCGCAGCCGCCGTGGCGATGCCAGCGAACCCGAGGTTCGAGGCCGCGCCCTTGATGGTGTGTACGGTATCGCCGAATTCGGCCCGATCGCGCGCCGCACCGGCCGCGGCGGCGCGGGCGAAGAGCGCGGCATAGTCGTTCCAGAAGCTCGCCTCCAGCTCGGCGAGAATGTCGCGACCGAGTTCGTCGATCAGCATGCAGCGCTGGTCGACGTCGAGCAGCCGGGTGGCGTCGGCAGCGTGCTGGTCGGATCTATCGTCAGATGGCGCCGAAACGCTCATATCCCATCCTCCCTTGGACGGCTCGCCCCCGCCCCTGCCCTGCCGGCGCCCCACGATGGCGCCACTCGAATGCGGGCTCAAGCCGCGGTCGGCCGCCCCATCCGCTCCGGTCCGGCGAAGTCGGTGTCCCGGCCGACGATGTCGTCGAAACGTCGCAGGAATGCGTCGACGCAAGCCGGATCGAACTGGCGGCCACGTTCGGAAACGACATGGTCGCGCGCCGCCTCGAGCGTCCAGGCCCGCTTGTACGGCCGATCGGAGATGAGGGCATCGAACACGTCGGCGACGGCGGCGATGCGGCCGGTGATCGGGATCGCCTCGCCGGCGAGCCCGCGCGGATAGCCGCGGCCGTTCCAATGTTCGTGGTGGCTGCCGGCGATCTCGGCGCCGATCCGGACGAGCAGGGCGTCGCTGCCGGAGAGGATCTCTTCGCCGAGCGCCGCATGCGTCTGCATGATGACGCGTTCGTCCGGCGTCAGCGGCCCGGGCTTGAACAGGATGTAGTCGGGGATGCCGACTTTGCCGATGTCGTGCATCTGCGCCGCCACCGGAATGGCACGGCAGGTTTCGGGGCCGAGCCCCAGTTCCTCGGCGAGGATGCGGCAGGTGAGCCCCATGCGGCGGATGTGGCCGCCGGTTTCCGGATCGCGGCCTTCGGTGGCGCGCGACAGCCGCCACACGATCTCCTCCTCGCGCGCGACCAGCACCCGCAACGCCTTGTCGACTTCGACCTGCAGATGCACGGCGCGCTGTTCGAGCGCCTGCTGCGCCTTGCGCAAGGCCAGGAGGTTAACGACGCGGGCACGCAGATCGACGGGGTCGATCGGCTTGGCCAGGAAGTCGTTCGCCCCGGCGGTCAGCGTTTCGATGCGCACGTCGCGCGCTTCCGCCGTGGTGATCATGACGATCGGCACATGGGCGTGGCGCGGGATGGCGCGGATGGCTTTGACGAGTTGCAGCCCGTCGACCTCCGGCATGACGAAGTCCACCAGCGCAATATCGAAATCGAGCTCGGGCAGACGGTTCAGCGCCTCGACCGCATCGGTGAAACCGATGGACTGGCAATTGTCGATCCTGGCGATCAGACACTGCAGCAGCGCGACATTGGTGGCGTTGTCGTCGACGATAAGGGCTTGCATCGGGACCTCCGGCTAAAAGCGCCGTGACTGGTTCCGATATGCGTCCGAAGTGCATCTAATGCGTTAATTCGAATGTATAATCTTAGACAATTTCGCTTCAACATTTAACGCAGTGAACTAAGCCGTAAACAACATAGGCGCAACTGCGGGAGTGGTTTTCACCAAATCGAAACCATCCGCTGCGGGCAGAATGACCAGCGGACGCACGGCCGGGGCGCGCCCGGCCACGATTCCGCTGGCGGCCTTCAGCCAACGAGTTCGCCGGCGAGCGCCTTGTCAATCAGCGCGATGGTCTCTTTCAGCCCATAGAGCGCGGCGAACGAGCCGAAACGCGGCCCCCGCTCCTGGCCCAACAGGATCTGGTAGAGCCCGGCGAAGAATTCCTGGGCAACGCCGGGGCGGCCGTCCGGGCCGTTCTTCTTGGCGTCGGGGAAATGCCGACGGCCAACATCGTAGGCCGCCGTCTGGATCGCCTCGGCGCCGGCCTGCATCGGCAGACCCGCAAGCTGCTGGCGCAGCGCCAGCAGCGCGGCGCGCTCGGCCTCGCTCGGGGCACGGAACGTCTTCGCCGGCTTGACGAAGTCATGGTAGTAGCGAATGGCGTAGCCGATCAACTGGCCGAGACGGGGATGGTCCTCGGGCCGGACGCCGGGGGCGTAGTCGGCGAGCATCTTCCACACGTCCGCCTCCCGCTCGACGCTCGCGGCATTGACGAGGTTCAGCAGCATGGAGAACGACAGCGTGGTGGCCGGCGCGGTACCGTCGACGCCACCGATGCGCTCCGGGGCCGGCGGTTCGCCGGCATGGATGTGCCACACCGGATTGTTGAGGCGCTGCTCGATCGGCTGGCGTTCGTAGGCCTCGATGAACTGGGTGTATTCGTCGACGTTCCTCGGGATCACGTCGAAATACAGCTTCTTGGCCGCCCTGGGCTCGCGGAACATGAACAGCGACAGGCTCTCCGGCGAGGCATAGGTCAGCCACTCGTCGACGGTCAGCCCGTTGCCCTTCGACTTGGAGATCTTCTGCCCGTTCTCGTCCAGGAACAGCTCGTAATTGAAGCCTTCCGGCGGGCGCCCGCCAATCACCGAGGTGATCTGGCTCGACAGCTTGACCGAATCGATCAGGTCCTTGCCCGCCATCTCGTAGTCGACGCCGAGCGCCGCCCAGCGCATGCCCCAGTCGGGCTTCCACTGCAGCTTGACGTGGCCGCCGGTCACCGGCGTCTCGAAGCGCTCGCCCGTCGTCGGATCGCGCCAGACGATGGTCCCTTTGGCCAGGTTCCTCTCCTCGACCGTCACCTGCATGACGACGTCGGTTTTGGGGTGGACGGGCAGGAACGGCGAATAGGTCGCCTGACGCTCCCCGCCGAGGCTTGGCAGCATGATGGCCATGATGGCGTCGTAGCGCTCGAGGACGGTCATCAGCGCCGCATCGAACCGGCCGGAGGTGTAGTAGTCGGTCGAGGAGGCGAATTCGTAGTCGAAGCCGAAGGCATCGAGGAAGGCCCTGAGCCGGGCATTGTTATGATGGCCGAAGCTCTCGTGCGTGCCGAACGGATCGGGCACGCGGGTGAGCGGTCGGCCGAGATTGGCGGCGACCAGCGGCTTGTTCGGCACGTTGTCCGGCACCTTGCGCAAGCCGTCCATGTCGTCGGAGAAGCACAGGAGCCGGGTTGGCACGGTGTCGCCGGTCAGCACGCGGAAGGCATGGCGGACCATCGAGGTCCGGACCACCTCGCCGAAGGTACCGATATGCGGCAGCCCCGACGGGCCGTAGCCGGTCTCGAACAGGACTTCGGCCTTCGGCGTTTTCTCCAGCCGCGCGACGATCTTCTTCGCCTCCTCGAACGGCCAGGCCTTCGAACGGCCGGCCGCCGCGATGATCTCGGGCGACAGAAGATGGGCGAGCGGGGATTGCACGGTCATGAGCCTTGTCCACGGGAGGGGAGCAGCCGGGACCTACCCCGACGGGGTCGGTTGCAGCGGCTGGGCCGGTTCTAGCGTTCGCCCGCTGCCCCCGCAAGGTTTAACGCGGCATTGCAGGCGCCTACCGGGCAACGAGGTTATCGGACGCCGGCATCTCGGGCGGCGGACGGAGGCGGTCCGGCGGGGATAATGACACCGGCGGATCGACACGCCCTGCCGCGCCGGCACGCACGTCGGCACCGGCCGAGGCCGACGAGGCCGGCGGGATCGCCGTCAGACCTCGGTGCCGATGGATTTTCGGGTGCTGGCAGCCGGTTTTCGTCTGGCAGCGGCCGGCTTCGGCGGCTCGGCGGACGCGGTTTCGGCCGAAGGCGCAGCGACGGCCGTTGCATCGGGTGCGGCCCCGGCCGATGGCGCTGGCTCGGCTGATGGCGCAGGGGCCGAAGCCCCGCCGTCCTGCTCCGGCGTCAGGTCCTTCGCCTTCAGCGCGGCGACGACCGGTCCCGCCGTCTCCGACAGCTTCGCGTCACGGCGGTTGAACGTCATGACGAAGTCGGCGATGCGCGGGGCGATCTCGGCGCGGAAACGCGAACCGTTGAACACGCCGTAATGGCCGACCTTCGACTGCACGTAGTCGGCGCGCCGGACGTCCGGGATATTGGCGCAGAGCCGGTGCGCCGCCTGCGTCTGGCCCTTGCCGGTGATGTCGTCGAGTTCGCCTTCGACGGTCAAGAGCGCGGTCTTGCGGATAGCGGCTGGGTTCACCCGATGGCCGCGGTGCATCATCGCGCCCAATGGCAGGGAATGCCGGATGAACACGGTATCGACCGTCTGCAGATAGAATTCGGCCGAGAGATCCATGACCGCGAGGTACTCGTCGTAGAAGTCGCGGTGCTTTTCGGCCGAATCGCCATCGCCGACGATCAGGTGGCCGTAAAACTCCCGCTGGGCGTTGAGGTGGCGGTCGAGGTTCATCGACATGAAGCCGGAGAGCTGCAGGAAGCCGGGATAGACGGGGCGCATGAAGCCCGGATGCGGGAACGGCACCTGCATGATGACATTGCGGCGGAACCAGTCGAGGTCCTTCTGGCTCGCCATCTTGTTGACCGCCGTCGGCGAAATGCGCGTGTCGACCGGCCCGCCCATCAGGATCATCGAGGGCGGCGAATAGGGATCGTTCGCCTCTTCCATCAGCGAAACGGCGGCCAATACCGGCACCGCCGGCTGGCAGACGGCGATGATGTGGGTGTCTTGGCCCAGATGGTGCAGCATGGCGACGACGTAGTCGATGTAATCGTCGAGATCGAAGCCGCCGGCGGTCAGCGGCACCATGCGGGCATCGATCCAATCGGTGATGAAGATCTCGTGGCGGGGCAGCAGCGCCTCGACGGTGCCGCGCAACAGCGTCGCATAGTGCCCCGACATCGGCGCGACGATCAGGATCTTCGGATCGGGACGGCGGCCGGCGGGCAGGTCGCGCTCGAAATGGACGAGCCGGGCAAACGGCTTCTCCCAGACGACGCGCTCGGCCACGGCGACGCGGGTTCCGCCCACCAGAGCCGTCTCGAGGCCGAATTCCGGCTTGCCGTAGCGGCGGGTGGAGCGCTCGAATACCTCGCAGGCCGCAGCGATCGAGCGGCCATAGTGGGTATGGGCAAGCGGGTTCAGCGGGTTCTTGAAGTAGAGGCGCGCGGCGTCGGCTGCGGCCCGCCAGGGACCAAGCACGGCGTGGTTCATTTCGAAGAGCTGGTAGAACATGGCAGCCACGTCCCTCGCATCATCGCTCGAATCGGGACCCCTTTGCCCCGACGCGCCGTTTCGATCAATCGAAGCGGCGATGGTGTCTGCCGCCGGCCACATCGGCAATGATGCCTAAGTCTGAGTTCCGTTCCGGCACGGCTCCGCATCGGATCAGGCTCTCCCGTCGCTGTCCAGTCGTTTTACGCAAGACTACGGGTTTGCCGGCCAATTATACGTGAGCCTCCTCACTCGCCGGTCGACAGCAACGATCCCTGACGGCGGGCCGAATTGAGCAACCAGTAGAAGCCGACGGTGGCAATGCCCATCAGGACGAGATTGATGAGGAAGGCGTCCAGCATCAGGTCGCTGCGGAACTGATGGCCGATCAGGGCGGCGCGCATGCCCTCGAACACGTAGGTCGGCGGCAGGCTCCAGGCGACGGGCTGCAGGAACGACGGCAGCGTGGCGACGGGATAGTAGACGCAGGTGATCGGCACCACCGCGAATATCACGGTCCAGGCAAAGCTTTCCGCCGCCATGCCCTGGCGCAGCAGCACACCGGCGATGACGATGCCGACTGACCAGCCGGTCAGGATGAGATTGAGAAAGAACAGCGCCAGGACCCCGCCGAGCCCCCAGATGTTGAAGTCGAACAGCGCGATGGCGACCAGCGACACCGGGATCATGCCGATCGCGAGCCGGATCAGGCTCACGACCATGAGCGAGGCAAGCAGTTCCGACGGCCTCAGCGGGCTCATCATCAGGTTGCCGATGTTGCGCGACCACAGCTCCTCCAGGAAGGCGAAGGAAAAGCCCTGCTGGCCGCGGATCAGGACGTCCGACAACAGCATGGCGCCAATGATCAGCCCGGCGGCATTGGCGAAAAAGCCAGAATGCTGCTGCACGTAGGTCTGCACCAGCCCCCAGGTCAGCAGATTGACCGCCGGCCAGTAGACGATTTCCAACAGGCGCGGCCAGGACGAGCGCAGGAGATACCAGTGACGGAGCACCATGGCGCCGACGCGGGCAAAGGAGAATCCGGATTTGTTGGCGCGTGCGGCCCGGTCGCGATGTCTGTCACGCTGCAGCGTTGCCGTCATCAGCCGTTCTCCCAGCCGGCCAGATGCGCCGCCTCGCCGCGGCCGCGCGCCACGTCGAGGAACACTTCTTCCATGTCGCTGCGTCCGTAGCGGGAGACGAGATCGGCCGGCGAGCCCGTATCGACGATCCGGCCCTGCTTCAGCATGATGACGTTGTCGCAGAGACGCTCGACCTCCGGCATGTTGTGCGACGCCAGCAGGATGCCGACGCCGAAGGTGTGGCGGTAGGTCTCCAGGCGCGAGCGCACCCAGTCGGCGGTATCGGGATCGAGCGAGGCGGTCGGCTCGTCGAGCAGGAGGACGTCGGGGTCGTTGATCAGCGCCTTGGCCAGCGCCACGCGCGTCTTCTGCCCGGCAGAGAGCCGGCCGGCCGGCCGGTCCAGGAGGTCGGTCAGGGCAAAATCCTCCGCCAGTTGCCGGATGCGGTCGGCGACGCCGTCGACGCCGTAGAGCCGGCCGAACACCGTCAGGTTCTGCCGGACGGTCAGGCGATGCGGCATATCGACGTAAGGGCTCTCGAAATTCATGCGGTGCAGGACACGCGAGCGGGCGGCCGGCATGGCGGCGCCCAACACCGAGATCTTGCCGCCGTCGGGCTGGATCAGCCCCATGATCATGCCGATGGTCGTGGTCTTGCCGGCACCGTTGCCGCCCAGCAACCCGACGGTCGCCCCGAGCGGCACGGTGAACGACACGCCATCGACCGCGCGGGTCTGGCCGTAGATCTTGGTGAGGGCTTCGACGGTGATCGCCGCTTCGGCGGACATGGGGGCGGCTTCCTGTCTGGGGCCCGTGCCGGCGAGCCGCCGGGCGTCTCGAGCGGTTGCCGAGCGCTGCCGCCGGCCGTCCCGAGCGGTTGCCGAGCGATGCTGCGGCGGTCTCGAATGGGTGCCGCGCGATGCGGCGGCGGTGGCCGCGCGATGCGGCGGCGGTGGCCGCGCCGATGACCGCGGCGGCCGAACGCTATATAGCTCGTTTCCGCGTCCCCGCCAGCAAGGCTGACGGATGGCTGTCACGACAGGCACGGAACGAGCGCCGGCAGAGCGCGACCGTGTTCGTCTTCACGCATGGTGTCGTCCGACCGGCCTGCGCCTGGTCGGGGCCGTGCTTTCGGGGGGGAATTGCCGTGATCAACATGCGCTTTCTGTTACCGGACTTAACCGAGCCGGGCGAGGTGTCGGCGCGCAGCCTGAAATTCGACACGCTCGGACGGCTGCGCTGGCTCGCCATCCTCGGCCAGGTGATCGCGCTCGCCTTCGTGCAGTTCGGCCTCGGCTATTCCTTCCCGGTTCTGCCCTGCGTCATGCTGATTGCCGCCTCGATCGGCGTCAATCTGGCCCTGACGCGCCTGCTGCCGGCGAACTACCGCCTGACCGGCCCCTATGCCGCGACACTGCTCGCCTATGACGCCTGCCAGCTCGGCTCGCTGCTGTTCTTTACCGGCGGGCTCGACAATCCGTTCTCGTTCCTGCTGCTCGCGCCGGTGCTGGTCTCGGCGGCGACGTTGCCGCCACGTGCCACGTTCCTCTTGGGACTGGTCGTCGCCATGGTGGCGACGCTGCTCGCCATCGTGCACCTGCCGCTGCCGTGGGGAACCGAACCACGGCCGGTGCTGCCGCCGCTCTACCTGGTCAGCATCTGGATCGCGCTCCTCTCCACCCTCGCCTTCTCCGCCATCTATGCCTTTCGCGTCGCCGACGAAGCGCGGCAACTGGCCGATGCGCTCGCCGCCGCCGAATTGGTATTGGTGCGGGAGCAACATCTCTCGGCGCTCGACGGGCTGGCCGCCGCCGCCGCGCATGAACTGGGCACGCCACTCGGCACCATTGCCGTCGTGGCGCGCGAACTCGAACGCGAGCTGGAACCGGGATCGCCGTTGGCCGAGGATGTGGCGCTGTTGCGCTCCCAGTCCGACCGCTGCCGCGACATCCTCAGGAAGCTTACTCAGCTCGGCTCGGAGGGCGACCAGTATTTCGGCCGCATGGCGCTCACCCAGCTGATCGACGAAGTGGTCGAGCCGTTCCGCGGCTTCGGCAGCGAGCTCGACGTCGTTACCCGCGGGCGCGGCCCGGAACCGATCGGCACGCGCAATCCGGGCATCCTCTACGGTCTCGGCAATATCGTCGAAAACGCCGTCGACTTTGCCAGCGCCAAAGTGGTGATCGAGGCGATTTGGGACGCGCGCGAGGTGAGCGTGACCATCTCCGACGACGGCCCGGGTTTCCACCCCGCCATCATCGACCGAATCGGCGAGCCCTTCGTTACCTCGCGTGCCGACAAGTCCGACAGCCGGAGCAGCGACGAGGTCGGCGGCGGGCTGGGGCTCGGCTATTTCATCGCCAAGACCTTCCTGATCCGGTCCGGAGCCAAGATCGGCTATTCGAACAAGCGCTTGCCGGCAACCGGCGCCGTCGTCCGCATCACTTGGCCGCGCGACCGCATGGACAGCCCGGCCGCGCGCGCGTCTTCACCCGGCCCTGTCGACTGAAGAGATCTCGCCAATCACCTTCGCGCGAGGGTCGGCAGGATGTCCGGTTTGCGATCTTTCTTCGCGCTTTCAGTCATTTGGCGCCGATTTGCATGTGCCGCCCGACCCCGACCGGGGCAAACCGTACCGACTTCGGCCGATGCCGGCATCGATTTCTCTGATTTATCGGGCTTTTCGCCGGCTCAAGGAGACTGTATACGTTTTTATACGAGGCAAAGCCGGTCGCAGAACCGAGACCTCGCGACAAAATTCTCGCCGAACGAGAAGTTGGAGGAATGCCCATGAGCCTGATCGAGGTCATGTCGAGCGCGGCCATCCTGGCGGACAGGAGCCTTTTGATCGTCGACGACGACAAGCCGTTTCTGCAACGCATTTCGCGCGCGATGGAATCGCGTGGCTACATGGTCGATACGGCCGACACGGTCGCCGAGGGGCTTGCCAAGGTGGATGCACGGCCGCCGGCCTATGCGGTGGTCGACATGCGGCTCGGCGATGGGAATGGGCTCGACGTGATCGAGATGATCCGATCGCGCCGGCCGGACTCGCGGGCCGTGGTGTTGACCGGCTACGGCAATATCGCCACCGCCGTTTCGGCGGTTAAACTCGGGGCACTCGACTACCTGTCGAAGCCGTCGGATGCCGACGACCTGCACCGGGCCCTGACCCAGGACGGCGGAGACAAGGCGCCGGTGCCGGAAAACCCGATGTCGGCCGATCGCGTACGCTGGGAACACATCCAGCGCGTGTACGAACTGTGCGAGCGCAATGTTTCGGAGACGGCGCGCCGGCTCAATATGCATCGGCGGACGCTGCAGCGGATTCTCGCCAAGCGTGCGCCTCGGTAAACGGCCGAGCCATCACGCGGCGCCCGGCCCACCGGACGCCGCCTTGCTTCGGACCACATCCCTCACATTCCATGCGGGCCTGGATCGATCAGCCCATAGAGCCGTGCCGCGGCGAGCCGGCCGAAGCGCATGAGCATCTCCTTGCGCGTCGCTGCGGCAAGCCGATGCTCCGGAGCCTCGCGGATGATCTCGGCGCCGTAGCCGTCGGCGAGGATCAGGCCGGCATCTTGCGGGAAGATGTCGAGGGCTACGCGCGGGCTGGTGGCAAAATACAGCCGGTCGCAATGCAGCCGGTAGAACGGCCATTTCTGGTCGACGCGAAAATCTTCGACCGACGATTTCACCTCGACGATGATGATGGTGTCTTTCTCGGCCAGTGCCACGATGTCGGCGCGACGGCCGGAAGCCAGCGGCAATTCGTCGAGCGTCGCATATCCGAGGCGCGCCAGGTGCCGCCGAACGCCGCGAAAGATCAGCCGCGTCTCTTCCGGCCGGCTCGGAGCAACGTCGCCAGCGGCCGCGGCGATATCGGACGCGCCCGTACCGGCGGCAGTTGCGGGATCGTCGGCATCGCCCATGGCCACGGCCCTCGCGTCAGCGGAAGAAGACGAAGGTGACGATCAGAAAGATCGGCACCAGCACGCCGAGCGACCAGGCCATATAGCCGAAGAACGACGGCATGCGGATGCCGGCTTCCTCGGCGATGGCGCGGACCATGAAGTTCGGCGCATTGCCGATGTAGGTGATGGCGCCCATGAACACCGTGCCGCAGGAAATGGCTAGAAGCGTCGTGCCTTCGGCCATCAGCGCCTGCGCGTCGCCGCCGGCCAGATGAAAGAAGGCGAGATAGGCGGGGGCACTGTCGAGCACCGAGGAGAGAAACCCGGAGATCCAGAAGGCGATGGCAGCGGCGCCCGCTTCGCCGGGCCGGCCGACGAGCCCGATCAACGGCGCGAACGGCCCGTCCATCCCCAGCCGCAACAACTGCAGGATCGGGGCGAGCGTGACGAAGATCGCGGCAAACAGGATCGCCACCTCGCGCATCGGCACAAACGTGAAATCGTTGGCTCGGCGGATGCGGCGCGGCGTTACGGCAAGCGAGAGCAGGACAATGACGGCGAGCATGCCGTCGCGCACGACGTCCTCCAAACCAAGGTGGGTCCCCAGAATGGTCCAGCCGATGCCGGACTTCCACGAGCCGCCGACCGGAACCATGACGACGATCGCCAGCAGAAAGAGATAGTTGATCCGCCCTTCGACGCCGACGGCCTTGGTGTCGGGCGTCGGGTCGGCGAGCCGGCGAAAGTGTGCGTCGTGCGCGTAGTAGGCGCGGTCGACGAGATAGAAGACGGCGAAGATTGGCACCATGACAACGGCGGTCGGCATCAGAAGATGCAGCGTCGGCCAGAAGAAATTCACCCCGGAGAGATAGCCCAGCAACAGCGGCGGATTGCCGAGCGGGGTCAGCGCGCCGCCGATATTGGCAACGAGGAAGATGAAGAAGACGATGACATGCGATCTGTGCCGGCGCTCGTCGTTGGCGCGCACGATCGGGCGGATCATCACCATCGCCGCGCCGGTGGTGCCGATCAGGCTGGCGAGACCGGAGCCGATCAGCAGCAGCACCATGTTGGTCCGTGGGCTGCCGTGCAGGTTGCCAGTGACGCGAATGCCGCCGGCAACCGTGAACAGCGCGGTCAACAGCACGATGAACGGAACGTAGTCGGCGACGGCAACGTGCGTCAGCTCTGCCGCGCTCGCTTGCCACCCAGTCAAAATCGATTCGCCGATGAGGCTCATCAGCCCGCAGACGAGGGCGACGAGGCCGTAGTGGTGGTGCCAGAAGGACGGCAGCGCCGCCGGCAGAATGGCGAGTGCGCCGATCAGCAGCACGAAGGGCGTGATCGACAGCAGCCAAAAGGGCTGCGATATGGCGGCGGCGGTCGCTGCTTCGGCCGGCGTGCTGCCGATGAGCGCAGCGCACAGGGCGACGAGGAAAAGCGGCCAGCGGGCCAGGGAATGCGGGGGCAATGGGCGGCTCCGGATGGGTCCAGGGATCGTGAGGTGTCGATACGAGCACGATCGAGGCGCTCGGGACCAAGTGACGGCTGAATCGGCGCGTCCGACTTGATCGCCCCGGCATTTGAGGACGACCGCCGGCTCCTGGCAAGTCAGGCGTGGTGCCCATGCGCCGATGCCCCTTGCGGGCCGGGCAGCGATCCCTAAAACAGAGGGATTGCAACGGGGAAGGACCGACATGCCCGCCGAGGTGATCTACAAAATCGTTCCAGCCGAGCTGTGGCGGCAGGCGGAGGCGGAGGGCCGCTTCCGAGGTGCGCCCGTCGACCTGGCCGACGGCTACATGCATTTCTCCTCGTCCGCGCAGGTGCGCGAGACGGCACGGCGGCATTTCGCCGGCCAGACCGATCTTCTCCTCGTCACGGTTAACGCCGCACGGCTCGGAGCGGCGCTGAAATGGGAGCCGTCGCGCGGCGGCGATCTGTTTCCGCACCTCTACGGCGATCTGCCGCTGAGTGCGGCGATCGGGATCGTGTCGCTGCCGCTCGGCGACGACGGGGTGCACCGCTTTCCGGAAGGGCTGGCGTCATGAACCTGTTTCCCGCCATCCGCTCGTTGCTGTTCTCGCTCCAACCGGAAACTGCGCACACCCTGACGATCAGGTCGCTGCGGCTGCCGCTCGTGCGGTGGTACCCGGTGCCGCGCGACAAGCGGCTGAAGATCGAAATCGCCGGGCTGAGCTTCGCCAATCCGATCGGCATGGCGGCCGGCTTCGACAAGGACGGCACGGCAATCGACGGCACGTTGCGGCTCGGCCTGTCCTTCACCGAGATCGGAACGGTGACGCCAAGGCCGCAGGCGGGTAACGCGCAGCCGCGGCTGTTCCGCCTCGTCGCCGACCACGCCGTCATCAACCGATTCGGTTTCAACAACGCTGGGCATACGGCGATGCGCGAGCGGCTGCTCCGGCGAAAGGGGCGGGGCGGCATCGTCGGCGTCAACATCGGCGCTAACCGGGATACCGCCGACAAGACCGAAGACTATGCCGCCGGCGTCGAGGCCTTCGCCGATCTCGCCAGCTACTGCGTCATCAACGTCTCCTCGCCCAATACCGCGGGTCTGCGCGATCTGCAGACGCGCGAGGCGCTCGACCACCTGCTGCAGCGGGTACTGATGGCGCGCGACGACGCGTCCGAGCCGGGCGGGCGGCGACTGCCGGTGTTGCTGAAAATCGCCCCCGATCTCGACGAAGCCGGGCTGGCCGACATCGCCGAGGTGGCGCTGGCCCGCTCGATCGACGGGTTCGTCATCAGCAACACGACGCTGTCGCGCGATGGCTCGACCGATCCGCAGTCAAGTGAAGCCGGAGGGCTGTCCGGCCGGCCGCTGTTCGAGCGCTCCACCCGCACGCTGGCGCGCATGCGCAAGCTGATCGGGCCGGGTGTGCCGATCATCGGCGTCGGCGGCATCGACAGCCCTGAGACCGCCTGGGCGAAGATCACGGCCGGCGCCAATCTGATCCAGCTCTATACCGGCCTCGTCTACGAGGGGCCGGAACTCATCGGCCGCATCCTTGAATACTTCGTCAAGAAGCTCGACGAGGAGGGATTCGTGTCGATCGCCGAGGCGACGGGGACCGAGATCGACACGTGGCTGTGAGCAGACGGCGCGGTCAGGCCGCCGACAGCATGCGGCGGGGGAACGAATAGACGCGGCCGTCGCCGAGCAGCGCGACGGACAGCGAAGCGCGCTTGAACAGGCTGCGGAAGGCGGGGTCCAACACCGACAGCCCACCGGCATAGGCGCCGAGCGCCGGCAGGATCAGCCGCTCGCCGTCGCCGACGAAGCAGCGCCGCCTGACCGACTTCGGCCCGAGGAACACGCGCGCGGCCGGGTGCAGATGGCCGGCGATCTCGCCCGGCGAGGC
>JARLIU010000186.1 GCA_031291595.1 Ancalomicrobiaceae bacterium | reverse complement strand
GTGGTCGCGGGATCGAGGTTGCCGAAGCCGCTCTGGATGTCGGGGTTGCCCGCCTTGCCGATGGCGGCGATCTTGCCGTCCTTGAGGCCGACGTCGGCTTTGACGATGCCGAGCTTGGCGTCGACGATGAGGACATTGGTGATGACGGTGTCGACGGCTCCGGCGGCGCGCGTCACCTGGGACTGGCCCATGCCGTCGCGGATGACCTTGCCGCCGCCGAACTTCACCTCGTCGCCGTAGCTGGTGAGATCCTTCTCCACCTCGATGATCAGTTCGGTATCGGCGAGCCTCACCTTGTCGCCGACGGTGGGGCCGAACATGTCGGCGTAGGACGCGCGAGAGATACGGTAGGACATGGAGACCTCACGAAAGCGGGGTGAACATGGGTCGCGAGCCGGCCTTCGCGTCGATGGTGACGGTGCAGTTGGCCCCGGCCGCAGAATTGAGTTCGGCAATGAGATAGTCGGCGAAGCCGGCGCCACCCGAGCGATAGACTGAGAGCGCGCGGGACACGAGGTCCGGCCGTTCGACGACGATGTTCTCGGCCCCCAGGAGGCCGACAACCACGTCAGCAAGTCTACTACGATCGAATCCGCCCGATTTTCGCAGGGTCCAGGCCAGTTCGGCGAGCGTAACCAGATTGACGTAGCCTGGGCTTTCGGCGGTGATCTCATGGACGAGAAACCGCTGCGCCTTTGGCGTCCAGATCGGATCGTCGACCAGGATCGCGCGCGCCAGGACGTTGGTGTCGAGGCCGATCAAACGTCGAACTCCGTCCGGTCAGGCCGATTGCGTGCCCAAACGGCATCCATTATGGCCTCCTCCACATCGATCGTTTCGGTCGCGGGGCCGAAGATCCCGAATAGATGGCTGATGTCCTTGTGCTTGGCGATGATGCGGACCTCGCCGTTCTCGTTGGCGAGGAATTGCACCGAACCGCCCGGCTCCAAACCCAGCCGCTGGCGGATCTCGGCTGGGATCGTCACCTGCCCCTTCATCGAACTCTTGGCATCCGCCAGGATCACGCCATGCTTGCTCATTGCATCTCTCCCTACAAAGGAGCTGGCGCCATACTTTATCAGGAAAGTAGGGCGATCACAATTTCCCCATGACCGCCTGGCGGAAGCCGTAGACCTCGCGCTTGCCGGCAAAGGGCACGAGCGTCACGTCGCGGGTCTGGCCGGGCTCGAAGCGCACGGCGGTGCCGGCGGGGATGTCGAGCCGGTGGCCCCTGGCGGCGGCACGGTCGAAGCGCAGTGCCGGGTTGGTTTCGGCGAAATGATAGTGGCTGCCGACCTGGATCGGCCGATCGCCGCTGTTGGAGACTTCCAACGTCAGGGTGGGCAAGCCGGCGTTCAATTCGATGTCGCCGTCCGCAACGATGATTTCACCGGGGATCATGATGGGCTCCTCAATTGGATCGTTCAGGCGGCGGTCCGGCCGCAGCCGTTCGGCTTCAGGGTGCGTTCGCGCGACGGCGGGTTGGCGGCAAGCTTCTCCGCCGGCCGGACCGGGCGGCGTACGAGTTCGCCGCCGCAATTGGGGCAGGTGCCGTTCAGCGCGGCAGAGGCACAGGCCTCGCAGAAGGTGCATTCGAACGAGCAGATGAAGGCCAGCGCGTCCGGCGCCAAGTCCACGTCGCAGCATTCGCAGTTGGGGCGGAGTTCGAGCGCCATGCCGGCCTCCCTCACCTGATCGGATGGTGAACAGTGACCAGCTTGGTGCCGTCCGGGAACGTCGCCTCGACCTGGATGTCGTAGATCATCTCGGCGATCCCGGGCATCACCTGATCGCGCGTCAGCACATGCCCGCCGGCTTCCATCAGATCGGCGACCGAGCGGCCGTCGCGGGCGCCCTCGACGACGAAGTCGGAGATCAGCGCCACCGCCTCGGGGTGATTGAGCTTCACCCCGCGTTCCAGGCGCCGGCGCGCGACGATCGCCGCCATGGCAATGAGAAGCTTATCCTTTTCGCGCGGCGTGAGATTCATCGTTGGTCCTCTGTGACTTTTGGCTTGGTCAACAATACCAGGGGCGCGGCAACAGGCGCCGGCGAAAGCGTTCGAGCACGGTGACGAGATCGCGCCTGAGGTCGCGCGGCGAGGTCGAGACCATGCGGGCGAGCAAGAGGCCGTTCCAGGCGCTGGCGCCGGCCTCGATGCCGACCGCTTCGAGGTGCGCACGCATGTCGGCGAGGCGGGTCTCGGCGTCGGGGGCAACGAGGAGGATGGTCGACAGCGCCGAGGCGCCGGATCCGGTGGCGGCGCCGGCGAGGATCCGGCTGGGATCATCGGTGCCGTCGCGGCCGATGCGGAAGGTGTCGGCGTAGATGAGGCGGCCGGCGCGGCGGATGCGCCAGCGGTCGATGAAGCGGCAAGTCCGCACGGTCTCGCCCATGGCGGCGCGGCCGAACAGCGTCGTCTCGACCATGAGGAGTTCGGCGGACGCGTCGACATCGGCCTCGATGCGGCGCTCGAGGTTGGCGCCGTCGAACACGATCATCTCCTGCGGCAGCCAATGGCCCTTGGCGCCGGCGCCGAGTTCCAGTCTGGTCGTGACGTCGGCCGACGAGCCGTCGGAGCGATAGGCGCGCTCGGCGGCCTGGGAGGTGACGGCCGCCTCGGTGTCGGGTCCCCAGACGACGCCGGAGTCCAGCCGGTCGCCGCCGGTGATGCCGCCGGCGGTGTTGAGGAACACCGCGACCGGTGGCTCGCCATGCACTTTCGGCAGCCGGATCTTGGCCTGGCCCTGCTGGTACAGCCGATCGATGGTGGTCATGCCGTCACGCGCACGGAACGACAGTTCCGCCCGGCCATAGGCACGCTGCAGCGGCCGGGCGGGCGCGAGGCGCACCGCATCCGACCGGCTGTCGCCGCCGATCCCACCTCGTGCCATCGGCCCGAACATGTCCTGGATCCGCACTCCCGCAAATTTGCAGTCCGGACCTGCAGTCCGTCGCCCAATTACAGCCGGATTTATCCGGTTCCTGCCAAATCTTGTACACAATACGTGACGCCGGCATAGCTCAAGATTTAGGCAGTTCGTTCGAATAGGCAGCGAAATCGGCCGGCTTCGAGACCAGGAAGCGTGATGATCGGCCCTGCGACCGACCAGCGGCTGCAGTCCCGGCTTTGCGCTCACAGAGGAAATCGTCTATGTCGGTAGAAAGTCCCCGCGATTTGCCCGTCCACGATGCTGGAGAGCCTCGAGCCGTGACGCGATCGACTGACGACGACAGCGCCGCCGACCCGGCCGCACGACGGCCGCAACGACCGAGGTCGGCGAAGACCCGACCATCGGGTCGAACGCCGGGCGTCGGGGCGATGCTGCGCCGCTCGCTCGTCGTGCTTCTGGCCGGTGCGGCAGCGGTGGTGCTGCCAGCGGCCCGGGCCTCGGCGGAAGTTGGTGCCTATCTGGTGTTCGATGCGGCCTCGGGCGAGATCTACGCCCGCTACAACGCCGATCAGGCATGGTATCCGGCCTCGCTCACCAAGCTGATGACGACCTATGTGATCTTCAAGCAGATCAAGGCGGGCCGGTTGAAGTTCACCTCGCCGGTCGTCGTCTCGGCCAAGGCCGCCTCGCAGCCGCCGTCCAAGATGGGGTTCCCGCCGGGGACGGTGCTGACCATCGACAACGCCCTGAAGATGATCATGGTTAAGTCGGCCAACGACATCGCTTGGTCGCTCGCCGAGTCGGTCGGCGGCTCCAAGGAAGAGTTCGTCACGTTGATGAACGGCTATGCGCGTCAGCTCGGCATGACCGAATCGACCTGGGACAACCCCAACGGCCTGCCCGACCCGGCGCAGGTGACGACGGCACGCGACCTCGGCATTCTCGCCTATGCGCTGTTGAAGGAATTCCCGGAATACGACTTCTATTACCGGCTGCCCGGCATCCAGCTCGGCAACCGGATCATCCGCATGCACAACCAACTGATGGACCATTATCCGGGCTCCGACGGGATGAAGACCGGGTTCATCTGCGCCGCCGGCTTCAACGTCGTCGCCACGGCGACGCACGGCAATCGGCGTCTGGTCACCGTGGTGCTCGGCGCGTCCGGCGCACGGGCACGGACCGAGCGGGCGGCCGAGCTGTTCAATCACGCCTTCGAAGGGGCGAACGGACTGTTCGGCTTCCTCGGCGCCAAGGAGAATATCCACTCCATGACGGCGGGACCGGAGGCGAGCCAGCCGGTGCGCGATATCAGGAAGGACGTCTGCGGCGGCAAGCGTCACGAGGCCAATCCGGACGAGGCGACCGAGGAAGACCTGCCGAAGGGTGCGGTCATCCGCAATACCGGTCCGAAGGCGCCGCCGCTGTCCGCCCGGTTCGACATCGGCCAGCCGGTGAAAGTGTGGATCGGCGGCGCCGATTCGATCACCGCCAATCCAGTCGCGCTGGCGCGGGTGCCGGACAGTGTGCCGCTGGCTCCCGCCAGTCCGGCCGAGCGATCGCCAAATGCAGCCGCCTACGCCGAGCCGCCGCTTGCTCCGGGCGCCATTCTGCCGATGAAGTCGCAACCGCAAATCGAGCCCGTCGATCAGCCGGCCCGGGCCGCGGATCCGGCCGGTCCGTCCGCTGCCCTGCCCGCCGCCGTCAAGACACATGACGAGGGTCAGCCGATGGATCTGGGCGCACCGCACCCGCCAGCTGCAAGGCCGGCGCCGGGCAAGGCCGATCGAGCCCAGACGCTGAAGGTGCCGGTGCCGAAGGCTCGGCCCGAACATGTCGCCCGCACGGCCGACGACCAGCCGGTCGCCAAGAAGCCGCCGGCAAAGGTGAAGCCGAAGAAGAAGACGCCCGGCGGGGAGCAGTAGCGGCATGCAGCCGAACGCACCGCAGCCTCCGATCCCGGTCACCATCCTTACCGGCTATCTCGGCGCCGGCAAGACGACGCTGTTGAACCGACTGCTGAAATCAGCGGAAATGGCGGATACCGCCGTCATCGTCAACGAGTTCGGCGAGGTCGGCATCGACCATCTTTTGGTTGAGCGCGCCGACGACGGCATCATTGAATTGTCTTCCGGCTGCCTGTGCTGCACCATCCGTGGCGATCTGGTGGCGACGCTCGAAGACCTGCTGGCGCGCGCCGACGACGGCCGCATCGCGCAATTGCAGCGTGTCGCCATCGAGACGACGGGGTTGGCCGATCCCGCGCCGATCCTGCACACGGTAATGCGTCACCCCTATCTGGTCGAACGCTATCGGCTTGACGCAGTGGTGACGCTCGTCGATGCGGTCAACGGGCTGACGACGCTCGATACGGCTGAAGAGGCGGTGAAGCAGGCGGCGATCGCCGATCGGATCGTTCTGACCAAGTCGGACCTGTGCGATACGGCAGAACGACGCGCGTCGCTGCGGCAGCTGGTGTTGCGGCTCAACGCGCTCAATCCGGCGGCAACAATTCTCGACGCGGCGGAGGGCGAGGCGACGCCCGCAGCGTTGCTCGAAGCCGGCCTGTGGAATCCGGCGGCGAAGCGCGCCGATGTCGGGCGCTGGCTCGCCGACGAGGCGTTGCGCGACCGCGAGACGGAGCGGCTGAAACTCGAGGCGCGTTTCGGTACCGGCTTCAGGGCTGGCGACGACATGGCGGCCGACGTCAGCCATGCCGGCCATATGCACGGGCCCGGCGGCGAGCACACCCACGATCGCAATCGTCACGATGCGCGCATCCGGGCATTTGCACTCACCACCGAGCGACCGGTATCGGCTGCGGCGATCGAGCTGTTCATGGAGCTGATGCAGTCGGCGCACGGGCCGAAACTTCTGCGCATGAAGGGCATCGTGCAACTCGCCGAGGATCCGGA
The DNA here is from genome assembly GCA_031291595.1 of Ancalomicrobiaceae bacterium. GTDB lineage: Bacteria > Pseudomonadota > Alphaproteobacteria > Rhizobiales > Ancalomicrobiaceae > CAIYYN01. The sequence goes on along the minus strand of JARLIU010000186.1, from coordinate 1,183 downwards.
GCGGCCGCTGGTGCTGCATGCGGTGCAGCACGTGATGCATCCGCCGGCGCGGCTGCCGGCCTGGCCCGACGCCGACCGGCGCACGCGGCTGGTGTTCATCACCCGCGATCTGGACGAACGGTTCGTCTCGCGGCTGTTCGGTGCGTTTACCGGCGACGTGGCGCCCGATACGCCCGACCGCGCCGCGCTCGAACACAACCCGCTGGCAATCGCTGGATTCTCCGGCCGGTTCGGGCACTGACTGCGCGACGGCTATGCCTTCTGCACCCGGAAGCGCATGCGCCGCTCGTCGATCCACTGTTTCGATACCAGGATGTGGCCGTCCTCGTGGCACATGTGCGGGATGTCGATCGCGGCCATCGGGTCGGTGGTGAGGAGCTCCAGCTCGTCGCCCACGGATAGCCGAGCGAGTGCTTTGCGCGCCTTGATCACCGGCAGCGGGCACTTCAGCCCCGACAGATCGAGTTCGGTGATGCTGGTCAAGCTTAAGGCTTCCTTATCAGGTCGGTTGGTAGTTGGCGGTCGTCGAAGCGGATTTTGCTTACCTTGACAAGTTCGGACGAGACGCGCCATGTCGGCGACAAAGGATTTCTCCGGTCCGGCATCAGCGGTGCGGCGATGGTGTCGCGCGCTTGTGGCCGTGGCTGAGCGTATTTGACCACGACGGAGCGGATTTGCTGATGTTTCCTGTGCCCAAGCCGCAGCTGACGCCGAATACTTACGCCTACGAATCCGAACCGATGGTGAAGCCGACAGGCTTCCGCGAGTATGACGCGCGCTGGCTGTTCGGCCGGGAAATCAACCTGATGGGCGTACAGGCGCTGGGGATGGGCCTGGGGACGCTGTTGGCCGAATTGGGCCGGCCGCGCGAGGTGGTGACGGGGCATGATTTCCGCAGCTATTCGGCCTCGATCAAGCTGGCGCTGGTCTCCGGGCTGATGGCGGCGGGCGTGAAAGTCACCGACATCGGCCTCGCCGTGACGCCGATGGCGTATTTCGCCCAGTTCGAGCTCAACATCGCCGCCTGCGCCATGGTGACGGCGTCGCACAACGACAACGGCTGGACCGGGGTCAAGATGGGCTGCAACCGGCCGCTGACCTTCGGGCCGGACGAGATGGGCCGGCTGAAGGAGATCGTGCTGAAAGCCGAATTCGATCTGTCCGGCGGCGGCTCGTACCGCTT
>JARLIU010000185.1 GCA_031291595.1 Ancalomicrobiaceae bacterium | reverse complement strand
CGGTTGTAGGCGATGCCGCCGCCGGTGCCGCCCAGCGTGAACGAGGGGCGGATGATCGCCGGCAGGCCGATGACGTCGAGGGCGATCAGTGCCTCGCCGAGCGAATGGGCGAGCCGCGACCGCGGCGTCTCCAGCCCGATCTTCAGCATGGCCTCGCGGAACAGCTCGCGGTCCTCGGCCTTGTCGATGGCTTGCGCCGTGGCGCCGATCATCTCGACGTCGAAGGTGTCGAGGACGCCCATCTTCTTCAACGACAAGGCGCAGTTGAGCGCCGTCTGGCCGCCCATGGTCGGCAGGAGCGCAAAGCCCAGCGACCTGTCGCCGCGTTCCTTCTCGATGATCTTGGCCACGACTTCCGGGGTGATCGGCTCGATGTAGGTCGCATCCGCCAGATCCGGGTCGGTCATGATCGTGGCCGGGTTGGAGTTGACGAGGACGATGCGATAGCCCTCGGCCTTCAAGGCCTTCACCGCCTGCGTGCCGGAATAGTCGAATTCGCAGGCCTGGCCGATGACGATCGGGCCGGCGCCGATGATGAGGATCGTGTGGATGTCTGTGCGTTTCGGCATGTCGGCTCGCATTTCGCCCGCCGCGGGCCGCCACCGCCCATGGTTTGGGGCGAGGCGCGGCCGACGCGACGGACAGATCCGTCTTGTGGTGAATTGGTGCCGGCTTATAGGGGAAAAGCGCAAGCGCGTGAACCCCCGATCGCCAATGCGCCCGAATGCGCCGCTAGGCTGGACGTCGTCAATGTGACAGACAACGAACAAGGTTTTCGTTCCAAGTCGGCGGCCGAAAGGCTATACCGCCTGCTCCGAAGCCGTTCCGCCCATACCGCAGGTAGCCCGTCTCGATGCTGAAATCGCTCGCGCCCCAATTCATTCGGTATGTCGGCGTCGGTTTTGCCGCGGCCGCCGCGCATTACGGGGTGTTGTTCTCATTGGTGCAGTCGGGCCTGACGGGGGCGGTCGTCGGCGCGCTCGCCGGCTTCATCGTCGGCGGCGTCGTCTCCTACGGCCTCAATCGTCGCTTCACCTTCCGCAGCGACCGCGGCCATGACGAGGCGGTGCCGCGCTTCATGCTGATCACCATCGTCGCTTTCGGACTGACGGGCGCCCTGATGTGGCTGTTCGCCGATCACTTCCATATCCACTACATGCTGGCGCAGGTGATCACGACGGGGATCGTGTTGTTCTGGACGTTTGCCGGCAACCGATTCTGGACGTTCGCCGCCCGCCCGACCCCGGCATCCTGACGCCTCACGTCACACCGGGCGCGCCGCGAACGCCATCCGCCGCTGATCGAAGCCCATGTTGGGATGGACGCGGCGTGCGGCGAATCCGGCATCCTCCAGGCGTTGCAGGAACTCGGCCTCATCGTGGCGCGACAGCCCGACCGTGGTGCGCAGGCGCCGGTAGGGCGAGAAGAAGGTGGCGACGAGGCCGACCACCGCGGCCAGGAAGAAGCCGTTCTTGAGACCGACTGCCAGGAGATTGCAGATGTCGCCGAGAACGTCGTCGCGCTGCGGGATGACATCGGCGATGATCAGCGTGCCGTCGGGGGCGAGTGCCGCCCTGGCGTCGGCAAACAGCTGCGCGAGTTCGGCGTCGGACAGGTACTGCAGCACGGAATTGACGACGAACAGGTCGACGCTGCCGCGATAGCGCTCCCTGAACTCGTCCGGGGCGACGATATCGATCCGGCCGGGGCGTGCGCCGAACCGCTGCCGCAGCCGCTCGAGCGTGGCGGGCGCGGCGTCGCACAGCACCAACCGCCCGGCATGGGCGACAATTTCCTCGGCATTGTACGCCTCGCCGCAGCCCCAATCGACGACGACGGCGGAGGGCGCGGGGATCCGGTCGATGAAGTCGGCCGCCAATTTGGCGTAGTGCACCTCGGCGTGGCGGGCATTTACATAGATGCGGTGGCTACCATTCCAAAAGTCCAGCCATGTCGCGGCCATAGGGCAAAGTCTCGGTCGGTTAGGCGATCAATTCATCGGTCCCCGGCAACATAACAAAAAAATGCGGCGGCACCATCGCGGTGCCGCCGATATCGGTTGCGTCACGCCATCCTGATCGGGCCCTGCGGTCCGGTCGGGCGGATCCCGAGAGATCCGTCCGACTGGGGGATGGTCAGACGATGTCGTCCGGCTCGCCGCGCCGTTTCTTGCCGCTGAACATGGCGACGACGAGGTTTTCGCGGTGGCGGAAACTGGCGACCGCCACGCCGGCGAGATGGCCGAGAACGAGCACCATCAACCCGTTTGCCAGCGCGTTGTGCAGGTGCTGCACCCAGGCAACGCCCCAGAAGGCGTCGAGGTTCAGCATCCAGCCGCTCGCGGCGGTCGCCGCCATCGTCACGAGCAGTGCGACGATCATGGCCCCGCCGGCTGGATTGTGCCCGATGTAACGGGCCTCCCGGCCGGCGGCGATCGCCCTGATGTAGCTGAGGACCGTCGAGGGCGAGCGGACGAATTGCGAGAACCGCGCGTAACGCGATCCGGCGAAGCCCCAAATGCAGCGAAAGGCAACGAGCGCCGCCGCTGCATAGCCGGCCCAGATGTGCAGACCCTCGGTGGATTCGGAACTGAGCCACGCAATCACGAAGCTCAGCGCCAGGCTCCAATGGAACAGGCGCACCAGAGGGTCCCAGACACGGGTTTTGGCCGCAGCCGCGCTCGGCCCGGAATCGATCCCGGCCGGTTCGCTTGGGTGGTGGCGGCCCGCCAGCTGCGGCCGGCCCGTCTCAGTTCTCGCCGGCTTCGGCATTGTCGAGCTTCGCCAGAGTTTCGGCGTTGTAGGCAGCGTTGACGCGCTTGCCGCTCTTGTCGGTGGCATAGACCTCGTAGCAACCGCTCTCGACCTTGATCTGCCGAACCGTCAGGCCGTCGGCCTTCAGCTTGGTTTCAAGGGCCGTCTTCGGCTGCCAGTTCGCTTTGGGGGCGGTGCTGCACTTGCCCGCGGCCAGAGCCGGGGCGGTCATGGCGAGGACGGCGGCGGTGAGTACAAAGATGCGCTTCATGAATGTCTCCCGATTGGTTGGACAAGGGGAGACTAGGCGTGTTTGCTGACGTCAGCCTGAAGCGTCCGACCACATCAATGCCTGCATTGTGGCGATCCGGCAGGCACAGAACGTGCCCCGGGCAACCGGCATTGCCGCGGACCCAGGCGAAGGCGCGTTCGAGCGCGCCGACGGCGTTCGTCTGGGAGTAGCGCCCGTGCGACAGCACGATGCGCACCGGAGCCGTTGGCCAAGTGCGCGCGCTACGCGAATTCTTCGATAACATTATAAACGCTGTGACCCAATGACCGCGCCCGGTTGACGAGGTCATGGTCGGACGAGATGAGCGTAATCGTCACGTCATCGGTCGACTGGTCGAGCAGGTCAAGGATGACGCAATCGGTCAGGCCGAACGTAGCGAATTCGCGGCGCTCGGTGCTCGGGGCGCTCGGTGTCAGGATTTCGCCGATTTCGTCCAGTTTCCGGCGAAACGTCGCCGGCAGCCGCGCATCGCGGGCAGATGAATGGGGCGTCCTCAAGATATTCGACGTTTCAGTCAGAATATGCGGTGTGACGATGATGTCGTCGAACAGGCCCATATACTCCACGACGTGTTCGTAATGCGGCACATCGAATTGGCCGAGGCGCTTGTGCTTGCGGATTTCGTCCGGGGAGATCGAGCCGATCAGCACCAACAGCAGGATGTTCGTGTCGATCAGCGCGATGTCCGTCATGCGACCATGTCCGGATGGGCCATGTTCTTCATGGAGAGGACTTGGCCGTCACTGTCAGAAATGCTGAGGGACTTGTAGACCTGCTCGAAGATTGTCTTGCGATCGATTGGGGACGCCGGGCCTTCCGTCAGCTTGTTTCGATGTACCGAATTCTCGTCGGCCATCATATCGGCAATGACCTGCGCGCGCGTTCGGGGAATCTGTCTCTCCCTCGAGAAAGAAATCCCGATCCGCCAGACGTCGTCCGCCGGCAGGTACTCGACCTCTTCCAGGCCGATATTGGTAATGGCTTCGCCGCTATAGACGTCCTTGACGTACTCGCGCGCGATCTCGATGGCACGTTTGGGGTCCATCGCAAGCCTCCGAAAGGGATCTGCCGGTAAAGGTGTCACCTTCCGGCAGGCCATTCAAGGTCCG
>JARLIU010000184.1 GCA_031291595.1 Ancalomicrobiaceae bacterium | reverse complement strand
GGCCCGTCCACGTCCGCCACCTCGTTCATGACGCGGGCGAGATCATTGCCGTCGATCGGCGCGTAGCAGCGGATGCCGGGAATGCCCTGCATGATGGCCAGATCCTCGACCGCCTGCTGCGTCGCCCCGTCTTCGCCGAGGTTGATGCCGCCGTGGAAGCCAAAGAACTTCACGTTGAGCTTGGGATAGGCGACCGAGATGGCGATCTGGTCGCAGGCCCGCCGCGTCAGGAACGACGCGAAGGTGTTGACGAAGGGGATGAAGCCGGAGAGCGCGAAGCCTGCCGCGGCGCCAACCATGTTCTGTTCGGCGATGCCGAAGTTGAAGTGGCGATCCGGGTAGGTCTTCTTGAACTTCATCGTGCGGGTGGAACTGGCGAGATCGGCATCCAGCATGAGAATGCGGGAATCGCGAGCGCCGAGCGCCATGATCGCATCGCCGAAGACGTCGCGCAGCGACACGAAGCCGTCCGGGGCATTGGTCGGGGAAGCAGCCATCAGCCCATCACCTCCTCAAGAGCAGCGGTCAATTGCGCGTCGTTGATGGTGTGGCTGTGCCAGTCGGCGCGATCGGACATGAAGGAGACGCCGGCGCCCTTGGTGGTATGGGCGATGACGAGGCGCGGCTTTTTGCCGGGGGCGTCCGAAGAGGCCCAGTCGACGGCCGCGACAACCTCGGCCATGGTCTGGCCGTCGCACTCACGCACGGCCCAGCCGAACGCCTCGAACTTCGGGGCGTAGGGGCGCAGTTCCAGCACCTCCTCGATGCGGCCGTCGTTCTGGATGCCGTTGGCATCGAGGATGGCGACAAGCCGGTCGACCTTATGGGCGCCGGCGTAGGCGACGGCTTCCCAGATCTGGCCGGAATTGATCTCGCCGTCGCCGAGAATGGCGTAGGAATAGTAGGGTTCGTTGCGGAGCTCTAGCGCCAGGGCGATGCCGAGGCTGACCGACAGACCCTGACCGAGCGATCCGGTCGACATTTCCACTTCCGGCAGGCGGGTGCGGTCCGGATGGCCCTGCAGACGGCTGCCGAGCTGGCGCAGCGTGTCGAGTTCGGCGTCCGGGATCATGCCGACTTCGGCGAAGGCGGCATAGAGCGCCGGCGCGGCATGCCCCTTGGACAGGATGACGCGGTCGCGGGCATTGCGGCCGAACCAGCCGGCGGGCGGCTGGATGCGATGGACGAACAGGGCCGTCAGGATCTCGACGCAGGACATGCTGCCGCCGGGGTGGCCGGAGCCGGCCACGTGGATTTGCCGTAGAATATTCGCCCTTATTCGTCGTGCTGACGCTTCCAGTCTTTCAATCTCATGCGGATCGATCACGATCGTCGCTCCTTGCGGGCCGGCGACGTCCGTCACCGGCTTCTATTTTTTCACTGTTGAGCACCGCATCGATCCGATGCACGTTTTCGAGCAGGCTCACGTCCTTCACCGCCAGGCAGTGAAACAACACTTCGTTCAGCATCATCTGCAGGATGCGCGTCATCGACGCGTCCGTGCCGAACAGTCCGACGCCGGGCGGCGTCAGGATCTTCAAATCGGCGATGGCGCCGAGCGGCGACTGGGCGCGGGCGAGAATGGCCGCCACGCGGGCGCCCCTGGCATGGGCCGTCGCCGCCGCTTCCACGGTCGTCCGCGTCATGCCGGAAAACGAGATGGCGATGGCAAGATCGCCTTCCCCGAGCAGGGCCGCCTGGGCGATCTGCGTGTGCGCGTCCTGGGCCACGCCGATGTTGAGGCCGAGCCGCAACAGGCGCTGGTGCATGTCGAGCGCCACCACCGCCGAAGCGCCGGCGCCGAACAGCTGGATCGTGCGGGCGGCGTACATCGCCTCGACGAGGCGCGGCAACTCGCCGGCCTGGGCCAGCAGTTCGGCGAACTTCAACGCCCTGACTGAGGCGTTGTTGAACACCTTGTAGGCGATTTCGACCGGGTCATCGCCGACCGCGATCTGCGGCGACGGTGTCGCAACCTCGTCGACGCCGGCCCTCATGGCGCGGCTTTCCCGCAACAGGGCGTGCCGCAATTCCTTCTGTCCGGCGAAGCCGAACCGGCGCGCCAGCCGATCGACGGTTGCGCGCGAGGCACCCGCCTGCTCGGCGAGAGCCGCCGAGGTCATCGTCGCCAGTTCGTAGTCGGCCAGCGAGAACAGCGTCTCGATCAGCCGCTTTTCCGCCGAGCTGAGGTCTGCTTGCGACAATCGCGTCATCAGCGACGCGGAGTCGTCGGCGCCCGACGGGGCGTTGGTCATGGCGCCGTCCTCCCGATCTGCAGCCGCCTTGCTTGCGCCTACGCTCGACCGTTTCGATTTCCTATGATCCATAATACCTCACTTTTTGATATTTGCAACAATATTTGAGACATTTCGTCTCGGATCATTGTTGGCTGGGTTGCGCGAACGCCCCTGCGTTGCTCCTCGACAATGCACCGTCATCGGTTGTGGTTTTCTTCCGATGCCGCGGATGCTGCGACGGCCTCGCCGCAACTGGGCGGCCGAATGGCCGGCGAAGCCGAACGCGCGGCAGATCGCGGCACGGCCGGTCGGTGCGCACCGCAACGTCGACGCCGCGGGGGGCCGGCGGCGGCGAACGCGAGGCACGACCGGGGGGAAAGAGCGCTGGCGCGCTGGCAGC
>JARLIU010000183.1 GCA_031291595.1 Ancalomicrobiaceae bacterium | reverse complement strand
GAGAGACCGGTCATAGGTACTTCGCCAACCATGCGCCGAGCTTCTTGCGGTCTTCCGCTGTCATGCCGGTCTCGTTGCCGAGCGGCATGGTGTCGGTGTCGACGGCCTGTGCCTTGATCAGCGGCGCATAGCGCTTGACCGCCTCCAGCGTATCGAACTTGATGCCCTTCGGCGCTTCGTCGAAGCCTTCGCGCGTCGGATGCGCCGAATGGCAGCGAACGCAATGGGTCTGGGTGATGGCGGTGATATCGGCATCGGTGACTGTCATTCCGGCCAGCGCGGGATCGGTCCTCGGTGCGGTCAGCACCAGGGCGACGACGAGGCCGACCGCAGCGACGCCCGGCGCCCACAGGATCTTGACGACCGCATCGCCCGCCTCGTGCCGCACCAGGAAATGCCGGACCATGGCGCCGATGATCAGCACCAGCGCGACCAGCAGCCAGGACTGCGGATGGTTGGTCAGCATCGGATAATGGTTCGACACCATCATCAGGATGACCGGCAGGGTCAGATAGGTGTTGTGCACCGAGCGCTGCTTGCCGATGGCGCCGTATTTCGGATCGGGCGCCTCGCCCTTGATCAGGCTGGCGACCGCCTTCCTCTGGTTGGGAATGATGACGGCGAAGACGTTGGCCGCCATGATGGTGCCGACGAAGGCGCCGACATGGATGAGCGCGCCGCGCCCGGAAAACACATGGGTGAAGCCCCAGGCCGCCGCGACGATCAGGACGAATACCGCCGCCCCGAGCGTCGCCGTATGCTTGCCGATCGGCGATTTGCATAAGGAGTCGTAGGCGAACCAGCCGGCGGCCAGTCCGACGATGGAAAGGACGATCGCCTGCCAGGAGGCGAGCGGCATGACGCCGGGGTCGATCAGATAGGCTTGCGGCTGCAGGTAATATTGCACGATCAGCAGCGTGAAGCCGGACAGGAAGGTCAGGTAGGCCTCCCATTGGTACCAGATCAGGTCCTCGGGGAGATGCTCCGGCGCAACCAGATACTTCTCCACGTGGTAGAAGCCGCCGCCGTGCACCTGCCAGGCGGTGCCGTAGACGCCGGGGTTCATCCTCTCTCGCTGCTTCAGGCCGACGTCGAGGCCGATGAAGTAGAAGGACGCGCCGATCCAGCCGATGCCGACGATGATATGTGCCCAGCGCAAGAGCAGGTTCAACCAATCTGCCGCGAAAGTGAGCATGAAGCCTCTTGGAATGGCGGGGATGATCAAATGCTAGTCGGGATTCCTTCCGCTCGCCCCGACCGCCCCCCACCCTGTCCCTCCCCCACAAGGGGGGAGGGGACGCGGTGGCGAGATCTCAGCCCGCATGGCCCTCCCCCCTTGTGGGGAGGGTGCCCGAAGGGCGGGAGAGGGGTACACTGCCTTGGTCGCGTTACGTTCCGGTCGTTCACCGATCCGGCACGAAGGGCTGGCCGAGGCAGGCGGGCGCCTGCGAGCCACGCGAGCGGGTGCTCTTGGAAATGACGACCAATGCAAGAACCGTGACGAGATAGGGCAAGGACGACAGGAACTGCGGCGTGGTCACGACCCGGATGGCATCCACGACGATCCATTGGATCTCGCCCGGCCATTGGCCGACGATCTCCAGCAGGCCGGTCACGCCGACCGCCTGCACGACGAAGCCGAGCACGCTGACGGAGCCGAACAGATAGGCGCCGACGATGACCCGGCCCGGCCGCCAGGAGGCGAAGACGACGAGGGCCAAGGCGATCCAGCCGCGCCCCGCCGTCATGTTCTCGATCCACTGCGGCGTATAGGCGAGCGACAGGTAGCCGCCGGCCAGCCCCGAACAGGCGCCACCGAAAATGACCGACAGCGTCCGCACCTGGACGACGGAGACGCCCAGTGCATGCGCCGAGGCGTGGCTGTCGCCGACGGCGCGGATGATCAGGCCGGCGCGCGACTGGAACAGCACATAGGAGACGGCGATGGTGAGCGCGATCGACAGATAGACGAGCGGATCCTCGCCGAACACGATCGGGCCGACGATCGGCAGGTTGGAGAGGCCGGGAATGTCGAGCCGGGCGAGCTTGATACCCGGCTGGCCGACGAAATGTTCGCCGATCAGACCGGACAGCCCGAGCCCCAGCAGCGTCAGGGCGAGGCCGGTCGCCACCTGGTTGGAGACAAGCTTCAGGGTGAGGAAGGCGAAGATCGCCGCCATCAGCATGCCGGCGACGATCGCGCAAAGGACGCCGACGACGGGCGAGCCGGTGAGGAAGGCGCCGCCGAAGCCGGCGACCGCGCCCATCACCATCATGCCCTCGACGCCGAGGTTGAGAACGCCGGAGCGCTCGGCGACGAGTTCGCCGACAGCGGCGATCAACAGCGGCGTCGAAGCGGTGATGATGGTGAGGATGACCTCGACGAAGGGACTCATTGCGCGACCTCCGCATCGACGCGCGGCCGGCGCCAGGAGACCTGCGGCCGGTAAAGGATGAGCGTATCGCAGGCGAGGATGTAGAACAGCAGCAGCCCCTGGAACACCCGCGCCGCCTTGTCCGAAATGCCGAGGACAGTATGCGCCTCCTCGCCGCCGAGGTAGGAGACACCGAGTGCCAGGCCGGCGACGATGACGCCGACCGGGTTCAGACGCCCCAGGAAGGCGACGATGATGGCGGTGAAGCCGTAGCCGGGCGAGATCGACGGCTGCAGGATCTCGCCGGGTCCGGCGATCTCGCAGATGCCGGCCAGGCCCGCCAGCCCGCCGGACACGAGGAAGGCGAAGATCACCATGCGGTTGGGCGAGAACCCGGCAAAGGCGCCGGCGCGCGGCGCGGTGCCGAGCACGCGCACCTCGAAGCCCTTCAAGGTCTTCGACATCAGCACGCCGAGCGCCAGCGCCGCGACGACGGCCAGAACGACGCCGTAATGCACGTCCGTCGTACCGAAGGTCGGCAGCCGCTGCCAACCGTCGAACGCCACCGACATTGGAAAATTGTGGCCATTCGGATCGCGCCAGGGCCCGCGCACCAGCCAATCCAGCAGCAGTTGCGCGACATAGACCAGCATCAGGCTGGTGAGGATCTCGTTGGCCCCGGTCTTCACTTTCAACAGCGCCGGAATGAGGCCCCACAGCATGCCGCCGATGACGCCGAGGATCAGCATGGCGATGATGGTCAGCGGCGATTGCCAGGAGTTGAACAGGATGGGGATCGCCGAGCCGAACAGTGCGCCAATGGTCAATTGCCCCTCGGCGCCGATGTTCCAGACGTTGGCGCGATAGGACACCGCCAGTCCGGCAGCGATCATGATCAACGGCGAGGCCTTGATCGCCAGCTTCTGCAACGACCAGGAGGAGGTGAGCGGATCGATGAAATAGACCCAGAGGCCTTTCAGCGGCGGCACGCCGAGGGCGGCGAAGATGATGAGGCCGGTGACGAGCGTCAGCGCGACCGCAATCAGCGGCGAAGCGACGGCCATCACCTTCGACTGCTCGGGGCGTTTGATCAGATCAATGCGCAAGTCCGTCCCCTTCTCTCAATTTCTCCGCCACTTCGACCGCGTGCGGGTCGCCGGTGGCTCCGCCCATGAGGAGGCCGATGCGCTCCATGGTCATCAGATGCGCGTCGAACGCCGGCGACAGCAGTCCGCGCGAGATGACGGCGATGCGCCCGGCAATCTCGAAGATCTCGTCGAGGTCCTGGCTGATGACGAGAACGGCCGAGCCGGACGCCGCCAGGTCGATCAGCGCCTGACGGATCAGCGCCGCGGCGCCGGCGTCGACCCCCCAGGTCGGCTGGTTGACGACGAGCACGCCGGGAGCACGGTCGAGTTCGCGGCCGACGACGAATTTCTGCAAATTGCCGCCCGACAGCGAGCGGGCCTCCGGGTCGGGCCGGCCCTTGCGCACATCGAAGGTCTCGCCGACGCGCATCGAGGTGGCCGAGGCTTCGCTGAAGTCGATGAAGCCGCCCGCCCGCCTGCCGCCGCCGTCGGTGGCATGACGGGTCAGGATGATGTTTTCCGACAGTTTGAACGGCGGCACGGCGCCGTGGCCCAGCCGCTCCTCCGGCACGAAGCCGGCGCCGAGCGCCCGGCGCTGGGTGATGCCCAAATTGCCGCAGGGCTTGCCGTCGATGGCGACGGCCTCGGCCCGGGCGACCGTCTTCTCGCCAGACAGGCAGTCGAACAATTCCGATTGGCCATTGCCGGCGACGCCGGCGATCGCCAGGACCTCGCCGGCGCGCACTTCGAGCGACACGCCCTTCAACGACACGCCGAACGCGCCGTCGGCCGGGCAGTCGAGATGGCTGAGCTTCAGTCTGGCGCGCGTCTCGACGCGGCCCTTGCCGCCGTGCACGGCGTGGATGTCGGCGCCGACCATCAGCCGGGCGAGGCTGGCCGCGGTCTCTTTCCTCGGATCGACGCGCGCGACGACCTTGCCATGACGCAGGATGGTGGAGGCATGACAAAGCCGCTTCACCTCTTCCAACCTGTGGCTGATGTAGAGAATGGCGCAGCCCTCGCCGGCCAGCCGCTCCAGGGTGACGAACAGCTGGTCGGCCTCCTGCGGGGTCAAGACCGCCGTCGGCTCGTCCATGATCAACAGCCGCGGCTCCTGCAACAGGCAACGGACGATCTCGATGCGCTGGCGCTCGCCCACCGACAAGTCGGCGACGACGGCCGAGGGCTCGAGCGGCAGGCCGTAGCTCGCCGAGACGCGGGCAATTCGCTCGGCGAGATCGCGCATCTTCTGGCCCGGCGGCAGGGCGAGCGCGATGTTCTCGGTGACGGAGAGCGACTCGAACAGCGAAAAGTGCTGGAACACCATGCCGATGCCGAGCCTTCTGGCCTCGGCCGGGCTGGCGACGCTCATCGGCTCGCCTTTCCAGAAGAAGCTGCCGGCGGTCGGGCTGAGCGAACCATAGATCATCTTGACGAGCGTCGACTTGCCGGCGCCATTCTCGCCCAGCAGCGCGTGGATCTCGCCCGCCGCGATTGCCAAGTCGACGTGATCGTTGGCGAGGAGCGTGCCAAATCGCTTCACGATGCCGCGCGCTTCCAGCAGCGGCACAACCGTCTCTTCGTCCACGCTCATCCCCCCAAAGTCCTCACGGTCCCGCCCGCCGGGCGGCGGATACATCCGGCGCGGCCGGTTGGCGGCGGGCGATGCCAGCACGGGCCGCCTCGTCGCGCAATAAGAGTTCCACCGCGACGCCGGCAGCGATCGCCGCCGGCAATTTCGACTTGAGCCCGACACTGCCGACCGGGCAGACGAGGCCGGCCAGCTTGTCCGCCGCGATTCCGACGTCCGCAAGGCGGCGGGTGAAGCGGGCGCGCTTGGTTGCCGAACCGATGACGCCGACATAGCCGATATCGGCAGAGCGCAGGGCGGCCTCGCACAATGCCAGGTCCAATGCATGGCTGTGCGTCATGATGAGCACGAATGCGCCGGGCGTGGCCGAGGCCAGCGTCGCCACCGGATCGGCGGGCGCGACCATCGTCACATTGGCCGGAACGGCAGCAGGGAAGTCGTCGCGGCGGGAATCGATCCAGACGACGCGGAACGGCAGCGGCGCCAGCGCCAGCACCAGGGCGCGGCCGACATGGCCGGCGCCGTAGAGATAGAGCGTGCGTTCGTTGGCGCCGAAGGTTTCGATCAGCCGTTCACCGTCGAGTGCGAAATCTGCCGGCGCCGCATCGGGCAGCAAGCGACGCGGCGCACCCGGACGGCACTCAGTGGAAAACCGCCCGGCCGCTTCGGCCGCGGCGAAACCGTCGATCGCCGGCAGCGCAGCGGTGCGGAACGCCTCCAGCGCCAGCTTCACCCTGCCGCCGCAGCATTGGCCGAGTTCCGGGCCGAGCGCCAGGGAGAGGAGGCGAAAGTTCGGCTGCCGGGCCGGCGATGCTCGGTCGACGCTGAGCCCTTGCCCCCCTCCGGGGCTTCGCCCACCCTCCCCCACAAGGGGGGAGGGCGAAGGAGCCGCAGATTCGGCGTCTGAGACGGAGCTCGATGGTGCCCCATCCCCCTCCCCCCTTGTGGGGGAGGGTGGGCGAAGCCCGGGAGGGGGGTGGGAACCCGCAACCTGGCTCCCTCCCGCCAGCATCCGCTGCGCGTCGGCGATCGCCCGCCATTCGAGCGTGCCGCCGCCGATGGTGCCGGAAAAGCTGCCGTCGGCCGCGACCACCATGCGGGCGCCGGCCTCGCGCGGCGCCGAGCCCTGCACCTCGGCGACGGTCACCAGCACCGCCCCGCCGGTGCGGCGCACGCAATCGCCGATGGCCGCCCAGACGCGCATGTCACTTGCCCTTCATCGCCTTGACGGCACGCATGATGGCTTCCGGCGTCGCCGGCGCATCAAGGGGCGGCACCACGCCGGGCTTCAGCGATGCGACCGCGTCGGTCACTGCCGAGAACACCGAGACGGCCAGCATCAGCGGCGGCTCGCCGACCGCCTTGGACCGATAGATCGTGTCGGCGCGGTTGCCGCCGGAGGAATAGAGCTTCACTCGGAAGTCGGCCGGCACATCGGTCGCGGTCGGGATCTTGTAGGTCGAGGGGGCGTGGGTCGCCAGCCGGCCGCCAGCGTCGAATACCAGTTCCTCGGTGGTCAACCAGCCCATGCCCTGCACGAAACCGCCCTCGATCTGGCCGATGTCGATGGCCGGGTTCAGGGAAGCCCCGCAGTCATGCAGGATGTCGACGCGATCGACGCGCAGCTCGCCGGTCAGCGTGTCGATGGTCACTTCCGAGCAGGCGGCGCCATAGGCGAAGTAGAAGAACGGGTTGCCGGTCTTCAATTCGCGGTTCCAGGTGATGCCCGGGGTGGCATAGTAGCCGGTATCGGACAGCTGCACCCGGGCGAGATAGCATTTCTTCGCCAGTTCCTCGAAGCCGATGGAGCGGTTGCCGCCGAAGACGCGGCCGTCGGCAAAGCGGGTGTCGGCGACCGGCACGGCGAAATGGGCGGCCGCCACCTCGGCCATACGGCCGCGGATCTTGTCGACGGCGACCTTTGCCGCCATGCCGTTGAGGTCCGAGCCGGACGAGGCGGCGGTCGGCGAAGTGTTCGGCACTTTCGCCGTCGTGGTGGCGGTGATCTTCACCTTGTCGATGCCGACGCCGAATTCCTCGGCGACCACCTGCGCCACCTTGATGTAGAGCCCCTGCCCCATCTCGGTGCCGCCATGATTGACCATGATCGAACCGTCGGAATAGACGTGCACCAGCGCGCCGGCCTGATTGAGATGGGCGAGCGTGAAGGAAATGCCGAATTTCAACGGCGTCAGCGCCAGGCCCTTCTTCAGCACCCGGCTCGTCGCATTGAAGTCCCCGATCGCCCGTCGGCGGGCGCGATAGTCGGACGTCGTCTCCAGTTCGTCCACCAGTTCATGGATGATGTTGTCGGTCACCGCCATGCCGTAGGGCGTGGTGCCGCCGGCGCTGGAGTAGAAATTCGCCTTGCGGACATCGAGCGGATCGCGGCCAAGCGTGATCGCCAGCGCATCGATCATCCGCTCGCAGAAGACGATGCCCTGCGGCCCGCCGAAGCCGCGGAACGCCGTGTTCGACACGGTGTCGGTCTTCAGCCGGCGCGACAGGATGTGCGCCGCCGGATAGTCGTAGGCATTGTCGGCATGAAACATGGTGCGGTCGACGACGCCGAGCGACAGGTCGGCGGAATAGCCGCAGCGGGCGAGAAAGGCGACATCGACGCCGTCGATCCGCCCATCGCCGTCGTACGCCACGGTCCAGTCGACGCGCATGTCGTGCCGCTTGCCGGTCATGATCATGTCGTCGTCGCGGTCGAGCCGGAGCTTGGCTGGCTTGCCGGTTACCCGGGCGGCGAGGGCTGCGATGACGGCCCATTGCGTCGCCTGGCTTTCCTTGCCGCCGAAGCCGCCGCCCATGCGCCTGCACTCGGCGACGACGGCCGCATCGGGGATTGCCAGCACCTTGGCGACGAGGTGCTGCACCTCGGTCGGATGCTGGGTGGAGGTGTGGACGAGAAGGTCGCCGTCCTCCATCGGCACGGCGAGCGCGGCCTGGCCTTCGAGGTAGAAATGCTCCTGGCCGCCGACGCGGATCGAGCCGGACAGGCGGGCCGGCGCGGCAGCGATGGCGGCGGCCGGATCGCCCTTGACGAACTCGTAATCGGGCAAGACCATGGCATTGCGCGCGATCGCCGCCTCGACGTCGACCGCCGGCGGTTCGGCCGCGACCTCGACGTGGCCCAACCGGGCGGCCTTCCTCGCCGCATCGCGCGTTTCGGCGACGACGGCATAGACGACCTGGCCGTGAAACAGGATCTCGCCCTCGGCAAACACCGGATCGCCGCCGATCGAGGGGGAACACTCGTTCTTGCCCGGGATATCGGCGGCGGTCAGCACCGCGACGACACCGGGAAAGGCGCGGACGGCCGCGAGATCGACGGAGAGGATCTTGCCCTTGGCGGCAGAGCGGGCATAGCCGGGCGCGACATGCAGCGTGCCGGCCGGCTCGCGGATGTCGTCGATGTAGGGGGCCCCGCCCTGCACCTGCTTGATGGCGGAATCATGCGGCACCGGACGGCGGGCGACGGCCAGGGGCTCGGGCTCGGACGTCCCGGTCGTCTGATCAGGCAACGCGTTCATCGCTCGCCTCCCGGAAGCCGGCGACACGCGTCGCCGTGGTCGTCTCGCCCGCCAGTTCGATGAGCGCCTTCTCTAGCAGCGCGCGGCCGGTGTCGCGGCGATAGGCGGCGGACGCCCGCATGTCGTCGATCGGCTGATAGTCCTTGGCTAGAGCGTCGAGCGCCATGCCCCAGGAGCCGGGATCGGCGAGCGAGGCGCCGACCAGCGCCTTCTCCGCGCCGGCGGCGCGTTTCGGCGTCGCCGCCATGCCGCCGAATGCGATGCGCGCCTCGCGGATGAAGCCGGTATCGACGGTGAACCTGAAGGCGGCCATGACGGCGGAAATATCCTGATCGTAGCGCTTGGCGATCTTGTAGGCGCGAAACAGCTGGTCTGAGTGCAATTTCGGCACGCGCACCGCGGCGACGAATTCGCCGGGGCGGCGGTCCTGCTTGCCATAGGCGAGGAAATAGTCTTCGAGCGGAATTGAACGCGTTGCCGAGCCCTGGCGCAGCGTCACCGTCGCGCCCAGCGCGATCAAGGCCGGCGGGCTGTCGCCGATGGGCGAGCCGTTGGCGATATTGCCGCCGACCGTGCCCGAGGCCCGCACTTGTTCGGAGCCGATGCGGCGCCAGACCTCGTCGAGGTCGGGATCGATGGCGGCAACCGCTGCCCGGCTGTCGGCAAAAGTCGCGCCGGCCCCCAGCGTCACGCCGGTGTCGTCGATCGCCACGGCGTTGAAGCCGGCGACGCGACCGACATGGATGATCTTCGGCAGGTCGCGCAATTGCTTCGTCACCCACAAGCCGACGTCGGTGGCGCCGGCGACGATGGTGGCGTCCGCATGGGCGGCATAGAGGCTGGCGAGCGCGTCGACCGATGCCGGTGCCGCGAAGAAGCGGTCGCGCGAGCCGATGAAGACGTCCGTGCCGTCATCGAGCGCGGCAAGCTTGGCCGCCGTCTCGGCTGCGCGCGCGGCGAAGGCATCGGCGGGTTTATGGTCGGGCCGGCTGCCGCAGGCCTCGAGCCCGGCTTCGACGATCGGCCGGTAGCCGGTGCAGCGGCAGAGGTTGCCGGAAAGCTGCGACAGCACGTCGTCCCGCCCGACCTCCTCGCCCGCCTGATATAGCGTGAACAGGCTCATGACGATGCCCGGAGTACAGAAGCCGCACTGCGAGCCATGATGCGCCACCATCGCCGCCTGGACCGGGTGCAGTTGGCCGCCCTCCGACAGATCCTCGACCGTGACCACGTCGGCACCGTCGACCTGGCCCAGCAGCAGGATGCAGGCATTGACCGGCCGGTAGACGATACGGCCGTCGACGAGCCGGCCGAGCGCAACGGTGCAGGCACCGCAGTCGCCCTCGCCACACCCTTCCTTGGTGCCCGTCAGGCCGCGCGTCAGCCTCAGGTGGTCGAGCAGCGTGGCGGTCGGCTCGAAATTGGTGGCTTCGATGATCCGGCCGCAGGACAGATAACGAATGGATGCGCGCGAAGGCTCGGACAACAGTCAACTCCCGCGATAGGTCGCATAGCTGAAGGGTGAGATCAACAGGGGCACGTGATAGTGGGCCATTGCGTCCGCGATGCCGAAGCGGATCGGGATGACGTCGAGGAACAACGGCTCGGCCAGGCCCGGGACCGTCGCCCGGAGGTAGTCGCCAGCGTGGAACCGTAGTTCATAGGTCCCCGATGCAAAAGCCTCGCCAGAGAGCAATGGCTGGTCGATGCGCCCGTCGGCGTTGGTCACGTAGCTGCCGAGCAGTTGCGCGTCCAGGCTGATCCGCCATAGCTCAATCGTCAGGCCTTCGGCCGGCCGGCCGGTGGCGGTGTCGAGCACATGCGTCGTCAAACGCCCCATTTGACGTCCCTCGGTCGTTCGGTGCCCGCTCTGACCTGCCGCCGCGGACGATTCCGCGCATCATGGCGCGGAACGCAGGGCGGCAAAAGCAGAGATTTCGCGCCGCGGACGGGCAGCATCGGCGGCAACGCCCGGGCATCTGCCACTGATTCGAGCATAATGCCCAGTCTTTAGTCAGGCGCCTTGTGTCATTCCGCCGCGATCGCCGGCGGTTGCGGCCACTCCGGGATTGCAGATCGACGCCGGGGCGCTTGCGGCAGTCATTGCCTGTGGCCGATTTCACCACCAATTGTCCGACAATCCGCCTCGCCCCGCTAAGATCCACGTCATCGG
>JARLIU010000182.1 GCA_031291595.1 Ancalomicrobiaceae bacterium | reverse complement strand
GTCGGGCTGCACAACGAGGACCAGGAGATTGTGCGGGCGAGGATCGCCGAACTGCGCCGCAAGGGGCTGGAGACCCCCGAGTGGCACGAGCCGAGCCGCCCGCTGGCGGCTGAGATGGCCGCTACCGCGCATTTCCTCGAACTCGGCATGGCGACGGGCGCCCACGTCCACATCGTCCACATCTCGCATCCGCGCGGCTACCAGCTGGTCGAGCGCTACCGGCAGGAAGGTGCCGCGGCGAGCGCCGAAATGTGCGTCCACTATTTGCATTTCGACGCGGCACGCGATGTCGCAAGGCTCGGCGCCTGCATGAAAGTCAGCCCGCCGATCCGCTCCGGCGTCATCGACGCCCTGTGGGGCGAGCTCAAGGCCGGACACTTTGCGCTGGTGTCCTCTGACCATTCCAGCTGGCCGATCGACAACAAACGGGTCGCGTCCATCTTCGATGCCGGAGCCGGGATTCCCGGCCTCGAAACGCTGGTGCCGTCGTTCTACACCGATCTTCGTGCCCGCTCCGATGCGCCCGAGCGGGTGCTTGCGCGTCATGTCGCCGAAGGCCCGGCTCGCCTGTTCGGCCTCTGGGGGCAAAAGGGCGCTCTGCTGCCGGGCTTCGACGCCGACATTGCCGTGCTGCAGCGCGGCTCCTATCGCTTCGATGCGTCCACGACCCGTGACGGTCTGAACTGGAGCCCGTACGATGGCGAAACATTCGACGCGCGCGTCGCCGCCACATTCATTCGCGGCCGCAAAGTCTGGGACGGCACGCGCGTGCTCGCCGAGCCCGGCTATGGATCCTACGTAAAGCGACGGCAGTAGACGCAGACGAGATCGCATAAGCACAAGACGTTGCACGCCCATGCGCCGCGCGTACTGCAAGGCCATGTGCCCGGGGGGCGCCGGATGCGGGAAACCTTCACTCAATCGCTGTGGTCGGCGCTTTCGCCACCAGCCCCGGAGTTTGCCACGCTCGCCGGCGACGTAAGCGCCGATGTCGCGGTCATCGGCGGCGGCCTGCTCGGTCTGTCGACCGCGTTGCACTTGGCCGAACAAGGCTGTCGCACCGTGTTGATCGAAGCAGCCGAGACCGGCTTTGGTGCATCGGGGCGAAATACCGGCTTTGTCGTGCCGAGCCTGCGCACCGGGCTCGGGCCGTCCGACGTACGGGCGCTCGTCGGCGAGACCGGCGACCGGCTGATGGCACTTGTCGGCGCATCGGGCAATCTGGTGTTCGATCTCATCGCGCGCCTCGGCATCGACTGCAGCGCGGAGCAGACCGGATGGATGCAACCCGCGCACACCGCGGCCATGCTGGATGTGTTGCGCCAGCGCCAGCTCGACTGGCACGCGCTCGGCCGCACGGTCGAGATCCTCGACGCAGCGGAAACGGCCGCCCGCATCGGCGCGGCCGGCTATCACGGCGCGCTGTTCGACCCGACCGGCGGCCAGATCAATCCGCTCGCCTATGTCCGCGGTCTGGCGCGAGCCGCGCAGGCGGCGGGTGCCGCACTCTATGTCCGCAGTCCAGTGGTCGGCATCGGGACGCAGCACGGCCGGCCAGTGGCCCGCACCGCGCATGGGCAGGTGACGGCAGACCGCATCCTCTTAGCGACAAACGCGCTTGTGGACGGGTTGTCGCCTTCAGTCGCGCGCAGCATCATTCCCGTCCGCGTGTTCCAGATTGCGACGGAGCCGTTGCCCGCCGAGCTGCGGCGCACCATCCTGCCGCAGCGTACGCCGGTCGCCGACACGCGGCATCACACGTTTGCCGTCCGCTGGTCGCCGGACGGACGCCTGATCACCGGCGGCCTGGTGCTGCCCGGCCCTGGCCGGTTCGAGCGAGCAACGACCATCTTCCGGCGACGGCTTGCCCGCATGTTCCCGGCGATCGGCGCTCCGGCCGCGGACTACGTCTGGACGGGCGTGATTGCGGCCACGACCGACGCAATGCCCCGCTTCATGTCCGTTGCCCCTGGCGTCGATGCCGCGATCGGCTGCAACGGCCGTGGCGTGGCACTGACGACGGCACTCGGGCGCGAGATCGCCGCGCTTTATGCCGGCAGACTCGAGCCCGCCGCGTTCCCCCTCCCCCACGGCGCTCCGATCGGCATACCGGCGCACGGGATTGCACAGCTGGGTCCGATGCTCTGGCTGCCGTGGAGCAATCTGCGTGACCGGATCGACTCCGGCCGCGTCCTCTGATCCGGAAGCACTTGCCGAACAACGTCGCCTCGTCCGTCAGGCGACGCCGATCTGGGCGAGACGACGTTCGAGACGGTGCATCAGCCGCGTCAACTCGGCCTGATCCAGTGCGTCGAGCTTTGGCCCGGGGGCGCGGACATGCGCCGAGGCGATGGCACCGCGCCGCCGCAGGATCTCCTTGCGCACCGCAAGGCCGACACCGGGCTGCGTCTCGTGCCGGATCAGCGGCAGATGGGCGTCGAACAGGTCTTCCGCGGCATCCGCCTCGCCCGCGTCGGAAAGACGGCAAACCGCGGACAGCATTTCCGGATAGGCATAGCCGGTCATCGCCCCGTCGGCGCCGCGCGCC
This sequence comes from Ancalomicrobiaceae bacterium, assembly GCA_031291595.1. GTDB lineage: Bacteria > Pseudomonadota > Alphaproteobacteria > Rhizobiales > Ancalomicrobiaceae > CAIYYN01. The sequence continues at coordinate 24,340 of JARLIU010000182.1, read as the reverse complement.
AGTTCCTGCGGCAGGAACAGTCCACCGTTGCCGACAAGAATACTGACGCGGCGGACCGGGCTGTCAGACCGCCGCAGGCGCGACAGCTTCGTCAGCCCCGGCCAATCCTCATGCTTCAGCATGACGATCTGCGGATGGCGCGCGATGATCGCCTCGAGCGTCGGAACGGAGAAATAGACGCCGAGCGCCAACGGAAAGTCCTGCAGCACCACGGGAACTTCCGGGCCGAGCGCGGCGCAAACCTGGCCGAAATAGCCAATCAGCTGTTCCTCGGTCTTTTGCGTCGGCTGCGGCGCCACCATGACGCCGGCAGCGCCTTTGCCGATCGCCTCATGAGCCAGCGCCGCCAGCGCCCCCAGGCCGGGATTGCTGACCCCGACGACGACCGGCACACGCCCGGATACTCGCGCCAGGACGACATCGAGAAATGCGGATGCTTCCGCCGGGGCGAGTTTGGTCGCCTCCCCCATCATCCCGAGGATGGTCAGCCCAGACGCCCCGCGCGCCAGATAGAAATCGACGAGCGTTTCGGTGCTGGCAAGGTCGAGCGCGCCGCCGTCGGTGAACGGCGTCGCCGAGATCGGAAAGACGCCACGTGTATTTTCGGCCAACAGCATAGGGGGTCCTCGTCCTGACGGTCAGAGTTCAGCGAATGGTACAGCGGCAAGGTCGATACGCGTGCCGGAGCCATCGCGCTGTTCGGCGACCGCCTTCAGATGGCGCGTCAATCGTCCGCCACCTGCCGGCAAGTCGAACAGACTGATGAGCCCGGCAGCCGGCGCGCAGGCTGCGACCGCATGCGCCGCCTCGACCATCATCGCCGCAGCGCCCGCGACCGCCGGCGATCCCGGTTCAACCGAGACCTGAACGGTCCGGCTGCCGGCGAGCCGGACGCGCTCGCACGGCGTCCGCCCTGCAGAGACGGGGTCGAGATACATTTCGAGCACCATGCGGATCGGCGTCGCATCGTCGCGATAGCCGATCGCGGTCTGCACAAGTCCCGCGACTTCGCCGGCTGCGACGAGGCGGTGCGCAAGCTGGATCGGTGCGCCTGCCGGGATCGGCGCGAGGCGATCGGAAATGGCGTCGATCGACAGGCCGACGCATTCACCAAGCGCCGCTACCGACTCCGGAAACCCCATGTGGCCGACGATATGGCCGTCCAGGACGCCGGCCGCGAATTGGTCCGGCGTCAGCCCGAAACCGAGATGGGCAAAGTCGGACGGCCCGATACCGCTGACGTCGGAAACGCGAAGGATCTCGACGCTGTCGATGCGGCCGATGGTTCGGGCGATGAGCACCGGCAGGCTTTCGAAGCAGAAGCCCGGATTGATGCCGCAACCGAGCACCGTCACGCCCGCCACACGCGCTGCCCGGTCGATCTCGTCGGCCCGCTCGGCGTACCGCATCCACGGATGAAACAGCCATTCAGCCGCGGAAATCACATGGTAGCCGGAGCGCACGGCGGCAAGGATCTCGTGCGTCACCGCGTCCGGATCCGATCCGGTCGCATGAAACAGCACGGTCGGCACCGTTGCCGGCGGCAGCGCCGCAACGATCGCCGGCCCCGGCGGCCCGAGGTCGGCGACGGCAGGCACCCCGACAAGCGCGGGAGCGCAATCGACGACGACCGAAAGCCGCGCCGCTGAGGATTGCGCCAGCACACGATGAATCGCCCGGCCAAGCGTGCCGTAGCCCACGATGGCGGCATCCATCATGCGAGAGTCTCGAGCGGTGGCCATGTCTCGTGCACCCGCAGCGGAACGAGCGCCTGGATCTGATGCGTCAGGCAGCCTTGCTGGCGGAACGGGTCACTTTCGAGCAGGCGTTCCAGATCGCTTCGCGGCATTGCTCGCGCCAGCATGAACCCACCGGTCGGCGGATCAAGCCGTCCGGACATCAGGAAATCACCAGCCGCATAGTGACGGTCGAGCCATGCCCGGTGCGCGGGCAGCAGCGCCTCGATCCGGTCCTTGGCGACCGCATAGGTCGAGGAGATGAAATACATGGTGGCTTCCCCTCCGATCGCGACAAGTGGAGCGAATTTGACGCCCGGGTCCTACGCGCGGACCCGCACGATCTCCGACGCCAACTCGAAAACCGTATCATATTCCGATTGGTATCGGCTTTATGCGGTTCGGGCATTTGCCGTCGGACGAGCCGGGAACGCAATGCAAATGTCGGCTTCGGACTACCGGACACTGCGGCCCGCAGCCGCCAGCGAATATAAATATATTAGTTGACATTTCAACTGATATTATCAGATAGTTCGCCAGTTCCGGCAACTCAGGACGCCTGAAGGCCGCATCAGGGATCCGGGACGGGAGGGAAGCGACATCACGTTCGACAGAATTGGGGAGCCAGTCATGCTTAAGCGTCTCAAGCACATCATCTTCATGGTCCTCACCGCATCGCTGTTGGCCACCCAGGCCCATGCTGCCGATCTGCAAGCCATCAAGAAGACCGGCGTGATGCACGCTCTCACCACCGGCAATGACCGGCCGAACGTCTACATGGATGTCTCGGGCAAGCCGGTCGGCTTCGAGGTCGACATGTGCAACGTCATCGCGCAGAAGCTCGGCGTGAAGCTCGATCTCGGCATGCTCGCCTGGGAAGGCCTGCTGCCGTCCGTCACCTCCGGACGGACCGACATGATCTGTTCGGGCGTGAACATCACCAAAGCCAGAACCGAAGCCTTCGATTTCTCGGTGCCCTATTCGCGGACCGCCATCATCGCCATGGTGCCGTCCAAGACGACCGACGTTTCCGGCCCGACCGATATCAACGGCAAAGTCGTCGGCGCCTGCATCGGCGCGGACGGCGAGGACGTGGTGCGCGCCATCGGCGGCTTCAAGGACCTGCGCGTCTATCCGGGCGTCGCCGAACTGTTTGCCGATTTCATCGCCGGCCGGGTCGAGGTGGCGATCGTCGGTGACAAGCAGGCGGCCGAGTTCATGAAGGACCGTCCGGGCATCGCCAAGATCGTCGGCAAGCCCTACAAGGTCAATCTTGTCGGCTATCCGATGACCAAGGGCTCGTCGGCCGAGATGAAAGCAGCCGTGGACAAGATCATCAGCGACATGCGCAAGGATGGCACGCTGAATGCCATGGCGAAGAAGAGCTTCGATCTCGACGCCTATGACCAGGCCCTGCCGCCGATCGGTCAGGACGCCAAGTTCAATTGATCGCAGCAAACCGGACTTGACGGTTGTTGCGGCCACGAGCCGGGATCGGCAGCCGACGGATCGCCCAGCCCGGCAACCGAACGTCGAAGCATCGAACCGACCGGGAGCGTCGCGGTGCGGCGTCCTCCCTCGGCTGCAGATTCGATGAGTTGCACGCGCTGATGTCGAATGGACCCGCGCTGCGGATCCGCCTCGGCTCCGAATGAGCGCTGCACCAAACGCTTGCAGCGGCGATCCGGCGTCCGAACGCATCCGGCTCCACGAGTGGCCTGGACTGTGCTTCCGGCGACGGCTGCCTGTTCCGTCCGAAGGGAATCCCTCGCGCATGCTGGATTTTTCTTCCATTCGCCCGTACGCGCCGCTGCTTTTTGATGCAACGCTGATGACGGTGTTCTTGGCCGTGGTGTCGCAACTCGTCGGGACATTTTTCGGCTTCATGCTGGCACTGGCGCGCATGTCGCCCGTCTTCTTCCTGCGCTGGCCGGCGTTTCTCTACATATGGATCGCGCGCGGCACCCCGCCGCTCATCCACCTGTTCCTGATCTATTTCGGCTTGCCGAATATCGGCATCTCGCTGGAACCGATCCCCGCCGCGATCATCGCCTTCTCCATCACCTCGTCGGCCTATAACGCCGAGATCTTGCGCGCGGGACTGCAGGCCGTGGCCGGCGGCCAGATCGAGGCGGCACGCGCTGTCGGCATGAACTTCGCGACCATTCTGCGCCGCATCGTGCTGCCGCAGGCCATCCGCATCATCGCTCCGCCGTACATGAGCAATTTCATCAGCCATGTGAAGAGTACGTCGCTGGCATCGGTCGTTACGGTGCGCGAGTTGCTGCTGACGACGACCTTCATCTACTCCAACACGTTCCGCGCTCTGGAAGCGCTGATCGTCACCGGTGCCATTTACCTTGGGCTGACCTCGGTGCTGGCACTGCTGCAGCTGCGGATGGAATATTCGCTCGCCTACGAAAAGCAGCGACCGTCGCGCCGCCGCCTCGCCCGCTACGGCCTCAGTTCCGAAGGCACCGCCGAAGTCCAGCCCATATCGCTCGTCAACCGGACGCCGGACCGCTCCCGCAAGGTGCTGGAGATCGCGGCGCTGCACAAATCCTTCGGCAGCGTCAGGGCGCTGAACGGCATCAACTTGTCGGTTCGCGAAGGCGAGGTGATCTGCCTCCTCGGCCCGAGCGGATCGGGCAAATCGACGTTGCTGCGGTCGATCAACCTCCTAGAAGTTCCCGATTCCGGCCGACTGTCCATCGAGGCCCAGCACGCCCGCTTCGACCTGACGTTCGGCGCTTCGGACAAGGCGGTCACCGGGACCCAACTGACCAACTTGCGCAAACGCGTCGGCATGGTGTTCCAGCATTTCAATCTCTGGCCGCATCGCATGGCGATCGAAAACGTCGCCGAGGGCTTGATGCGGGTCCAGGGGCTTTCAGCACTCGAGGCCGGCGGGCGCAGCGCCGCCCTGCTGAATCGCGTCGGCCTCGGTGCCAAGCTGACCGCATTCCCCGACCACCTGTCGGGCGGACAGCGCCAGCGAGTCGCCATCGCCCGCGCGCTCGCCATGCGTCCCGATGTGATGCTGTTCGACGAACCGACGTCGGCGCTCGATCCGGAACTCGTCGGCGAGGTGCTGAAGGTGCTCGAAGATGTCGCGGCAAGCGGCATGACCATGCTGGTGGCAACCCATGAAATGGGCTTCGCGCGTCAGGTGGCGGACCGCATCCTGTTCATGGATGGCGGCGAGGTCGTTGAAGAGGCAACGGCTGCCGACTTCTTCAGCTGCCCGCGGCATGAGCGCTCCAAGCGCTTCCTCGAAGCTGTCCTCAACTAGTGGAGCGAATTTGACATTTGAGTCCCAGCTGCCGCTTCACGCCCGATACCCGGAGGTTCCGTCATGTCGCCGTATTCCACCGAACCAACCGGGGTAATCCTGTTCGGCCTCGGGTCGCTCGGCTCGCTCGTCATGCGCTGCCTGTCCTCCGGCTATCCGCTGATCCGCGTCGTCGGCGCGGTAGACCACGATCCCGAGCTTGTCGGGAGCAAGCTGTCTGCGCTCCACCCTGCGTGCGCTGGCGCCGGCGATGTCGTGGTGCGTGCGAGCCTTGCCGAAGCGCTCGGCGACGCGCCAGGCGCCGCGAAGCTGATGTATCACCTGACCGAATCCGCGCCGGAACGCATCGAGGGGCAGCTCGCGCAGGCGATTGCCGCCGGGCTCAATGTCATCTCGGCCTCCGAGGCGATGTTCTACCCGCAGCTGCGCCATGCAGCCTTTGCCGAACGCCTCGATGCCGCGGCGCGCGCGGCCGGCGTCTCGGTCTGCGGCGTCGGCATCAATCCGGGATTCAGCTTCGATGCGGTGCCGCTGGCACTGGCACGGGCGACCTGCGGCGTGCGGCGCATCGCCATCACCCGCGCCATCGACGTCACTGGAACTGGCCCGGGCGATATCGATCATGTCGGCTACGGGCTGCCGCCGGACGAGTTCCGGCAAAAGATCGCCTCGGGCCGCATCGTCGGCCACATGGGCATGCCGGAATCGATGGTGAAGCTCGCCGAACATCTGGGCATGGAGATCGACACGATCATCGAGGCCTGGGACACCGAGACGGCGGCGTTCCCGGTCGATTCCGGCACTGAGACGCTCGGCATGATCCCGCCCGGCCACGTCGTCGGCATCATCCAGTCGGGCTCGGCGCTGCACGATGGCGTTGCCGTCATCACCATGCGCCTGATCATGTACTACCAGCCCGAACGCTTCGGCATCGAGCCGGCCGATACCATCGACATCGAAGGCGCCCACCATATCCGAGCGGCGCTGCGGCCGGCCGCCCTGTCGCTGTTCGGCGCCGCCAATACCATCGTCAACGCCACCGCCGACGTCGTCGCTGCATCGCCGGGGCTGGTGTCGGTGCTGGATATTTCCACCGCCGGCCATCCGCGCGCCAACACGCGCTATCGCGTCGGCCGCACCGAGGCCGGCCGCATCGATCTCGTGCGCGAAACGGCCGGTCCGGCAGTCTGAGAGCTTGGGCGCACGTGCGGCACCGCGCCCGTCGCTCACATGTCGCCGTCTTCCTTGCTGGGATTGGCGCAAACCGCGATGACCAGTCCGGCGTCGCCGATGATGTGCCGGTAGCGATAGGTCTTGGGCAGATACATCGCGTCGCCGGGCCGGAAGATCCGCTCCTCGCCGGTCGCCTCGATGATCTGGCGCGACCAGCCGTGCAGACAATAGAGGATCACCTCGTGTAGTCCGTCACCTTCCACCATCACGTCGAAGTTCGGCATGTACGTCGTGATGTGGAACGACATCGACGACCCCTGCTTCTTTCGCGTGATCAGACGGTGGCTGAATTCCTGCCCGGGATGCACCCAGGTCTTGGTTGTGGTTTCCTGTCGCGCCCAAAGGATCCTGTCACCCATCGTCGCACCTCTCGACCTTAAAGATGCTTCGTGATATTCTACAAAGAATGTCTTGTCGAGCCATTCTTCACGCACCGCCGTTCTTCATCGGAGGCTCCGTTGGATTTGCAGTCTGCACGCGCGGAATTGGACCAGTATGCCAGCGCATTGTCTCGCCAGCTCGAGCCCGATCACGCCGACCTGCGCCAGGGGCTGAAGCCGCCCGCCGTGTTGCCGCCGCTGCCGGATGCCCGAGAGCGGCTCGATGCCCTGACCGAACGGGTGCGCCACGACATGGAGATTCTCAGCTATCCGAAGGATCCCTGGGTGCTGCCGCGCATCGGACCCAATGGTGCTCATGTCTACGACGTCGCCATCGTCGGCGGCGGCCAATGCGGTCTCACGCTCGCGTTCGGGCTCAGGCGCGAACGCGTCGACAACGTCATCGTGCTCGACGGTGCGCCGCGCGGACGCGAAGGTCCGTGGACCACGTATTCCCGCATGTGGACGCTGCGCTCGCCCAAGCATGTGACGGGTCCGGATCTCGGCATTCCCTCGCTCGCTCCGCGCAGCTGGTATGAAGCCGTGTTTGGCGAAGCCGGCTGGCAGGCGCTCGACAAGTGGCCGCGGCAAGCCTGGCAGGCGTATCTCGACTGGTATCGGCAGGCGCTGGACCTGCCGGTGCGCAACGACGCGCGCGTCACGGCGTTCGCGGATGCCGACGGCCTTGTCGAGCTGACCATCAACGGCCAGGAGTCGCTGTGGGCTCGCAAGGTTGTCCTGGCCACGGGCCTCGAAGGCATGGGCGATTGGTATGTGCCGCCGTTCCTGCGCGACAAGCTGCCGGCAGGCGCCTACACGCTCTGCACCGCTGACGTCGACAGCTTCGACTGGCGAAACCGCAAGATAGCCGTGCTCGGCGCCGGAGCGACAGCGTGGGATCGCGCCGCGGACCTGCTCGAACTCGGGGCCGCCAGCGTGACCATGTACATGCGGCGCGGTCAGATCCTGACCGCCAACCCGTTCCGCTACACCGAAAAGGCCGGATTCCTGCGCCACTACGCCTCGATGTCGGATGCCGACAAGTGGCGCTGGATGCGCACGATCTTCACCTTCGGCCAGCCGCCGACCCAGGACGGCGTCGATCGCTGCGCCGCCTTCGACAACTTCACCCTGCACGTCGGCGCATCCTGGCAAGATGCGCGCATGCTGGCCGGCGCTATCGAAGTCACGGCGACCGATGGAACGGTCGAAACTTTCGATCATCTGTTCATCGGCTGTGGATTTTCCATGGATCCGCGCAACCGGCCGGAACTCGCGGCCTTCGCCGACAACATCGCCACCTGGGCAGACGTCTATACCCCGCCCGAGGAGATGGCCGATCCCTGGCTCATGACCTATCCATACCTCGACAGGGACTTGTCATTCGTCGAGAGAACCCCTGGGAAAACGCCGGTACTCAACAACATCTACTGCTTCAACTACGGTGCCACGGCCTCCAACGCGCACAGCGGCGCGTCGCTGTCCGGCCTGCGCTACGGCATCGAGCCGCTGCTGCACGGCATCACCTACGCCCTGTGGGTTGACGACGAACCGATGCACTTCGACACCATCCGCGCCTGGTGCGACGTCGATACCGACCCGTCACCGCTCGCTACCCACCTTCGGCACGGGCCGGGGCAAGGCGCCTCGCGCACCGAACACCCCGCCTTTCGCCCGACACTCAGACGGGTCCGATCTGACCAATCTTGAACTCGCGCCTTCGCTGCCGACTGGCGAGCCGGTACCGGTGCGGGTTGACGATGACGGATGCTTACCCGGCACCTGCGCGGGCCGTTGCAGGTCAGGCAGACTTGGCTGTCGACCGCTTGATCCGTCCTTGCTGGATGCCGCCGGCTGTAGCAGCAGACGAGACGACGCCTCCGGGTCAGAACCTGGTGATGACGCTGATGCCGATATCGGTCGAACGATCCAGCCCGACCAGCGCCGGGACGGCCTCGTCGAGGCGGATGTGCCGGCCGATCAGCCGGCCGGGCGCCAGCCTGCCCACGGCAATCATCTGCAGCATCGCGTCGTAGCGCCAGGCCTGCATGCCGTGGCTGCCGTAAATCTCCAACTCGTGCGCGATCACCCGCGCCATCGGGATCTTCGGCTCGGCGTTCTCGGCCAGCATCAACCCAACCTGCACGTGACGGCCACGGCGCCTGAGACAGGCGATCGAATTGAAGCACGTCGTCGGCGACCCCAAGGCGTCGATCGACACGTGAGCGCCGCCGGTGGTGATGTCCCTGATCGCGCCGACGACATCTGGCGTCTGGCGCGCGTTCACCGTTGCGACGGCGCCGATTTCGCGGGCGAAATCCAGCTTGTCCTCGGCGATGTCGATGGCAACCGGCATGGCGCCGAGTGCGGCCGCGATCTGGATCGCCGACAGGCCGACGCCGCCGCAGCCATGAACGGCCACCCATTCGCCGCCGGTCGTGCGTCCCTGATCGACGACGGCGCGAAACGACGTGGCGAACCGGCAGCCGAGGCTTGCCGCCGTGCAAAAGTCGATCGCCTCCGGCAGCTCGACCAGATTGTGGTCGGCATGATCGATGGCGACAAATTCGGCAAATGATCCCCAGTGGGTGAATCCCGGCTGGAATTGTGCCTCGCAGACCTGTTGGTTGCCCGAGCGGCATTCGGCGCAATGGCCGCAGCCGGCGACGAACGGCACGGTGACGCGCTGTCCCTGCCGAAAATGCCTGACCGCCGATCCGAGTGCGACGATCACCCCGGCGAGTTCATGGCCGGGCACGTGCGGCAGCTTGATGTCGGGATCGTGCCCCATCCAGCCGTGCCAGTCGCTGCGGCACAATCCGGTCGCCTCCACCTTGACGACTACGCCGCCGGGGCTAGGGGTCGGGTCCGGGACGTTGCGGATGTCGGGTGTCGCTCCGAAGGCCTCGTAGTACATCGCGCGCATGGCTTGCCTCACGGTTCACGCGGTTCGACGGTCTCGCTGAACCTCATGTAGCACCAAATGAAATCACGGTGCGACACGGCAGGCGGCGATCCGTCGCCTTCACGGCCAGGCAGCCCGGCGCGACGTCGGGCGTTCCGTCGCTCAGATGGTCCAGCCGCCGTCGATGGCGTAGGCCTGCCCGGTCGTATAGGTGGCGCCGGCCAGATAGACGGCGAGATCGGCGATTTCCTCGGGCGTACCGATGCGCCCCATCGGCTGGCGGGCGATGAAGGCTGCCCGCGTCGCTTCGTAGTCGCCGCTCTGCGCCTTCATGCGCTCCTGCAGCGACGGACTTTCGACGGTGCCTGGACAGATGGCGTTGCAGCGGATGCCCTTCGATATGTAGTCGGCGGCGATCGACTTGGTGAAGCCGATGACCGCGGCCTTGGTTATCGAATAGGCACAACGGTTGGGCACGCCCTTCTGGCTGGATGCCACCGAGGCCATGTTGATGATCGTGCCGCCGCCGTGTTCGAGCATGCCCGGCAGCACCGCCCTCGTCACGCGCACCATCGCCTTGACGTTGAGTTCGAAGGCGAAATCCAGATCGCTATCGCTCATCTCCAGGACCGTGCCGGCGTGGACGAAACCGGCACAATTGAACAGCACGTCGAACGGCGCCTCGGCGGCGGCGAGTGCAGCGACAGGCTCGTCCTTCAGCACGTCGAGCAGCGCGGTGCGGATGTTCGCCGTCTGCGCCAGCGACGTCAAAGCGTCCGCATTGATGTCGGTTGCCAGCACGTCGGCACCGGCGCGGGCCAAGGCAAGCGCACTCGCCCGGCCGATGCCCTGTCCGGCGGCGGTCACCAGCACGCGTTGCGATGCGAGGGGCAGAGACATGTCAGGGTCCTTCTTGCAGACGTCAGGTGGTCATCGGCCGGCGCCTGCCGGTAGGCTGGTCGGCTGCGGTCGGCGGCAACGGCTGCCGGAAGCGTCGACAGCACGTCCCCCCTCGACGCCCAACGGTATACTTACCATTGAGCCTTTCATTTATATATACAAACCAAACCGGTGTCCGACGTCAAGCCAAGCCGTTGTTGCCGGTCGATCATGCGTATATGAATATGATCGTTCATATGAGGTGACGGCTTGGGTGACGACGATAACGACCGCTACCGGGCGCCGGCACTCGACAAGGGCCTCGATATCCTCGAACTGCTTGCCGGCGTCGACGGCGGCCTCACCCAGGCCGAGATCGCCAAGCAGCTGCAGCGCAGCCCGAACGAATTCTACCGGATGCTCGACCGGCTGGTGAAGCGCGGCTACGTCAACCGCCTCGACGGTGACCGGTTCGCCTTGACGCTGAAACTGTTCGGGCTGGCCCAGCAGCACGCCCCGGTGCGCCGCCTGGTCTCCTTCGCCGTCACGCCGATGCGCGAACTCGCCGAACAATCCCGCCAGGCGAACCAGCTGGTGGTGTTCGATCGCGGGCATGCCGTGGTGATCGCCCAGCAGGAGGCGCCCGGCTACTGGGGCATCTCGTTGCGCGTCGGCTCGCACCTCAGCCTGTTCGATACCGGTTCGGGACATGTGCTGCTGGCCTTCCGCCCGGCCGAAGAACGGGACCGCATGATCGAAGAGAACGCCGGCACCGGCGATCACGCCCCGCTGACGCCCGAATTGCTGGCGCGGTTCGAGCAGATCGGCAGCCGGGGCTATGAAATGATGCCGAGCGCCCAGACGGCGGGGGTCATCAATCTCTCGGCGCCGATCCTCGATCCGGACGCACGTGCCATCGCAGCGCTCACCATTCCCTATATCACGCTCATCAATTCGCCCACTGCCCCAGACATTTCCAGCACGATCCTTCTCCTGGTGGAGACCGCGCGCAAGCTGTCGAAATTGGCGGGAGTAGGCTTCAAACGCGACTGATATTTATATTTGAATGATCGATTCTTTCCTGGATCGCGTTCGTACGTTTGGACCCGCTCCGATGCAGGCTCACGAACGCGATCGACATCAAAAAGTGAGAGCCGGATCACGGCTCCATCAATATCCTGGGGTGCTGATTCAGCTGTCGCGTATTGCCATGTGACGGCATGGCACTCCAGCACAACCGCCGCCCACACTGGCCGCCGTCCCGCTCCAGCAGCGTCGCGCGCCGTTCCGGCTGCCAACCGGCCACCGGCGTCGGCGATCCGTGGGGTCCGACGCGAAAAAGCCGGCCGCGGCGACGCAGCCGGCTTTCGCCGAAATCATCGGGGCGATCGGCGCCCCGCGGTCAGCTCACTTCACGAACATATCATGCACGAACATCGAGGTTTCCGGCACCAGCGTGACGATGAGGAGAGTGATCCACAACGCTGTCATGAACGGCCAGATGGACTTCACGACCTTCGACACCGACACTTCGCCAATAGCGCAGCCGAGATAGAAGGCGGCGCCGACCGGCGGGGTGTTGAGACCGATGGTGCAGTTCAACAGCACGATGATGCCGAACTGCACTGGGTTCATGCCGTAGTGCATGACGATCGGCAGGAAGATCGGCGTGCAGACGAGGATATGCGCCGCCATGTCGAGGAAGATGCCGAAGATGAACAGCGCGATGTCGACCAGGATGAAGATCACCCAGGGCGTCGTCGAGATCGAGGACAGGAACTCGCCGGCCTTGTCGGCGACGCTGTAGATGCTCATCAGATAGCCGAACATCGTCGAAATGCCGACCAGCAGCAGCACGATGCCGGTGGTCTTGCAGGCCTTCGCCGCGGCTTTGAGGAAGTTCTGCCAGGACAGGCTGCGATAGACGAAGGTGGTCAGCAGCAGGGCGTAGAGCACGGCCACCGCGCCGGCTTCCGCCGCCGTGAAGATGCCGGACAGGATGCCGCCGACGATGATCACCATGATGAACAGGCCGGGCAGCGCGATCGCCAGGCTCACCGCCACTTCGTGCCAGCCGGGGAATGCCCCGCGCGGATAGTTGCGGCCGCGAGCGACGAAATAGGCGGCCAGCAGGTTGGCGACCGACAGCATCGCGGCCGGGACGGCGCCCGCCATGATGAGCGAGTTCATCGACACTATGCCGCCGGCGGCGAGCGAATAGATGATCATGTTGTGGCTGGTCGGCATCAGCGCGCCGACGAGCGAGGAATAGGTGGTGACGTTGACGGCGTAGTCGGCGTCGATGCCTTCCTTCTTCATCAGCGGGATCAGCGCCGAGCCCATGGCCGAGACGTCGGCCACCGGCGAACCGGAGACGCCGCCGAACATGGTGCAGGCCACCACGTTGGTCATGCCGAGACCGCCGCGCACGTGACCGACCATGGCCTTGGAGCAGCGGATGATGCGGTCGGCGATGCCGCCGTACATCATCAGTTCGCCGGTGAAGATGAAGAACGGAATGGTGAGGAAGGCGAAGACGTTCATGCCGGCGGCCATGCGCTGGAACACGACCGCGATCGGCAATCCTTCGTAGATGACGGTGGCGAGCGAAGAGAGACCGATGGCGAAGACCACGGGCATGCCGACCACTAATCCGAGAACGAAGGTCACGCAGAGAATGGTCAGTGCCATGACGGAACGATCTCCAGATTATTGACGCGGGCGACGATGCGCTCGATGGCGAAGACGATGATCAGGATGCCGCCGAGGACGAGCGGCACATACGACCAACCCTGCGAGATCGGCAGACCGGGGTTGACGTATTCCCACATGGCGTCGGTCAGCACCGCCGCGCCGTAGGCCATGAAGCCGCCGAAGGCGATCATGCCGAGGTAGACGATCAGGTCGGCCGCCATGCGGAATCGCGGCGGCGCAAACAACAGCAGCGACTCCATGCCGATGTGGCGGCCGTCCCGTACGCCGACGGCGGCGGCGAAACAGGTGACGTAGAGCACGACGACCAGGGCCAGGATCTCGGTCCAGGTCGGCGACGAGTTCATCACGTAGCGGCCCCAGATCTGGTAGAGCACCGCCGCGAGGATGACCATGAGCCCGAACACGGCGAGCTGCAGGCAGATGCGAGACAAGCGGGCGTGGAAACGGAAATAGGCGCCTAAGGCCCCCTCGACGTCGGTCGTCCGCTTGCGCGGTGGGGTCGGAGCCAGCTGGTTCGCATCCATCTGTGGATCTCCATCGTATTGTCTTTGTTGTGGACGATCGGCAGGCGTTGCGACGGCCCGGCTCGGATCGACTGACGCTTCCTCTGGGTCCCTGGGCGCGCTTGCAAGCGACGCCCCGGCCGACGTCTCGGCCAGACCATCGGCGCCGCCAACGACGCCGATTGTCTGCCGCGCCGGACCCGGGGGGAGCACGCGCTTCCCCCGGCTGGTTAGCTGTTCGGCTATCGGAGCGGCCGGATCCGGCCGCCCGCGATGCCAGCCAGTCTTGCGACTGGGTTCACTTGGTGTCGATGATCTGCTGCAGCATGGTCTTGAGCTTGGGGTCGGTCAGGAACTGGTCGTACAGCGGCTTCATCGCCGCCTGGAACGGCGCCTTGTCGACCGTGATCACTTCGGCGCCGGCCTTGGTGACGATCTCCTTCGACTGAGCTTCGAGATCGCTCCACAGCTTGCGCATGAAGGGGACGGAGTCCTTGGCTGCCTTGCGGAAGATCTTCTGCTCGTCGGGCGTCAAGGAGTCGAACGCCTTCTTCGACATCAACAGCACTTCCGGGGCCATCGAGTGTTCGTCAAGCGTATAGTACTTGGCCACTTCATAAGAATGCGTGGTCTGGTAGCTCGGCCAGTTGTTCTCGGCACCGTCGATCAGGCCAGTCTTCAGCCCGGTGAAGACTTCGCCGTACGGCATCGGCGTCGCGTTGGCGCCGAGCAGCTTCACCATCGCCACCCACAGGTCGGACTGCTGCACGCGAATCTTCATGCCCTTCAAGTCGGCGAGCGAACGGACCGGCTTGGTGGTGTAGAATGAGCGTGCACCGGAATCGTAGAAGGCCAGGCCGACCATGCCGTGCGCGTCGCAGTCGGCGAGCAGTGCGTCGCCGATCGGACCGTCAAGCACCTTGTGCAAATGGTCGACGTCACGGAAGACGAACGGCAGCACCGGGATGTTCATCGCCGGACAGATGGTGTTGAGCGTGCCGGAGTTGACGCGCAGGAATTCGATCGCGCCGAGCTTGATCTGCTCGATCGTGTCCTTTTCCGAGCCGAGCTGCGACGACGGATAGACTTTGATGGTATATTTGCCGTTGGTCGCCTTGGCGATCTCATCGCTCATATACAGCATGGCTTTGACGGTCGGATAATCCGGCGGCTGCACGTCGGCCGCACGGAATTCACGTGCCTGCGCGACTTGCGCCAGACCGAGAGAAAGGGCGCCGGTGACGGCCCCCAGGACGAGTTTCCTGCCGAAGTTCATGTCAATTTCCTCCACTGACGTCATGCTGGGCGCATGGAAAGCATCAGGTCCGCAACACCCTTCACGGACCCGTCGGACCGAAGGCGACCACGCTGAGGTCGCAATCGGCTACACCTGAGAACTGGATTCGGCCCGTCGAACCGGGCACGACGGTGTGCGCACCGGTGGTCATGCCGGTGAGCACGATATCGCCGGCCTTCAAGCGACGTCCGCGGCCGGCGAGATGTTCCGCAAGGAACCGCAACGACCCGAGCGGACCGCCCGGGATGACTGCGGCCGAGCCCTCGCCGACAATGGCGCCGTCGATGAAGACCTTGGACGTCAGACTGGCGGGCGCCGCCGTCTGCCAATCCGGCAGTTCCGGCCCGACCACGCCGCCAGAATTGTTGCCCTGATCGCAGATGACCGCCAACGGACCGATGTCGTTGAGGCTCGGCAATGGGCTTGAAGCGATTTCCGCACCGGCATGGAGGCCGGACAGCGCGGCGGCGATCGTCGCGGGCGTGAAGCCGTTGGCATCGGGCTCGAGATCGCACGCAAACACCGCGGCGAATTCCGCTTCGAGCGCCGCGAACCCCCCGGCGTGGATGCCGACCGTCGCGGCCCCGCCCTCGGGCAGGCGATGCACCGGTCCGGCAAAGATCGGCCCGCAGATCCGGTCGGATCCGAGCGCCGGTCGCAAGTCCGGTCGGATCATCGCCACTTTCCAGCCGACGATCGGCCGTCCGTCGAGAGCAATCGTGCGCTCTTGCACGCGATAGCCGTCGGCCAGCGTCTCCGGCAGGCGAAGCGGGAAGGACTCAAGCACCCTGGCCCCATATCTGGCGGCCAGGAAGCTCTGGGCGATCGTTTCTACCTCGGCGTCAGTCAGCCGCATGTTCGACCGTTCGTGTTTTCTAGAGCACCGGCCGACCAATTGGAATCGGACCGCCGCTCTATCTCTTTGTTTGAGCATCGGAATCAGCCCGGAACCGGTTCCCACTTCCGGGTCCGATGCTCTAGAGGACCAATTTGGCGTCTTATCAGATCCGCAGATCCGCAGTCAGTCTGGTATGGTACGCTATTCCCTCTGGGCCCGTTGGTATGGTATGGCAGACCCCGAGTGATAATTCCAGCGGAGATTGGCCTTACCACTTTACCACCTTGGAACTCGGATCTGGATCAAAACGCAAATTGGGTCAAATACGGATGACGGTGCCGAATGCATCGATGGCGGCGGTCGAAGGCGATCTCGGCAGCTCGCCCCAGGAGACCGCGGCCAAGCGGATCGAGCGCGCGATCCGCAAGGCGATCGTGACGCTTGAGTTGAAGCCGGGCACTTCGCTGTCGGAAAAGGAACTGGCGGAACGCTACGGCGTATCGCGCCAGCCGGTGCGCGAGGCCTTCATCTCGCTCGCCCGCGCCGAATTCGTCGAGATCCACCATCGCCGCGGCACCTTCGTGGTGAAGATCTCGGCCGAGAAGATGCGCCAGGCGCGCTTCGTGCGCGAATCGCTGGAAGTGGCGGTGGCGCGCGCTGCGGCAACATGCTTCGATGCGGCCGTCCGCGATAAGATCGAGCATGTGCTGGTGGCCCAGGAGACGCTGTCCGACAGCGGCGCCCACTACCAGTTCCAGCGCGCCGATGAGAACTTCCACCGGTTGCTGGCCGAAGGCGCCGGCTTCCCGGTCGCCTGGGACGTCATCGACGACATCAAGGCGCATATGGACCGCGTCTGCCACCTGACGCTGCCCACATCGACGCCGCTGCTGGTTCGCCAGCACCGCGCGATCATCGCCGCCATCGACGCGCATGATCCGCAGGCCGCCGAAGTAGCGATGCACCAACATCTCGAGGAGATCCTGCGCGCGCTGCCCGATATCGAGGCGCAATTCGCCGATCTCTTCGCCTGAGCCGAATGCGCGATCCGACCGGCGCCGCGCCAGCGGATCGTCGCGCCAACCCTCTGACTGAAAGGACTGAACCCGTGGATATCCGTCACGCCCTGCACTATGCCCAGACCGAGACGCTCGGCACCGAGGAGTTGCGTCGGCACTTCCTCATCGAGTCGCTGTTCAACCCGGGCCGCATCACCGCGACGCTGACCCACTACGACCGGCTCGTCGTCCTCGGTATCGTGCCGACGACCGCCGTCCTGTCGTTGGGCGAAGCCGAGGCACGGCCGGTCGGCGCCGCGTATTTCCTCGAACGCCGCGAGGCCGGCTTCATCAACATCGGCGGTCCGGCCAGGATCGTCGCCGATGGCACGCCGTACGACCTGGCCTTCCAGGAGGCGCTCTATCTCGGCCAGGGCACTAAGAGCGTGAGCTTCGAGAGCCTCGATGCCGCCAATCCGGCCAAGCTCTACGGCGCTTCCGCCCCGGCGCATGCCGCCCATCCGGCGAGAAAGATCACGCTTGCCGAAGCCTCGCCACAGCCGCTCGGCAGTCAGGCGACGGCGAACGCCCGCACCATCTTCAAGTATTTCCACCCCGGCCTGCTGCCGACCTGCCAATTGGTGATGGGGCTGACACGGCTCGACACCGGCTCGATCTGGAACACCATGCCGGCGCACACGCATGACCGACGTATGGAAGCCTACCTCTACTTCGAACTGCCGCAGGACGCCTTCGTCGTGCACCTGATGGGGCGGCCGCAGGCGACGCAGCACCTCATCGTGCGCAACGAACAGGTCGTCCTCTCGCCGCCGTGGTCGATCCACTCCGGCGCCGGCACGTCGTCCTATGCCTTCATCTGGGCGATGGCCGGCGACAACCAGTCGTTTGCCGACATGGACCACATCCCCATGGGAGAGCTGAAGTGAGCGGCGCCGGCCTGTTCGATCTGACCGGCAGGACTGCGCTCGTCACCGGCTGCCGGACCGGTCTCGGCCTGGGGATCGCCGAAGCCCTGGCAGAGGCCGGGGCCGACATCGTCGGGCTGGGGTCGTCGCCGATGCCCGAGGCCGAAGCCCGCATCACCGGGCTCGGCCGCCGTTTCAAGGCCGTGACCGCCGATCTGTCGGAGCCGCACGACTTCAAGGCGCTGATCGCCGGGATCGAGGCGGACTTCGGCGCCATCGACATCCTCGTCAACAATTCCGGCATCATCCGCCGCAACGACGTCCTGGAGTTCTCGGAACAGGATTGGGATCAGGTGATGACGGTGAACCTGAAATCGCTGTTCTTCCTCAGTCAGGCGGTGGCGGCCTCGATGGTCGCCCGCGGCGCGGCGGGCCGCATCATCTCGATCGCCTCGCTGCTGTCGTTCCAGGGCGGCATCCGCGTGCCGTCCTACACCGCGTCGAAGCACGGAGTTGCCGGGCTAACAAAATTGTTAGCCAACGAACTAGCCGGTCGCGGCATCACGGTCAACGCCATCGCGCCCGGATATATGGAGACGGACAACACCGCCGCGCTCAGGGCCGACCCGGTGCGACAGCGCCAGATCCTCGACCGCATCCCGGCCGGCCGCTGGGGCCTGCCCGGAGACATGGCCACCGCCGCGCTGTTCCTGGCGTCGCCGGCCTCCGGCTATGTCACCGGCACCGTCATTCCGGTCGACGGCGGCTGGTTGGCGAGGTGAGCTGAAGCCGACCGAAGACCGAGACTTCTCGACCGCCAGATGCTTCGTCATTGCGAGCGGAGCGAAGCGAACCAGAAAACTCAATAGGTTAAGTCTGGATTGCTTCGGCTTCGCCTCGCAATTGACGGGGTGAATGTAGTCCGCGGACCACCAGCAGCCTCGCTCCGCCTTACTCCGCCGGCTGCACCCGCCGCCTGGTGCGCGAGGACGTCAGAACCATGAACGCGATGATGATGCAGGCGGCGCCCGCCACATAGAGCGCCGGCAGGTAGGTGGAGAATTCGGTCCTGGTCGCGCCCGCGCCAAACGCGGCCGTCGCCGCACCGAGCTGGTGGCCGGCGAAGATCCAGCCGAAGACGAGGCCGGCCTTTTCGGAGCCGAAGCTCTCGGCGGTGATCTTCACTGTCGGCGGCACCGTCGCCACCCAGTCGAGCCCGTAGATCACCGCAAAGATCGACAGCGAATAGAGATCGAAGCTCGAATAGGGCAGATAGATCAGCGAGACGCCCCTCAGCCCATAGTAGAAGAACAGCAGCACCCGATTGTCGTAGCGGTCCGACAGCCAACCCGAGAGAATCGTGCCGAAGAAGTCGAACACGCCGATGATGGCGAGCATGCTGGCCGCTTCGACCGCAGCGATGCCGTAGTCGCCGCACAGGCTGACCCAATGCATCTGGATCAAGCCGTTGGTCGACAGGCCGCAGACGTAGAACGACAGGAACATCACCCAGAAGACGGAATTGCCGGACGCCTCCCTGAGTGCCAAGAGCGGCGCCATCAGCAGGCTGCCGATGCCCTGGCGCTGGTGGCCGTGCGGCGTCACCTCCGTTTCGCCGAAGCGTGCCAGGCCGACATCTGACGGGTGATCGCGCATGAACAGCGCAATCAGCACCAAGGCCAGGATCAGAATGGCGATGACGAAGCAGAGGGCCACGCGCCAGCCGTAGGTGGTCGACAGCGAAGCCATCAGCGGCAGGAACACCAGCTGGCCCGTGGCGGTCGAGGCCGTCATCATGCCGACGACGAGGCCGCGGCGGTGCGAGAACCAGCGGGTGGCGACCGTCGCACCCAAGACCAGCGCCGTCATGCCGGTGCCGAAGCCGACGACGATGCCCCATAACAGCAACAGCTGCCACAGGTGCTGCATGCCGAGCGACACGATCAACCCGACGGCGATGAGGCCGAGCGCCGAGCGCACCACGGTCCTGACGCCGAAATGGTTCATCAGCGCCGCAGCGAACGGCCCCATCAGGCCGTAGAGCACCAGCCGGATTGCCAAGGCCGACGAAATGTCGGCCGTCGACCAGCCGAATTCCTTTTCCAACGGTTCGATCAACACCCCGGCCGAGCCGAGCGCCCCGGCGGTCGACAGCATGGTCAGGAACGTCACGCCGACGACGACCCAGCCGTAGTGAATGTCCCGGCGGGCAAGCGCCGTGGCGACGCGCTGCGACAAGGCGACAGAGAATGAGCTGGGCGCCATCGGCGAACCTTCCGTGTTGCAGCCGTCGAACCATGATCGGATTTGCGGGGATCTACCCGGACTTTCACAACCGACTAGTGCAGTGACACAAACACTTGATTCATGCGTGCCGCGGGTTCGCCGATCAAGTGTTTGTGTCGTAAACTGCACTAGAGTCATAGGGTTGCTAGTGCACCTTTGACTCATTCATTCGCTCTCGAACGTGCCGAGCTATGAAGCGAATGAATGAGTCGGTGCACTAGTGGTCCGGTTCCGACATTTGCATCCCACTTGCAGCGTGCTCACACGCAAATGTCGGACTCTCAGGACCACTAGCAATTCATTGATTCTAGTGGAGCTTTGAATTTGATATTTGAGTGAGGCCGCGCAGATCGGTGGGACTCAAATGTCAAATTCGCTCCACTAGCAGCCGGCTGCCAGCGTCTTCAGGCTGACGATCGCGTCCGGCCCGATGGCCGCCGTCAACCGGGTCTGCGCCGCATCCCACAACGGCGCGCCCGCCTCCAGCACCTGGCGCCCGGCCTCCGTCAGCGTCAGGCAGGCCTCGCGCTGGTCCTTCGCCTTGGTGACCGCGACGAGCGTCTTGCGTTCCAGCACTTTGGCGTTGCGGCCGACAGTCGAGCGATCGAGATCGCATAAGGCCGCCAGGTCGGTGAGCGATATCGGTGCCTTGCGCGCGATCCGGCGCAGCAGGCTGAACTGGGCGATGTTGACCTCGATGGGGCCCAGCGCCTCATCGTAGATCGCCGTCACCTTGCGCGCTGCGGTCCGCAGCAGGATGCAGTAACAATCCGTATGCATGCTGTGGGTATATACCCGGGATTCTGCCCCACGGCAAGGGTGTGGGACGGCGTCGCAGCGGAGCTGCTCCCTAAACCGAGCAGGCGTCAGGCAGCATCGCGGTGAATGCTCAACGCCTTGCGGCAAAGCACGGTCGCCAGGCGCGCCAGACCTGCCGATGCAATGGACCCCTTCCGCCCTTCGGGCACCTTCTCCCACAAGGGGAGAAGGCGGAGGAGCCGCACGCTCAGATGCCTGTGGAAGTGGGAAATCGTGCCCCGTCCCCTTCTCCCCTTGCGGGAGAAGGTGCCCGAAGGGCGGATGAGGGGTCAAAGCGATACCATTGTCTGGATGTTTTCGTCCCGGCGGAGCCACCGCCCCGCGCCTGTCCGGCCGCTCGCTTGAGCTCGCGGCGTTCGTCGCTCGAAAACGTCCACCGGACGTTTTCGTCCCGGCGATGCCGGGACCACTCCTCACCCATGCGCGCCGAATTCCACCGCGATCGTCGCCGAAATCGACAGAATCCACGTGTAGGTGAAATCGATCGGATCGATCAGGTTTCGCGTGATGTCGGCGTAGTTGGAGCCCTGTTCCTCCGGATAGCTCTGCGGCTCAACGAGGTCGTAGGTGCCGATGTCGGTGGCGTTCACCGGGTAGGTGTCGTGCAGCAGCGCCACGGCTTCCGGCACGCGCAGCGAGAAGATCAGCTCCATGATGTCTTCGCGGCTGACGTCGTTGCGGGTGGAGAAGCGCGGCACCCGCGCCGCCATCAGGAACAGGTGCTGCAACAGCGCCAGTCGGATGGCCTGCAACAGCGACAGCCGTTCGCGCAGTTCGACCGCGCCGGCCTCGATCGACAGCCCGACCACATCGAAGATCGAATGCAGCCAGATGGCGTCGAGCCGCATGGAAACGGCGAGCGCGTTGATGGCGATCTCGCGTTCGTCGTTCTGCAGGAGCTGGGCGATGTACAGGCAGGGTTCGGCCATCTCCGGGCCTTCCGCCGCCGAATACGGCCGCGACGACCAGAAGGCCGGATCGAACAGCGTGGCAAAGGCGGTGAGCGTCTTCAAGGATGCCAGCCGCTTGACGTGCAGCACCAGGCTGGTCAGCCGCCTGAGCCGATCGGAGGCGTCGTAGACCTCCTTGAAGCGGTCCTCCTCGCCCCTGACCGCACCGCCAAAGCCGGCGATGATGTTCACCGGATATCCCAGCTGCTGCAGCATGGCATTGTGCGGAATGGCGCGGATGCGGCGGATCTGATGCACCTCGCCACCGGCCGAAACATCGAACTGCCGCCGCGACTTGCGCGAGCCGGCCTCGTTCAGGAGCCCTTGCGCGAACGAGCCGAGCGAGCGGTGGTAGTGCCGGTCGTCGAGCAGATGGGTGTGGTAGGTCAGCAGCCGGCGGAAGAAGTCGAAGGAGAAATTGGTGCGCGAATAGAAGGCGTCGTCGATGGCGAGATCCGGCCAATCAGCCTCCACCTCCAGTTGCCGGGTGATGGTGGCGAGCGCCAGTTCCGGCGTGTTGAAATAGAGATAGCCGTCGCCGCCCTGGAAACTCACCTCATGCGTCAGCTTCAGGCCGCGATCGGCGAACTGCCGCCGGGCCCAGGGGCTCATCACGTAGTAGCAGCGATCGGTGAAGCTCGCCGGGTGTGCGCCGCGGCCGGCGGATTCGCCATGGGTATCGAAGATCAGCACCTCGACGTCGTTGAGCCCGTGGCGTTCGCAGGCGCGCGCCAGCTGGCCGTGCAGCCGCTCGATGGCGAGCACGGCGGTGATCTGCCCCATGAAGCGGCCGGCATCGGAAAACCCGGCCTGCACCGCCAGCCGGCCGCGCCGGCGCACCGCGGCCCGGTATTCGGGGATGGCGAACATCACGTCGAAGAACCGTGCCGCGCTGTCGAGCGCCTTCGGCGTCTCGAACAACGGCGATACGTCGAGCGACGTCTCGATGCCGAAGTAGCGGGCGAAATAGAACGCCGACAGCACGGTGACCGGCGTCTCGCATTCGGCAATCAGAAACCGCACGGTCGAATCGGCATCGACGTGCTTCAAGATCTGCGCCGCCAGGATGAACTGCCGGACCGCCGTCTTCGATTCGATGTCGAGCGAGCCGAAGTTGACCTTGGCCGGCACTTCCTCGCGCATCAGCTTGGTCAACCGCTCGATCATCGAGCGGCCGCCGAAATGATCGTCGGTATCGAGGTCGAGGTGGTGACGGAGCGAATTGTGCAGCTGCGTCGAATTGATGCGCAGATGGATCTCGCCGACGCCGAACGACAGGCTCTGCATCTCCGACCTCAGCGCGATGAGCTTGATCGCCGTCGCCGGCCGGGCCTTGTCGATGATCGCCTGCAGATCCTGAACGAACGGGCCGATCGACACCGCCTTGTGCGGATAATCCGAGGTCAGCGCGTTGGCCGCGGCAGAAATCTCCGGCGGACCGAATGTCTCGACCGAAAAGGCCTGCAGCGCGACGGCCGTCGCCTTGCGGGTGCGGCCGAGCTTGGCGGCCAGCATCTCGAGCGCCGCCTCGACATCGGGCTCCGCCTCGATCGCCCCGGCGACCGCCATGATCTCGCGCTCGTAGCGCCGGATCTGCCGGATCTTTTCCATCAGGCGGAAACGGAACGAATCGGTCCAGCGGATGTCGGTGCGGCCGTCGAGGTCGTAGCCGACCCAGGTGCCGAGCCCGCAATAGGTGATGCGCGCCGAGCGCCAGGATGCGACGCCCCTCTGGCGCAACACGTCGGCGGCAATGGCCGCGAATTCGCCGATGGCGCCCTTGGCGTGGTCGAGCGCCTCCATCGCCGCCTCGTGCTCATCGGCAAGCGCGATGCGCTTGTCCGGTCCGACCGGCAGCGGCCAGTCGCCGACTTGCCGGCCGAGCGCGGCGTCGGCAAGCGCGTGCCGCAGCGCCGACGACAACAGGAAGGTCGGATGCGCCGTGAAGATGATGCCCAACGCCTGTCGCGACAGCAGCGCCAGCATCTCCTCCTCGCTCGCCGCCCGGGCGATGAGCCGTTCGACCGCCTGACGCAGCCGCGCCCGGTTGGCCACGGCATCCACCGGTCCGACATGCGCCGACAAGGCTTTCGCCCGCGCTGCCAGACTCTCTTTGGCAAGGTCGCTGGCAAGCTCCGCCAGATGCTCGCGCGTCAGCCGGCCGGCCTCCAGATCGCGCGACAGGTGATAGGCGAGATGCGCGATCGGATTGAATTTCGGCTCGTCCGTCATCCGCTCGTCGAAGGCGGCAAGGCGCCGGCGCAATTCGTCGACGAGCATCGTGTCGGAGCCGGTGGCGGAGATCGGTTCAATCGGTCTGTTCATGACATGCGCCTTCTGCGCAGGCGGTTGCTACTCATTGGTCACGTCCCTGGCGGCTTCCGCCTGCCGCAGGCGTTGCCCCGGCCTGACGACCGGCGCCGGATCGAGGGCGGGTTCACGCGACCGGCGGTCCGGACGGGCTGCATCGGCCGAAGCGATGCAACTCGGGGGCCAAGATCGGCTGGCGCACGTCGACAGCCTCGAAAGCCGTCGCCTCCGATTGTCTGCTGATATCGCGCCCGATCCCTCGGCTTCAATGCC
>JARLIU010000024.1 GCA_031291595.1 Ancalomicrobiaceae bacterium | reverse complement strand
GGCATCGGCCGGTCGGCCTCATCCATTTCGACGCTCATTCCGATACCAACGACACCTATTTCGGCAACAACCCCTACACCCACGGCACCCCGTTCCGACGGGCGATCGAGGAGGGTCTGCTCGATCCGAAGCGGATGGTGCAGATCGGCATTCGGGGTTCGATCTACGGGCGCGACGAGCACGCGTGGGCCATGGCTCAGGGCGTTCGCATCATCTACATGGAAGAATTCGTCGAGCGCGGCCCGGCAGCGGTGGCAGCCGAGGCCCGGGCGATCGCCGCCGGCGGCCCGACCTACCTCACGTTCGACGTCGACAGTCTCGACCCGTCGATGGCGCCGGGGACGGGTACGCCGGAGATCGGCGGCTTTACCACCCGCGAAGCGCAGCAGATGCTGCGGCTGCTCAGCGGGGTCGACATCGTCGGCGCCGACGTGGTCGAAGTGGCGCCGCCGTTTGATTCGGCCGGAATGACGGCGTTGGTCGGCGCCACGGTGATGTTCGAGCTGCTCTGCATCATCGCCGCCGAGCGCGCCGCCCGGCCAGAACGTGTCCCGGCGGACGTCGTTCGGGCCGATGCAATGCAAGCCCGGTGAACGCTGGCGGCGACACTCTGCGCGAGGTCGCCCGGTCGTATCCGGCGAGCCGGCAAGACCGGCCTCGTTCGGCGGAGTGCGCGTCAGATGGAACTCGCGGATGCCGGCTGCAGGTCGGCAGGAGGCTCCGACGCCGATCGCCAACATAACGATCTGATTTTGTTGGGACGTGCGGGCTCGTGCGAGCGTGCCTATTCATGGTCGAAGCAGTTGCACCCGAATGCACAACGTGTCAGATTCGCATACATCGTACTGATGTCCTGTGTCGACGGCGGTATCCGCCGGGGGCTCACTAGTCGTGGAACGTCGACGATTCAGCCAAGCCACCGGTCGAGCCGGAGGCAGGAGTTTGAACAGGTGGAATCAGAACGGATTGTTCGGAAGCGGCTGTCGGATGAGGTTTCGGTCCGCCTCAGGAAGCTGATCCAGAGCGGCGAGTTGAAGACCGGCGATGAAATGCCGTCCGAGCGCGAACTGATGGAGCGCTTCGGTGTCGGCCGGCCCGCCGTCCGTGAAGCGATGTTCGCGCTGGCCAACAAAGGGCTGATCGAGATATCGCACGGGGAGCGGGCGCGCGTGCTCGAAATCACCGCGCAGTCGATCATCGACCAAGTCGACCTTCCCGCCAAGCTGATGCTGTCCGGTTCATCTGAAACGCTCGAGCACTTGAAGAGCGCCCGGATCTTCTTTGAACGTGGGCTCGTCCGCGTCGCGGCGGCCAAGGCCACGCCTGCAGACGTCGCCGAGTTGCGCCAGCTTCTCCGTGAGCAGAAGCAGCAGTTGGGCGACTCCGAAGGATTTATCGCGTCGGATATGGCGTTTCATATCGCCATCGCGCGCATGTCGAGAAATCCGATCTTTCCGGCCGTCAGCCAGGCCATGCTCGGGTGGCTGCAGGCCTACCACGCCGACATGCTGATCTGGACTGGGCAGGAGACCTATACTCTTGAAGAGCATGAGGAAATCGCCAACGCCATCGAAGCGGCCGACCCCGACCTGGCCGAGCAGGCGATGACGCGGCACCTGGAACGCTCGCGGGCGCTCTATTCGCTCAAGAATCAGTCCACCACGACCGTCTGATAGGGCTGAAGCTCCACGGTTTCGCCGGAAGCCGGCAAAACCTGCGGCCGCCCGAGCGGCCTCACCGTGGTGAAGCGCCATCCGATGGTCACGCGAACCACCTCCGGCGTGATGTTCGCCAGCACCATGGTTCGAGCGGTGCCCAGCCCCCGCACGGGTTCCGCATGGTCGGAGCGAAGGCGCCAAAGCGGCGCGCCGGCCATCCGTCCCAACTGGGCGATCACATGTGCCAGCGGCCGCAACGCTCCCTTGGGCATCGGCTCGCCATCGCCGGCCACCAGTCCGAACGCCCCGGTCAGCGTCGACAGCGCCAGCAGCTCGAGCCGGGCCTCCGTCACGGTTGCGGCATAGGCCAGCGCCCAGGCGGCCCCGAACTCGCCGTTGTGGCGGGGGTCGACGTTGGCCATCGGAATGCGCGCCAGCGTCGGATTGTCCTTGGTTGCCGCGCCATAAGGATTCTGCCGCATCGCGATCGTTGACGGACCGATGCGGTAGGGTTTGGACGGGTACAGCACCCGGACGCTGCGCACCACATCGGCGAGCGCTTCGAAACTCTGCATGACGCTCAGATCATCGGCAGCGTGGACGATCGGGTTCGTCGTGTGGCTGATATAATCGATGAGTTCGGCGGGGACCCGCTTGCGGTTCAATTCGGTGAAATAGCTCATCATGCCGCCGCCGAGCCGGAGAGACCCGAAAGCCATCCGCGCCGCCGCGTAGACGTCCTCGAGCGGAGGACAGTCGGGCCAGCGGCTGCCGGGCGGCGTTGATTGACGATCGACCGACGGACAGACAAACAGGCTCTCGAGCTTGAGGCCGGCCTCGGCGCATTGGGCCGCGACCTCCCGCAGTTCGTCCTCGGGCCGGCGTACACATGGCAAGGCGAGTTCCAGCGTCAGCGGCAGACCGGATGCCCGCTGCAGGTGGGCGTAGCCGTCGAGTGTCCGGAGATCGTGCCCGGCGAGGGGATCGAAATGCCCCAGCAGCATGCCCGCACCGACCGCGTGCAATGTCTGAAGCGCCGACAGATCCTGCGCGTGGCACTCGGGGCGCAGACCGATGCCGATCGTCGGCAGCGCGATATCCGTCTCCTGGCGATCGAGCCTCAGGTCGCCTAGCCGCCGCTCTGCCGGTCGCGCCAGAGCGTCGCGCAACAGGCGAATACGCACGCTTTGCATCATCGGCACGTTTGGCGGGATGGTATAGGGCCACGGCAGTGCCAGCGGCCGGACATAGGTCTTGAACGACGCATCCGTCCAGTTGCGCTGGTCCTCCATTTCAAACGTGTCGCCCTGCAGCAGCGTCTCGGCCTTGATGCCGGGGGCAACCGTATGCGTGATGGCGCGGATGTGCTTGAACGGCTGCCATGGCTCGATCAGATCCGGCCAATGTCCGGTCTCGATCCGGCCGTCGCCATGCAGCACCTCGACCGGTTGCCCGACCACGCCGGACAGCGGATGCAGCACCGTGAATCCGGCCCGCGCCGTCTCGAAGGCGGCGTCGGCCACGTAGCGGGCGACGAATTCCAGGATGCCGGATGCCCACGCCTCGATGCGGATGTCCGCCATCAGGTTGGCGCCGTCAGGGGCGCGGAACACGGCCCGATAGGTCAGGTGAAAATGATCCGGCGCCTCGTCGATCGACAGGCCCGAGATCTCGGGCGCGCAGGTTCCCCAATCCCGGTCGCGAACGAGAAAAGCGATCGCCCGGAGGACCTCGTGGCCGAGAAAACGCACGGTGCGCAGATTGCCGTCTTGCAGGGCGACGTCGAGGCTGCCGGCAGTGAGCCGTTGCCCGTCGCTTTCCCGCGACAGCGTGCCCAGCAAACGGAAATGCTCTGCATCAGTCGACATGATGGCCTCTTGAAGATTGCTCGGGCGTCGGTCCCCGTCCTGCGAAGGCTCGGCCGTCTCCGGCGTTGGACCGATCGTTTCCCATCGGTCGCCCATGTCCGGTTACGGCCGAGTGCCGCCTGTCGGAGGCAGCGGGACGGGCGACCGGTGCGGCACGATGCGACGATCGTGCTCCGCCGATCCGGGATGGTGTGCACCTATCCAATGGCGTGGCCATTGGTGAACAGGTAGACGGAGTAGATGGACGTCGTGGCACAGATGAATAGTCTGTTATGCGCAGGACCGCCAAAGGTTACGTTACCGACGATTTCGGGTATCCGGATCTTCCCGATCAAGTCGCCATCGCTGGCGAAGCAATGGACGCCATCGAAAGCACTTGCCCAGATGTTCCCGGCGCGATCCACCCGGAAGCCATCATGGATGCCGGCGCGACAGGTTGCGAATACGGCACCGCCCGACAACCGACCATCTTCGCCGACCGAGAATTTGCGGATATGTGCCGGTCCGCCGGGTGCATGGGTTGCGCCGGTATCCGACACGTAGAGCGTGCGCTCGTCCGGCGAGAACGCCAGCCCGTTGGGCTGGACGAAATCATCCGCAACACGGTCGATGCGCCGTGAAGATGGATCGCAGCGATAGACATGACATCCGTCCTGCTCCATCGCCTGAACGCCCCCCTCGTAGTCGGTGACTATTCCGTAGACCGGATCGCTGAACCAGACCGACCCGTCGGAATGCACCACGACGTCGTTGGGAGAATTCAATCGCCTGCCGCCGTAGCCATCGGCAACGACGGTGACGGAGCCGTCGTGTTCGGTCCGGGTGACGCGCCGGGTTCGATGTTCGCATGTCACCAGCCGACCCTGCCGGTCGACGGTGTTGCCGTTGCTGAAGTGCGAGGGCTGCCGGAAAACCGACACCGAACCATCGGTTTCGTCCCAGCGCAACATCCGGTCATTGGGGATGTCCGACCAGATCAGATAGCGCCCGGCGGCGAACCACGCCGGACCCTCGCACCATCGCGCCCCGGTCCATAGTCGTTCGACATGGATGTGGGGGGCAAACAAGGCGGCAAAGCGCGGGTCGAACACCTCGAAGCCCGTGCCATCGATTTCCCCGAACATTCTGCGCCCCTCCCCTGGCGGCTCCCTCCCCCAAAAAGGCTGATGCGAGGGCGGGCCGCCCGCTTGCTTTCTTGGTATACTGGTATAACATGATACTGAGGCGACGTCCACAACGGGCGCGCTTAGCGAAAATATGCGGAGGAGATACCCATGAAATTGGCATTTGCAGCCATGGCTGCCGGCGCGGCGTTTGGATTGTGCGCGGCTGGTCCTGCACAGGCTTCGCCTCAGAAGCCCGTCATCGCCCTGTCCAACGCCTATTTCGGCAATTCCTGGCGCCACCAGATGGTCGGTTCCTTCGAGGAAGCGGCCAAGGCAGCCAAGGCGGCCAATAAGATCGCCGACTACATCGTCATGAACGGCGACGGTTCGGTGGCGCAGCAGAGCAGCCAGATCGGCGAATTGATCCTCAAAGGCGTGGACGTGCTGCTGGTCGACGCAGCATCGGAAACCGCCGTCAACGGCGTGATCGAAAAGGCCTGCAAAGCCGGCATCATCGTCATCTCGTTCGACTCGATCGCCTCGGCGCCGTGCAACTATCAGCTGAACTTCGACTTCAAGGGCTACAAGTCACTGCAGGCCGAGGCGATGTTCAAGCTGCTCGGCTACAAGGGCAACATCGTCCAGGTCCGCGGCGTCAAGGGATCCGCCCCAGACAACGACATGTACAACGCCCAGAAATCGGTCATCGACAAGTATCCGGATATCAAGGTGGTCGCCACCGTCTACGGCCAGTGCACCGCGTCGGTGGCCCAGTCGGCCATCGCCAACGTATTGCCGAGCCTGCCGCACGTGGACGCCGTCCTCGGCCAGGGCTGCCCGGATGATGTCGGCATC
Source organism: Ancalomicrobiaceae bacterium (assembly GCA_031291595.1). Taxonomy (GTDB): domain Bacteria; phylum Pseudomonadota; class Alphaproteobacteria; order Rhizobiales; family Ancalomicrobiaceae; genus CAIYYN01. The sequence continues at coordinate 4,079 of JARLIU010000024.1, read as the reverse complement.
ATGCAGGCCTTCGTGCAGTACGGCGGCGAATATGTCGGCCACATGCCGCGCATCGAGGGCGGCGGTAGCTCCGAATTCGTGCGCTGGTGGGCCGCCGAGACCAAGAAGAACGGCTATCAGACCGTTTCGATGAACACCACGCCCGGCATCGGCGGCGCGGCCTTCTGGCTTGGGCTTGGTCTGCTGCAGGGCGAAAAGGCCCCCAAGATCATGATTATGCCGGTGGCTACGGTCGACGACAAGAATCTCGACCAGTACGGATCGCTTCCCGCGGGCCAGATCATCAGCCCGACCTATACGCCCGAGTGGGTGAAGGAGCATCTTCTGTCGAAGTGATCGCTTTGACAGAAGCCGGTACTGGAACGCCGCTGCCGGTCGCCCGCCTTTGCTGGCTGGCGACCGGTAGGCCGCTCGGGAAACGACCGTTATGGCAATGACCGATTATCAGTTGCCGGTCTGCGGACCGGACTCGTCTGCCCCCGCCGGGCTCGACGCATCGGACCCGATTCTGTCGATGCGCGGCATCATCAAACGCTTCGGCACGACGCTGGCCAACGCGGACATCGATCTGCAGGTGCGGGCCGGCGACATCGTCGGCCTGGTCGGCGGCAATGGGGCAGGCAAATCCACGCTCATGCGCATCCTGTGCGGTGGAACGCCGCCAGATAGCGGCAGCATCGCCGTGGCGGGCGTGGAAATCGACACCGGCCATTACGGTCCGGCCGAGGCGCAACGCCTCGGCATCCGCATGGTGCATCAGGAACTGTCGCTGTGCAGCAATCTGTCGGTGGCCGAGAACTTCTATCTGGAATCGCCGGATCACACTCCGATCACGCCGAACTGGCGTGAGGCGCACCGCAAGCGCGCCCGCGCCGCCCTCGACGCCGTCTTCCCCGGCGCCGGCATCGACGTCAACGCCAAGGTCGGCCATCTGACCATTGGCGAACGGCAGATGGTGGAGATTGCCCGCGCCGCCGCCAACACCGACCTGCGGCTGATCGTCCTCGACGAGCCGACGTCGTCGCTCGACCAGGAGCGCTCGCACCAGCTTCGCGCCTTCATCCGCGCCAAATCGGAGACGGGTACCGCATTCATCTTCATCAGCCACAAGCTGCAAGAGGTGATCGACATCGCCACGCATGTCGTGGTGATGCGCAACGGCGGCTCCGTCTGGCACGGCGAGGCGCTGAACGCTTCCATCGGACAGCTGGTGCAGCTGATGGGAGGCAACGTCGACGCGTTGAAATCCCACCGCAAACCGTCCGTCACCGGTCCGTCGGACGTCGCGGTGCGCATCTCCGGCGCCCTGACCGAGCTGCTCGGCCACGACGTGGACATCCGCAAAGGCGAAATCGTCGGCCTGGCCGGTCTCGAGGGCAGTGGACAAAAGGACTTGCTGCATGCGGTCTTTGCGCCTGGACGGGCTGGACATAAGGGTGTCTCGCGCCTGGGCAAGGCCGCGTTCATCGCCGGCGATCGCACCAAGGAAGGCGTCTTTTCGCTGTGGAACGTGCTCGACACCATGAGCATCGGGCGCATCGCTGCACGCAATCCGTTGGCTCTGGTGTCCGATCGGATCGAACGCGAGGCCGCGATCAAGCCGGCCGCTCAGTTGCGGCTCGACGAAGCCCGCTTCGCCTCAGGCATTCTGGAACTCAGTGGCGGAAATCAGCAAAAAGCTCTGGTGGCGCGCGCGCTGATGTCCGACTGCCCGATCCTGCTGCTGGACGATCCGACGCGCGGCGTCGATATCGCCACCAAGCAGGATTTCTACCGGCTGTGCGGCGAAATCGCGCAAGAGGGCAAGGCGCTGATCTGGCTCTCCACCGAAGATGCCGAGCTGCTGACCGCCGACCGGGTGCTGGTGTTCTGCGAGGGCCGGATCGTCAAGGAGTTATGCGGCAAGGAGATCAGCGAAGAGGCGATCGTCGCCGCCTCCTTCTCGCATCAGGCGCACGGCAGCGCCAAGCAGGTGGCGGCCAAATCCGGTGCCGGTCGCCTCGGCCGCAGCCTGATGGCGTCGGCGCCGTTCATCGGCCTCGTGGCGGTGCTGGCCACGATGATGCTGGTCAACCCGCGCGTCGCCTCGGTTTTCGGCCTCGACCTGCTGCTGATGCCGGCGCTGTCGCTGGTTCTGGTGGCCATGGCGCAGATGTTCGTGATCGGTGGCAGCGAGATCGACCTCGGCGTGGGCGCCTTCGCCGGCCTCGTCAGCGTTTTGAGCGCGACACTCCTCTACGACAATCCGCCGATGGGAATCGCGGCCATCGCTGCGGCGATCGCCCTCTATGCCGCGCTCGGCGCCACCATTCAGGCGCGCCGGATTCCGGCCATCGTGGTGACGCTCGGCGCGTCGTTCATCTGGGGCGGAATCGGCTATTCGCTGCAGCCCACCCCCGGCGGCTCGAGCCCGGAATGGCTGTCGGCGATGGTCAACTGGTCGTTCGACGGATTGCCGACGTCGGTGATCCTGATCTGCCTGATCGGCCTGGTGGCAGCGCTGATCGACCGGATGCCACTCGGCGTGACGCTACGTGGCTTCGGCAACAATCCGGCCGCCATGACGCGCTCCGGCTGGGGCTCGGTGCGCTACGCCTGGATCCGCTATGGCTTGTCGGGCCTGTTCGGCGCTGTCGCCGGCCTGTCGCTGACGGCGATCAACACCGCGAGCGACATCAATTCGGGCAACTCCTTCACGCTGCTCAGCGTCGCGGCGGTGGTCATGGGCGGGTCGAGTCTGATTGGCGGCTACATATCGCCTGCCGGCGTCGTCGCCGGTGCGGTGACACTGTCGCTGATCGGCGCGCTCCTCGGCGTGCTCGACGTCAGCAGCGATTTCAATGCGGCAAGCCAGGGGTTCGTGCTGATCGCCCTTTTGGTGCTGCGCAGCCTGATGGCCGATCGGAGGGACGAACAATGATGCGGCGCTTCGATCTCGCCTCGTACATGCAGAAGAACCCCTGGGCCTGGTCGGCGGCGGCCGTCGTGCTGATCTGGCTGATCCTGTCGGCCACCACCGGCCGATACAGCCTGTCGACTCTGTCCGGCATCGTGCTGTCGGCCTCGTTCCTGACCTTGGTCGGCATCGGGCAGATGTTCGTCGTCGCCACGGGACGCGGCAACATCGACCTCTCGATTCCGTCGGTGATGACGCTCAACGCCTATATCGCGCTGATCGTCATCCAGGGGCAGGACGCCAATCTTCTGCTTGGCCTCGGCGTGGCGCTGCTGCTCGCGGTGACGATCGGCGCGATCAACGCGCTGCTCGTCGTTGGCCTGCGCATTCCGTCGATCATTGCCACGCTCGCCACCGGCTACGTCCTCGCCACGGCGACGCTCCTCGCCAATCGCATGATCCCTGGGTTCATGGTCAGCCCCACGCTGAACTACATCGCCGGCGCCCGTCTGGCAGGCTTGCCGGTGATGACACTCGTGACGCTCGGCGTGGTGGTGGTGTCGACCTTCGTGCTGCGGTTCACCGCTTACGGCCGCATGCTCTCGGCGGTCGGCCAAAGCCGCGACGCGGCGCGGCTCACCGGCATCCGCTGCGGTGCCGTTGTCACCTCAGCCTTCCTGCTGTCGTCGCTGCTCGCCTCCGCCACCGGCCTGCTGCTCGGCGCCTATATCAATGGCGCCTTCCTGGAGATGGGCCAGTCGTATCTGCTGCAATCGATCGCCGCGGTGGTGCTCGGCGGAACCCCGATCTTCGGCGGCGCCGCCACGGCCTTCGGCACCTTCTTTGCCAGCATCCTCTTGATCCTGCTGGTCTCGACCATGCAGGTGATCGGTCTGCCGCCGGGAACCCAGGACATGGTGCAGGGCGTGGTGGTGATCCTTGTGCTGGCTCTGGCCGGCCGCAAAGCCGGGCTCGGCCGCGCCCGGACGATCCCCGCGCTCAAGACCGAGGCCAAAGCCACCTAGGTTCTGTGGACAGTTATCTGAGCCATAGCACGATTGCGGCGAGTGTGACGACGGCGAGGTAGTTTGTCGCGGTTTTCTCGAAGCGAGTGGCGACCCTTCGGAACTGTTTCAGCTTCGAGAAGCAGCATTCGACGAGGTGGCGTTGGGCATAGAGATGT
>JARLIU010000181.1 GCA_031291595.1 Ancalomicrobiaceae bacterium | reverse complement strand
GGAGTTTGGCGCCGACCGTGTCATCGATACGCCGATCACCGAGCACGGCTTCACCGGCCTCGGCGTCGGCGCTGCCTGGGGCGGGCTGAAGCCGATCGTCGAGTTCATGACGTTCAACTTCGCCATGCAGGCGATCGACCACATCATCAATTCCGCCGCCAAGACTCTGTACATGTCCGGCGGCCAGATGGGCACGCACATCGTGTTCCGTGGACCCAACGGCGTCGCCTCCCGCGTCGCGGCCCAGCACAGCCAGGACTATTCCGCCTGGTACAGCCATGTGCCCGGCCTGAAAGTGGTGGTGCCCTATACCGCCGCCGACGCCAAGGGCCTGCTGAAGTCGGCGATCCGCGATCCGAACCCGGTGGTGTTCCTGGAAAACGAGCTGCTCTACGGCCATTCTTTCGATGTGCCGAAGCTCGCCGACTTCACCGTGCCGATCGGCAAGGCAAGAGTTGCTCGCGCCGGGACAGATGCCACCATCGTCTCCTACGGCATGGGCATGTCCTATGCGACGAAGGCCGCTGACGAGTTGGCCAAGCTCGGCATCAACGTCGAGATCGTCGACCTCAGGACGTTGCGCCCGCTCGACATGGCGACCGTCATCCGCTCGGTCATCAAGACCGGCCGCTGCGTCACCGTGGAAGAGGGCTGGCCGCAGGGCTCGGTCGGTTCGGAGATCGCCGCGCGCCTCGCCGCCGAGGCCTTCGACTATCTCGATGCGCCGATCCTCAAAGTCACCGGCAAGGACGTCCCCATGCCCTACGCCGCCAACCTGGAAAAGCTGGCGCTGCCGACGGTGCAGGACGTCGTCGATGCCGTCCGTGCCGTGACCTACCGGTGACGCCATGACCGAGCCCGTGCAAGTCCTCAGCATCCCCCCCGATGCGACCGAACTCGGCGGCACCGAGATCTTTCGCGCCTTCGTCGTCGACGGCGGCCTGTCGGTCTCGTTCATCCGCGCCTTCGAGGATCCGTCGACCTGGGGCGTGCTGCTGGTGGACATCATCCGCCATCTGCGCCGTACCTATGCCGCCGAGGACGGCGTCAGCGAGGACGAGGTCGAGGAGAAGATCCTTGCCATGATGTCGGTCGAACTCGGCCGGCCCACCGATCTGGGCGCGACATCGACGATCAATCACTAGAGGGCGATGCTGTCACATGCACGCATGTGACAGCTGAATCAGCGCTCTAGGCATATGATAGAGTAGTGATTCAGCTCTCAGATGGATCGCCGTGGCGATTCCATCTGAGAGTATCCTGCTCTAGCGCATTTTCCGACCGGATTGGACCAATCCGGTCGATAAGAAATTGCGCAGAGTCAATATCTTGAGCGTGTTCTCGTCGCTCAAGTCTGGTCAACTTGAGCGGAACACGCTCTAGAACGCTCCCGAGGAGGCAGAAGTGCCCGTCCAAATCCTGATGCCGGCCCTCTCGCCCACGATGGAAAAGGGCAACCTTGCCAAATGGCTGAAGGCCGAGGGCGATAGTGTCAAGTCCGGCGACGTCATCGCCGAGATCGAGACCGACAAGGCCACCATGGAGGTCGAGGCGGTCGACGAGGGCATCCTCGCCAAGATCCTGGTCGCCGCCGGAACCGAGGACATCGCGGTGAACACGCCGATCGCCGTCATCGCGTCGGAAGGCGAGGATGTGGCGAGCGTCGCGTCCGGTTCGGGCAGCGGTGCCAAGCCGGCCCCCGCCCCGACAGCTTCTCCCGCCCCCGCCGCTTCTCCGGCGCCCGCCGTCAACGGAGCCCACCCGGCTCCGACCGCCCCGGCCGCTACCGCCGGCGGCAACCGTATCTTCGCCTCGCCGCTGGCCCGCCGCATCGCCAAGGACGCCGGCATCGATCTGGCGTCGCTCAACGGCTCAGGGCCGCACGGCCGCATCATCCAGCGCGACGTCGAGGCCGCCAAGGCTGCCGGTCCGGCGGAGAAACCTGCCACACCGACTGCGGCGCCGGCGCCTGTCGCCGCGCCTGCTCCGGCCGCCGCCGGCGCCCAGGATGCCATGACGCTGAAGCTGTACGAGCCGGGCAGCTACGAGTTGGTGCCGCACGACGGCATGCGCAAGACCATCGCCAAGCGGCTGGTGGAATCCAAGCAGACCGTGCCGCACTTCTATCTCTCCGCCGATATCGATCTTGGCGCGCTGCTGAAGTTGCGCGAAGAGATCAACGCCGGCGCTCCGGTGAAGGACGGCAAGCCGAGCTACAAGATCTCGGTCAACGACTTCGTCATCAAGGGGTTGGCCTTGGCGCTGCAACGCGTGCCGGACGCCAATGTCTCCTGGACGGAAGCCGCGATGCTGAAGCACCGGCATTCCGACGTCGGCGTCGCCGTCTCCATCCCCGGCGGGCTGATCACGCCGGTGGTGCGCAAGGCCGAATTGAAGACGCTGACCACGATTTCCGCCGAGATGAAGGATTTCGCCGCCCGCGCCCGCGCCCGCAAGCTGAAGCCGGAGGAATACCAGGGCGGCTCGACCGCCGTCTCCAATCTCGGCATGTTTGGGGTCAAGGACTTCGCGGCCATCATCAACCCGCCGCATGCGACGATCCTCGCCGTCGGCGCCGGGTCGGAGCGGGCGGTGGTCAGGGGCGGCCAGATCGTCATCGCCACCGAGATGACGGTGACCTTGTCGACCGATCACCGCGCCGTCGACGGGGCGCTCGGCGCCGAACTGTTGGCCGCCTTCCGCGACCTGATGGAAAAGCCGATGAGCCTGTTGGTGTGAGGAATCGCGCGCGGGGACGGCGGAAGCATGCTTCCCACGCAAGGTGTTTCGGCTTGCCAGGGCGACATGTTCACGATATGGTCTCATCCATGCTCTCGCATGGCGGAGATGGACATGTCGGAAGTCGTCGATCTGGTGATGCCGGTCCTGCAGAAGATCCAGCAGGACATGTCGGATATGAGGCGCGGGCTCGAAGCGAAGATCAACGACATCGCCGAGCGGCAGGTGGAGCAGGGCGAGACGCTGGTTGAGATGAAACGCTACATAACGTTTCACATGGGGATCACGCTGCAGCATTCAGCCGACATCGCCGACATCAAGGGTCGCTTGGGCAGTTTGGAAAAAGAACCTTGAGCTTGGCGACCAGAAGCGGGTCGCCAGCCGTCATGGAGATCCGCATGTCGCAGTATGACATCCTGATTATCGGCTCCGGCCCGGGCGGCTATGTTGCCGCCATCCGCGCCGCGCAGCTCGGCCTGAAAGTCGGGGTCGTCGAGCGCGCCTACGTCGGCGGCATCTGCCCCAACTGGGGCTGCATCCCGGCCAAGGCGCTGCTCAGGTCCGCCGAGATCTACCACTACATCGAGCACGCCAAGGACTACGGCCTCGTTGCCGACAAGATCGGCGTCGACATCGCCGGCGTGGTCAAGCGCTCGCGCGGCATCGCGGCGCAGATGTCGAACGGCGTCGGCTTTTTGCTGAAGAAGAACAAGGTCGACTGCATCTGGGGCGAGGCGACGATTACCGCGCCCGGCAAGGTCAGCGTCAAACCCGTCGACGGCGCGCCCAAGGGCTGGCTGCCGGCCGGCGACTACACTGCCAAGCACATCGTCATCGCCACCGGCGCCCGGCCGCGCGCGCTGCCGGGCATCGAGCCGGACAAAAAGCTGATCTGGACCTATTTCGACGCGCTCGCCCCAGCGAGCCTGCCGAAGTCGCTGCTGATCATGGGCTCGGGCGCCATCGGCGTCGAATTCGCCTCGTTCTACCGGGCGATGGGGTCCGATGTCACCGTCGTCGAACTCTTACCGCAGATCCTGCCGGTCGAAGACGAGGAGATCGCCGCGCACGCCCGCAAGCGCTTCGAGAAGGCTGGCATCAAGATCTTCACCGGCGCCAAAGTGTCGAAGGTGGAAAAGGCCGCCGACAGCGTCACCGCCACGGTGGAAACGGCCGACGGCAAGACCCAGACCATGACCGCCGAGCGACTGATCTCCGCCGTCGGCGTTGTCGGCAATATCGAGGGCCTCGGGCTCGAAGCGCTGGGCGTCAAGACCGATCGCGGCTGCGTCGTCATCGACGGCCTCGGCCGTACCAATGTGCCGGGCATCTAAGCCATCGGCGATGTCGCAGGGCCGCCGATGCTGGCGCACAAGGCCGAGCACGAGGGCGTCATCTGCGTCGAAGCGATCGCCGGCGGCCATCCGCACGCCATGGACAAGCTGAAGGTCCCGGGCTGCACCTACTGCCACCCGCAGGTCGCATCCGTCGGCCTCACCGAGAAAAAGGCCAAGGACGCCGGCTATGACGTCAAGGTCGGCCGCTTCCCGTTCATCGGCAACGGCAAGGCAGTCGCGCTCGGCGAACCCGACGGCCTGGTGAAGACGATTTTCGACCGGAAGACCGGGCAATTGCTCGGCGCACATCTGGTCGGCGCCGAGGTGACCGAGCTGATTCAGGGCTTCGTCGTCGCCATGAACCTGGAAACCACCGAGGAAGATCTGATCAACAGCGTCTTCCCCCACCCGACCGTGTCCGAAACCATGCACGAGAGCGTGCTCGACTCGGAGAAGCGGGCGATCCACATTTGATATCCGGCCCGTTCGTCCGGCGGCCGGGCGGGACTTCCGGGGATCGGCCGCCGATCATTGTTGGCATAGTTTACTTTGAGCGGAGGTATTCCAATGGGAATGGGTGTTCAATCGCTTGTCGTTTGGCTGGTCATCGGCCTCATCGCCGGCTGGCTCGCCAGCCAGCTTGTCGGCGGCCGCGGTGGGCTCGTCTACTATCTGATCATCGGCCTCATCGGCTCTTTCATCGGCGGCTTCATCGTCAACTTCTTCCATATCCACATCGGCATCGGCAGCCCGATCATCACGGAGATCCTGGTCTCTGCGGGTGGCGCCATCGTCCTGGTGCTGGTGGCACGCGCCATCCGATGAACCAACGCAGGGAACGGCGATGAGCGCAGATACCCCGGACGGCGAGCCGAAGCGTCCCGGCAAGACCGGGATGCGGCTCGGCAACCGGTTGGTGTTGATGGCCTTTGCCGTCTCTGCCTTGGCGTTTCTGATCGTGCCGTTCGTCGTCCAGTGGTGGGGGATCAGCAGCGCCTGCCCCTATTCGGTGACGTCGCGCGGGGTGTCCGACGGCACGAAGTGGGAGGTCATCCGCTCCGACTGCGGCCCCGGTCCGGCGCCCGGTTCTGGCGCGGTCGAACGTCCTGGCGGCGGGATCATCTGGCAATTGCGGGTGATCCCCGACCGGGGCTATTCGGCCGTGGTCATGACCGCCGGTGGCAGACCGGAACCGGTGAAGTGGGAGCAATCCGGCTTCACCGGCACCGTGGTCATCGCCGCGCCGGCCGAGGGCGAGACCGCGACGCGGTTCCCGATCAAGCTCGACCCCAAGGGCCAGCCGACCGAGGCAGTCGAATTCGTCGACGGCAAGCGCAAACGCTGAGCTGCCTCGACCAAAATCGGCATTGAATTTGTCGGCAGAAGCGTCAATTGGGTTGCGTTGGCGGGTGCGGATAGGGTGGGGGCGCTCCCCGCCTGTTGGAGATGGTGATGGTGACGGTGCTCGACACGACGAAGGGCGGCATGGCGGATGCGGGGCCGAAGCCGCGCCATCCGGAAAAGGCGCACAGACCGGATCAGCCGGTGGCGTCGAAGCCGGCCTGGATCCGGGTGAAGGCGCCGGGCTCGCCGGTCTACAACGAGACGCGCGCCATTGTGCGCGACAACAAGCTGGTGACGGTGTGCGAAGAGGCCAGCTGCCCGAATATCGGCGAGTGCTGGTCGAAGCGCCACGCCACCTTCATGATCATGGGCGACACCTGCACCCGCGCCTGCGCCTTCTGCAATGTCAGGACCGGCCAGCCGGACGCGCTTGACGCCAGCGAGCCGGCAAACGTTGCCGATGCCGTGGCGCGGCTGGGGCTCAGCCATGTCGTCGTCACCTCGGTCGATCGCGACGATCTGGCCGACGGCGGCGCCGCGCATTTCGCCGCGGTCATTGCCGCCATCCGCGCCGTCTCGCCGGCGACCACCATCGAGATCCTGACCCCGGATTTCCTGAGGAAACCCGGCGCGGTGGAAGTCGTCGTCGCGGCCGGGCCGGACGTCTTCAACCACAATCTGGAGACCGTGCCGTCGAACTATCTGACCGTTCGCCCCGGCGCGCGCTATTTCCATTCGATCCGGCTATTGCAGCGGGTGAAGGAACTGGATCCGCGGATGTTCACCAAGTCGGGCATCATGGTGGGGCTCGGCGAGGAGCGCAACGAAGTGTTGCAGCTGATGGACGACCTCAGAACCGCCGACGTCGATTTCCTCACCATCGGCCAATACCTGCAGCCGACCAAGAAGCACCATCCGGTCAAGTCCTTCCTCACGCCGGAGGACTTCAAGTCCTATGAGACCATCGCCTATTCGAAGGGGTTCCTGATGGTATCATCGAGCCCGTTGACCCGCTCCTCGCACCACGCCGGCGAGGATTTTGCCCGCCTCAGGGCGGCGCGGGCAGCGCGCGGCTGATCCGGCGGCAAGCGGCCGCACTCGTGGTCCGGCTCCGACATTTGCTTCCCACTTGCCGCACGTGCTTGCGCAAATGTCGGGGTCAAAGAACCACTGGCAACTTATCGACTCTCGTGGAGCTTTGAATTCGACATTTGAGTTCGTCTCTCCCCGCGCGGGGACTCAAGTGTCGCATTCGCTCTAAACTATTCATAGAGCAGTGATTCAGCTTTCAGATGGATCGCCGGGCGATTCCATCTGAAAGCATCCTGCTCTCGGGCGCTGTACGACAGGGAGCCGGCATGGATCGCATCCTGATCATCGGTTCGAGCGGTGCCGGCAAGTCGACGCTGTCGCGCGCGCTCGCCGCCCGGCTGACGATGCCGGCAATCCACCTCGACCAACTCTATTGGCGGCCCGGCTGGCAGACGTGCGACGAGGCATCGTTCAAGCGGCGTGTGGCGGAGGCGGTCGCGCAACCGCGCTGGGTGATGGACGGCAATTTCGCCACCACGCTGGCCGAGCGGCTCGCCCGCGCCGATACGGTCCTGTGGCTCGACTACGGTCGCCCGACCTGCTTCTGGCGCGTGGCCAAGCGCACATGGAGGCATTTCGGCCGCAACCGGCCCGATATGGCGGATGGCTGTCCGGAGCGATTGGATCTTGAATTCCTCGCCTATATCTGGTCATTCCGTCGACGACAGGTGCCGCGGCTGGCCGCGGCCCTGGCGGAATACGGGCGCCATGCCCATCTCCATATGTTGAAGACGCCGCGCGACACGGCCCACCTGCTTGCCGCGCTCGGCCGGACCTGATTGGCTCATGCCCCATTTCGACACCAGCCGGCGCGTCCGGCACACCCCGACCGAGATGTTCGACCTCGTCGCTGACGTCGAGAAGTACCCTGACTTTCTGCCGTTGTGCGAACGGCTGAAGGTGCGCGGCCGCAACGATCTGGGAGACGGGCGCGAAGTGCTCGTCGCCGACATGACGGTCGGCTACAAGATGTTCCGCGAGACCTTCACCAGCCGCGTCACGCTGGCACCGGAGGAGCGCGTCATCCGCGTCGAATATCTAGACGGACCGTTCGACCATCTCGACAACCGCTGGTCCTTCGTCCCCGAGGCGGACGGCTCGACGACGGTCCGCTTCGTCATCGACTATGCCTTCAAGAACCGCGTGCTGGCGGCACTGATGGGCGCCGTGTTCGATCGCGCCGTGCAGAAATATTCCGAAGCCTTCGAACAGCGCGCCGACACGATCTACGGCCGGCCCGGCAGTGTGGCTTCGGCCTGAACTTCGCCCTCGACCTGACATTCGCCTCGGCCGCGCCGGGTCCGCGACGTTCTCCCCGGCGGGCGCAGGGGGCCGCGCGACAGGCGTCCTGAGCGCACATGCGGCGAAAATCACAGCCGCCGTCTTGCATTGGCCCTGGTTCCGGCCCAAAAGGACACCGCCCCAGCCGGGTGCCACGGGGGATCGACGATGACCACCAACACAGCCGTCACTGAGCCGCAGGTCTTGCCAGCAGGGCTGGGCGCGCGCGGCATCGACCATCTCGTCGTGGCAGTGAACGACCTCGATGCCGGACGCGACGTCTGGCAGGCGCTCGGCTTCACGCTGACGCCGCGGGCACAGCATCCCTGGGGCACAGCCAATCATCTGGCGCAACTCGATCATTCGTTCGTCGAGCTGCTGGGGCTGGACGATGCGGCCAAGATCAAGCCGGCAGGCCGCAATGGCTTCTCGTTCGGCGCGTTCAACCGCGACTTCCTGAAGAAGCACCAGGGCGCCTCGATGCTGGTGCTGGAATCGACGGATGCCGATGCCGACATCGCCGACTTCGCCGCCGCCGGCCTCGACACGTTTTCCCGCTTCGACTTCGAGCGCATGGCCGGACAGCCCGGCGGCGGCCAGGCCCGCGTCGCGTTCTCGCTCGCCTTCACCCGGCCGACAGCGCTCAAGACCGCCGGCTTCTTCACCTGCCAGAACCACGAGCCGGAGCATTTCTGGCATGCCGAATGGCAGCGCCACGCCAATTCGGCCGTCGGCATCGACGAGGTCACCCTGGTCGCGCCGGACCCGGCCGACTACCACATCTTCCTGTCCCGCTTCACCGGCGTGCGCGAAATCCGGGCGTCTTCCTCGGGCATCTCGATCGCCACGCCGCGCGGCCGCGTCGCCGTCGTCACGCCGGTCGCCTTCCGCTACCTCTATGGCGAGGACAGTCTGGCCGTCGTGCCGAAGACGCTGGAAATCCGCGGCATCACCTTCGCCGTCGCCGATTTCGGCCAGTCTGCCGCCGCGCTCGTCGCCGGCGGGCTGAAGGTGGCCGATCGCCATGACCGGTTGCTGGTCGGCCCGGCCGCGGCGCTCGGCCTCGCCGTCGCCTTCAAGGCCGAAGCCCGCACCAACTGAAGGAACCGCCCTTGCCCTCGACAGTCACCGTTTCTGCCGGCAACGTCACCTTCGGCAACGACCTGCCGCTCGCGCTCATCGCCGGCCCGTGCCAGCTCGAGAGCCGCGCGCACGCCCTCGAAATGGCGGCGGCGCTGAGCGAACTGACGAAAAAACTCGGCATCGGCCTCGTCTACAAGACCTCGTTCGATAAGGCCAACCGCACGTCGGGCAAGGCGGCGCGCGGCCTCGGGCTTGCCGCCTCGCTGCCGATCTTTGCGGAAATCCGCGAAAGCTTCGGCGTGCCCGTTCTGACCGACGTGCACGAGCCCGACCAATGCGCTCCGGTCGCCGAAGCCGTCGACGTGCTGCAGATCCCCGCCTTCCTGTGCCGGCAGACCGACCTGTTGATCGCCGCCGCCGTCACCGGCCGGGTGATCAACGTCAAGAAGGGCCAGTTTCTGGCGCCATGGGACATGAGACACGTCGCCGCCAAGATCACCGAGGCCGGCAATCCCAATGTCCTCTTGACCGAGCGCGGCGCTTCCTTCGGCTACAACACGCTCGTCTCGGACATGCGCTCGTTGCCGATCATGGCCGAGACCGGCCTGCCGGTGATCTTCGACGCCACCCATTCGGTGCAGCAGCCGGGCGGGCAGGGCACGTCATCCGGCGGCGAGCGGCGGTTCGTCGCAACGCTTGCCCGCGCCGCCGTGGCAGTCGGCATTGCCGGCGTGTTCATCGAGACGCACCAGGATCCGGATCATGCGCCATCCGATGGGCCGAACATGATCCATCTCAAGGATATGGAAGCGTTGCTTAAGAAGTTGATGGAATTCGATCGGGTTGCCAAGGCCGGCTGACCGCCATCACGGGAAATCGCCGCCCGCCGCAAACGCCGATCGATCGCCGCTCAGAAACCGATGGCGCGGCGGAAGGCGCCCTCGCTCGACGTGCCGAACGTATAGTGCGTCTCCGAGTAGGGCAGGCGCGAATTGGGATCGCGCGAGCGGAAACCGACATGCACGCCGATCAGCCGCGGATGCGGCCCGGGCGTCAGATAGGCCGCGCCGGACATGCCGTCGGCACAGGTGCAATCGGTATGGATCTCCCGTGGCTTGCCGGGGACGCCGACCAGTTCGCGCACCCGGCAGAAGCCGTAGGTGCGCTCGCCGTCGGCCCCGGCCGCCACGACCAGGATGGTCGAGCCGACCGCCGGCGTCTCGGCGATGCCGTAGGGCCGGACGCCCTCGATCGGATGCTCCAGCCGCGCCACCGCCCAATCGCGATTGCCGCCGGTCGCATAGGGATTGGTCGAGCCCGACGCCATGCGGGCGCCCGGCAGGATGCGTGCCGACTGCACCACACCGCGCACGTTGACGGAAAATTGGCAGTTGCCGTGGGCGGAGCGCGGATTGCCGGCTTCGTCGAAGAACGTGTGTGCGGCGGATGTGACCTCGTCGCCCCTGACTGTCAGCTGCCCGGTGGCGCGGATGTCGCCGCAGGTGATGACGCCTGTCGCGCCGTAGACGATCTGGGGATCGGCGATCATGCCCTTTGCCGACGCGATGAACGACTGCTGCGTCATGCGGGTCGCGTCGCCGACGGCGACTTCGCGATCGTGGGCCTGACAACATGTGGAGTAGACGAGCGGACCGAAAAGCAACGGAACGACGAAGACTCCAGATTTCAACATCGCGCAACCCCGCTCGGCTCTAGGGCATCGGATGACACGTCCGTGTCGCATAACGATACCCGAATTTGATACGCCGGCAATCGGGATTCTGCGACTTTTTGTCGATGCCGCCTAACGAGCGGTTCCGTCAGAACATTCCAGGAGTCAGCCCCGGCCGCGGTAGGAGGGAACGCCCTGTTCGGGGATCCAAACCGACTTCGGCGGCTCGCCCGTCTGGTAAAACACGTCGATCGGAATGCCGCCGCGCGGGTACCAGTAGCCGCCGATCCTCAGCCAATGCGGCTCCAGCAACTGGGCAAGCCGGCGGCCGACGGCCACGGTGCAATCCTCGTGGAAGGCGCCGTGGTTGCGGAAGCTGGTCATGTAGAGTTTCAGGCTTTTGGATTCGACCAGCCAGTCCTTCGGCACATAGTCGATGACGAGGTGGGCGAAGTCCGGCTGGCCGGTCACCGGGCAAAGCGAGGTGAATTCCGGCACGGTAAAGCGCACCAGATAGAGCGTGTCTGCTTGCGGGTTCGGCACACGGTCGAGCCGTGCCTCGTCGGGAGACTTCGGCTGTTCGACATGCGATCCGAGCTGCAGGGTCGAGGCATCGAAGGAGGACATGACTGTGCTCGCGACTTGTTTGGAGACGCGCGACAGATGCCTGAGGCGGGCCGTTCTGTAAACGAGAATCGGCGCCATCGCCGCAGGGACCGAGCGAGTCATCGAAGGTCGGACGTCGATCGCGGATGCCGGCTCAGGTTGGCTCCAACCCCGACAATCTCCCTGCGGCACGGATGCCCGGAGGGGAGGGGATCGACCCCGCGCTGCCGGCGCGCCTCGCCGCCATTGCGCAGGCCGGCCCGGCTTGCCGGAGGCTCGACGCGGACGTCATAAAACGGTAATGTATTTGTCCCGCCTTATCCTTGTGCGATCCTTTGGCATTCCTGCCACGTCCGACCCTCGTGCTTGACCTCATCAGTAAAAGCGCTAGGCCAGCAAGGATTTGCTCCGCTCTAGCAAAGCACCACACTCTCGGCTATAGGAACGCGCGACACGCCGCTCCTGACGAGCGACAAGCTAGGAGATTCCCGTATGACCGCGATCGTAGATATCACCGCCCGCCAAATCCTCGACAGCCGCGGCAACCCGACCGTGGAGGTCGACGTGGTGTTGGAGGATGGCTCCTTCGGCCGCGCCGCCGTTCCGTCGGGGGCCTCGACCGGAGCGCATGAGGCTGTCGAACTGCGCGACGGCGACAAGGGCGTTTACCAGGGCAAGGGCGTCACCAAGGCGGTCGACGCGGTGAATTCCGAGATCTTCGACACCATCGGCGGCTTCGACGCCGAGGATCAGGTCGCCATCGATCACGCCATGATCGAGCTCGACGGCACCCCGAACAAGGCCCGCCTCGGCGCCAACGCCATCCTCGGCGTGTCGCTCGCCGTCGCCAAAGCCGCCGCCGATTCGGCCGGCCTGCCGCTCTACCGCTATGTCGGCGGCGTCAACGCCCACATCCTGCCGGTGCCAATGATGAACATCATCAATGGCGGCGTGCATGCCGACAACCCGATCGACTTCCAGGAATTCATGATCCTGCCGGCGGGCGCCGAGACCTTCGCCGACGGCCTCAGGGCCGGCTCGGAGATCTTCCACACGCTGAAGGGCGAGCTGAAGAAGGCCGGCCACAACACCAACGTCGGTGACGAAGGCGGCTTCGCCCCGAACCTGAAGTCGGCCGAATACGCGCTCGACTTCATCCTCGCCGCCATCGAGAAGGCCGGCTACAAGCCGGGCAAGGACGTGTTCCTCGGCCTCGACTGCGCCTCGACCGAATTCTTCAAGGACGGCAACTACGTCTATGAAGGCGAGGGCGTCACCCGCTCGCCGGCCGAGCAGGCCGCCTACCTGGAGAAGCTGGCCTACGCCTATCCGATCGTCACCATCGAAGACGGCTTCTCCGAAGACGACTGGATGGGCTGGAAGGTCGGCACCGAACTGCTCGGCAAGAAGATCCAGCTGGTCGGCGACGATCTGTTCGTCACCAATACCAAGCGCCTCGCCGACGGCATCAAGAAGGGCGTTGCCAACTCGATCCTGGTCAAGGTCAACCAGATCGGCAGCTTGTCGGAGACGCTCGACGCCGTCGAGATGGCGCACAAGGCGGGCTATACCGCCGTCATGTCGCATCGCTCCGGCGAGACGGAAGATTCGACCATTGCCGACCTGGCCGTTGCCACCAACTGCGGCCAGATCAAGACCGGCTCGCTCGCCCGCTCCGACCGTACCTCCAAGTACAACCAGCTGCTGCGCATCGAGCAGGAACTCGACTCGACCGCCCGTTACGCCGGCCTGTCGGTGATCAAGGGCCTCTGAGGCTCGGAACGACGATCCATTCTGGCTGCATGGCGCCCGGTCGACCTCGACCGGGCGTCTTGTGTTTTGACAGGTGGGTCGTATGGCGGCCGAGCGAGGCGTCATGTCGTTTGACTACATAGCGGACTAGACAAGCCGGGCCCGTCTGAGCAACATGCGCTGACGAAATTCAGATCGCATGGAGTTCGACGATGTTGATGAGACGCATCTTTCTCGCCGCCGCTGCCGGCCTCGTTGCCGCGCTCGCCTGCGGCCAGCCGGCCGTGGCGCAAGACAAGCCGTTGGTCGTGTTTGCCGCCGCCAGTCTGAAGAATGCGCTCGACGACGTGGCGACAAGCTGGGTCGCTGCCGGCCATGCCAAACCGTCCATCTCCTATGCGGCGTCGGGCCCGCTCGCCAAGCAGATCGAGGCTGGTGCCCCGGCGGACATCTTCATCTCCGCCGACCTCGCCTGGATGGACTACGCCGAAGGCAAGAACGTCATCGACAAGGCGAGCCGTTTCACCCTCCTCGGCAACGATCTGGTGCTGATCGTGCCGAAGGCCTCGACATCGGCGTTCAAGATCGCCCCGAACGCCCCGATCGCCGATCTCGTCGGTGCAGGCGGCCATCTCGCGGTCGGCGAACCGAAGTCGGTTCCGGCCGGCAAATACGCCCAGGAGGCCTTGCAGAAGCTCGGCATGTGGGACTCGCTGCAAGGTAAGCTGGCCTTTGCCGAAAACGTGCGCGCCGCCCTGCAACTCGTCGCCCGCGCCGAAGCGCCCGCCGGCATCGTCTACAAGACCGACGCCTTCGCCGACCCGGGCGTGAAGATCCTCGACACATTCCCGGCGGACAGCCACGCCCCGGTGGTCTACCCGGCTGCGCTCGTCGCCGGCTCGTCCAATCCGGCCGCTGCGGCGTTTCTCGCCTATCTGAAGGGCGCGGACGCCAAGACCGCCTTCGAGAAGCAGGGGTTCACCGTCCTCGTCAAGTGAGGCGAGGGGAGGCGACTGCAGTCGCCGGAATGGTCGGCTCTCGACGGCTGGGCGCTGCGGCATTTATAGATGGCTGGCGTCGGGCGGGATGGTCCCATCCGTCATTGAGAGCGAAGCGAAGCAATCCAGAATGGCCAAAATATCGGTCTGGATTACTTCAGCTTCGCTCTCAATGACGGTGGTTGTCGATCCCGTCCAGGCACGACACGCAAAACGAGGCCCCGGCTTGGATTTCTCCCTGTCGCCTGAAGAATGGACGGCGGTCGAACTGTCGCTGCGGGTGGCAACCGTCGCCTCGCTCGCCTCGCTCTTGCCCGGCATCGCCGTCGCCTATCTCTTGGCGCGTGGCCGCTTTCCCGGCCTCTCCATCCTGAACGGTCTGGTGCATCTGCCGCTCGTCATGCCGCCGGTCGTCACCGGCTATCTGTTGTTGATGGGCTTCGGCCGGCGCGGACTGTTCGGCGCCTTCCTCTCCGACTATTTCGGCATCGTCTTCTCCTTCCGCTGGACCGGCGCCGCACTCGCTTCCGCCATCATGGCGTTTCCGCTGATGGTCAGGGCCATCCGGCTCTCCGTCGAGGCGGTCGACCGGCGCCTCGAAGCGGCGGCCGGGACGCTCGGCGCACCGCCGTTTGCCGTATTCCTGACCGTGACGCTACCCTTGATCGCCCCGGGCATCCTTGCCGGCCTGATCCTGGCGTTTGCCAAGGCGATGGGTGAATTCGGCGCCACCATCACCTTCGTGTCCAACATCCCCGGCGAGACGCAGACGCTGCCGTCCGCCATCTATGCGCTGTTGCAGGTGCCGGGCGGCGAATGGCCGGCGTTCCGCCTCGTTCTCGTCTCCATCGCGCTGTCGATGGCCGCCCTCGTCGCCTCCGAATGGATGGCGCATCGGGTCAACATCCGGATGGGCAACTGATGACGCTGTCCGTCGACATCGAGGCGCGCTTCGGCGATTTCCAACTGACGACGGCCTTTCAGAGCGGCGGCGGCCTGACCGCGTTGTTCGGCCCGTCGGGCTCCGGCAAGACCTCGGTCATGGAACTGGTCGGTGGCGTGCGCCGGCCGCTCAAAGGCCGCATCACGCTCGACGACCGCGTCCTCGTCGACACCACCCGCGGCATCTTCCTCGCCCCGCATCGCCGCCGCATCGGCTGGGTGTTCCAGGAGGGGAGGCTGTTCCCGCATCTGACCGGACGGCAGAACCTCCTCTACGGCCAATGGTTTACGCCGCGCCGCGAGCGGCACGAGAATTTCGAGCGCGTGGTCGATCTGTTGGGCCTCGCCCATCTGCTCGATCGCCGGCCTTCGGGGTTCTCCGGCGGCGAGAGAAGCCGGGTCGGCATCGGCCGGGCGCTGCTGACCAGTCCGCGGCTGCTGTTGATGGACGAACCGCTGGCGGCGCTCGACGATGTCAGGAAGTCCGAGATCCTGCCCTACATCGAACGCCTGCGCGACCAGATGGGCGTCGAGATCCTCTATGTCACCCATTCGATCGCGGAAGTGGTGCGGCTCGCCGGCCGCGTCGTCCTGCTCTCGGGTGGCAAGGTCACCGCGAGCGGCCCGACGCAGGAGGTGCTGGCCAGCCTGGATCTGGCCGCCTCGCTCGGCGAGGGCGAGGCGGGCGCCGTGCTCGACGCCCATGTGGAGGCACATGATCCGGTCTATGGCCTGTCGCAGCTGAGGGCCCGGGCCGGCAGCATTCATATCGGCGCGCTCGACCTGCCGGTCGGTACGCATGTGCATCTGCGCGTCCGGGCACGCGACGTGCTGATCGCCACCGAGCGGCCTAATTCAGTGAGTGCGCTCAATGTATTCTCCGGCCGCATCCTGAAGCTGGCGCCGAATGGCGCGGCTTCGGTTGACCTCGCCGTCGACTGCAGCGGCGACATCCTGCTGGCGAGCGTCACCCGCCGGTCGGCACATGAGCTCGGCCTGGAGCCCGGCCGGCCGGTCTATGCCATCGTCAAGTCGGTGTCCTTCGACCGGCTGGGTGTCGGCACCGCGCCGAACGGCGGTTGATGCGTCAGGAAATCAGGCTGGCGGCGATGTTGATGGTCAGCGCCAAGAGGGTGGTGTTGAAGAAGAATGCCAGCACGCAGTGGATCAGGCTGAGCCTGCGCATGGGCTTTGAGGCAATGGAGACGTCGGCGGTCTGTCCGGACGTGCCGATGATGAAGGCGAAATACAGGAAGTCGGAATAGGAGGGGCGGGGGCATTCGCCCGGGAACTGCAGGCACGGCGGCTGGCCGCGCACGAGTCCGACATAATAATCATGGGCATAGTGCAAGGCGAACATCGTGTGCACGAACAGCCAGGCCGTGAGGATGGTAAACGCGGCGAGCGCTACATGCAGCCCGCGCAAGGTCGGCGCCGTGTCTTTGAGCCCAGACAGTTCGGCGACGATCGCCGTCAGGCAGGCGCAGGAGGCGAGGACCGTGAGCAACAGCACGACCAACTGGCCTTCGTCCTGGATCTGGGCCCTGAGCTTCATGCGCTCTTCCGACGAACGCGCCATCATCGACCAGACCATCAGCAGGTAGAGGCCCATCGAGATATTCCAGGCGACGAGAAGCTGGGTCGGCGTCCGCCAAGGCGCCATGGCATGCAGGATCAGGATCAAAGCCAAACCGAGCAGGGTGCATCCAAACAGACGCGGACGGGCCCAGAAGAAGCGTTGCAGGCGGGGACGGCGGAAATGCCGATCGAGCAGATGATGATGGGGCATGGCAATTTGTCTCGGTGGCGGTTGAAAAGTGAACGACGACGCCACGCCGGGTCGGGCGGCCGCATCCCGCCGATTCCTATAGCAAGAACCTGCGCGCCGCGTCCCAATTTCGCTGAGCGGCCCGACTGCCGAAAATCGAGGGCGGGGACTCAGGCGACGAAATATCAGCGATGGTCGGTGAATGGAGAGGATTGACGCTGCTGGCATCCAGGTCGTCAAACCCATCAGCCAGTCGTGTAAGGATGATTATGGAACTTAAACCCGCCAATTTGATGGTCGCAGCCGGCACGACCGCCCACCATGCCATCAGCAAACTCCGGCAAGCAAATGAGATCGCAGGGCTTTTTGCCCTAACAATGTTGGCCGCCAATGCGGCATCCGGGCCCGGCAATCCGCCGACGTAGCTTGTCGCGCTCTCGGTACCTGGAACCATGCGGTAGCAGAACCACAGGGCTATGGATCGTTCTCGTTCGGGCTGTCGTCGGTGTTGTCGGCCGCTGCGCCCTCAGCCGGCCGCCGCCACCGCGATACTCGCCTCGGCGATCTCGGCAATCGCCACAGCCGTGCGGTCGAGCGCCGTCATGGCGTCGGCGACCAGTTTGTCCACCGCCGGCGTACCGCTGGCCGCCG
>JARLIU010000023.1 GCA_031291595.1 Ancalomicrobiaceae bacterium | reverse complement strand
CCTCGCCGTCGTCACACTCGCCGCAATCGTGCTATGGCTCAGGTAACTGTCCACAGAACCTAGTGGTCCGCCTCCGACATTTGCGTCCCACTTGCCGCACGTGCTGGAGCAAATGTCGGAGTCAAAGGACCACTAGCTACTTATTGACTCTAGTGGAGCTTTTAGTTCGACATTTGAGTTCGTCTCTCCCCGCGCGCTGGGACTCAAATGTCGAATTCGCTCCACTGAGGATTCGCCGGATGTTGGCCATACAATCGCGGCAGGGCCGGCCGAACCCGCCTATTGTTGAGGCAGCGCTGACACAAATTTCCGCCCATGGCTGAATTGACAGCAAAATTGACTTTTGATCAGATGGTCAAATCTGGAATGGTTCCAGCCCCAGGCAATCGATGCGGCGGGCATGGCACTGCAGGAGGATGAACCGGTGAGTTCGACGCCCGACATCGCCCCCGGCCGCCTGCCGGCCGCCACGATCGCCAAGAATTTTGGCGACATCAATCCGCCGTTCGACCGCTTCGAGGCGCGGGTAGCATCCGAGCGCTGCCTGTTCTGCTACGACGCGCCGTGCATCAAGGCCTGCCCGACGTCGATCGATATCCCGCTGTTCATCCGCCAGATCATGGCGGACAATCCGATCGGCGCGGCCAGGACCATTTTCCGAGAAAACATCCTCGGCGGCATGTGCGCCCGCGTCTGCCCGACCGAAACCCTGTGCGAACAGGCCTGCGTCCGCAACGCCTCCGAGGGCAAGCCGATCGAGATCGGCCAGCTGCAGCGCTACGCCACCGACAGCTTCATGGGATCGGGCCTGGCTTTTGCCAAGCGCGCCGCTCCGACCGGCAGAAAAGTCGCCGTCGTCGGCGCCGGCCCGGCCGGACTTGCCTGCGCCCACCGCCTGGCGCTGCTCGGTCACGCGGTAACGCTTCTTGACGCCCGCACCAAGGCCGGCGGGCTCAACGAATTCGGCATTGCCGCCTACAAGGCGACGGACGGCTTCGCCGCCAAGGAGGTCGCCTTCATCCTCTCGATCGGCGGCATCACACTCGACCTCGGCAAGCGGCTCGGCGCCGACATCGCGCTGGCCGATCTGAAGCGCGACTACGATGCGGTGTTCCTCGGCGTCGGCCTCGGCGGCGTCAACGACTTGGGGCTCGAGGACAGTCTCGACGGCGTCGAGAATGCCGTCGACTACATCGCCGACCTGCGCCAGGCCTCCGATCTTGCCAGCCTCGCCGTCGGCCGCAAGGTCGTCGTCATCGGCGGCGGCATGACGGCCATCGATATCGCCAGCCAGACCAAGCGGCTGGGCGCCGACGAGGTGACGCTGGTCTATCGCCGCGGCCAGGAGCGCATGAACGCCTCGGACTACGAGCAGCAACTGGCCCAGACCGACGGCGTCTTGATCCGCACCTGGGCCAGGCCGAAGCGCGTCATCGGCAGCGACGGCAAGCTCGAGGCCGTCGAATTCGAAACGACCGAGGAAACGGACGGCAAGCTGGTCGGCACCGGCGAGACCTATACGCTTCATTGCGACCAGCTGTTCCGCGCCATCGGCCAGTCGTTCCTCGCCGAGACGCTTGGGGCTTCCGGCATCGCCGTGACGGGCGGTCGCATCGAGGTCGACGCCGAGCGAAAAACCTCGGTCGCGGGCATCTGGGCCGGCGGCGACTGCGTTGCCGGCGGCGAGGACCTGACGGTATCAGCCGTCGCCGATGGCCGCGAGGCCGCCATCTCCATTGACCGCGCTCTCAAACTGGCTTCGGCCTAACCCCGTTCCGACCGACCTCCGGAGGCTCCCATGGCCGACCTTTCCGTGAATTTCTGCGGCATCAAGGCGCCCAACCCGTTCTGGCTCGCCTCGGCGCCGCCGACCGACAAGGCCTATAACGTCGTCCGCGCCTATCGCGAGGGCTGGGGCGGCGTGGTGTGGAAGACGCTGGGCGAGGACGGCCCGCCGGTCGTCAACGTCTCCGGCCCGCGCTACGGCGCCATCCACGCGCAGGACCGCCGCGTGTTCGGCTTCAACAACATCGAGCTGATCACCGATCGGCCGCTGGAGCTGAACCTCAACGAAATCAAAGAGGTCAAGCGCGATTGGCCGGATCGCGCCCTCATCGTCTCGCTGATGGTGCCCTGCACCGAGGACGCTTGGAAGGCGATTCTGGCCCGTGTCGAGGAGACCAATGCGGACGGCGTCGAACTGAACTTCGGCTGCCCGCACGGCATGAGCGAGCGCGGCATGGGCTCCGCCGTCGGCCAGGTGCCGGAATATGTCGAGATGGTCACCCGCTGGTGCAAGCAGCATACCCGCATGCCGGTGATCGTGAAGCTGACGCCGAATGTCTCCGATATCCGCAAGCCGGCCGAAGCCGCCAGGCGCGGCGGTGCCGACGCGGTGTCGCTGATCAACACCATCAACTCGCTGATGGGCGTCGACATCGAGACGATGACGCCGAAGCCGGCGACCGGCGGTTTCGCCACCCATGGCGGCTACTGCGGTCCGGCGGTCAGGCCCATCGCCCTCAACATGGTCTCGGAAATCGCCCGTTCCGCGGCGACCCGCGGCCTGCCAATGTCGGGCATCGGCGGCATCGAGACCTGGAAGGACGCGATGGAATATATCGCGCTCGGTTGCGGCACCGTGCAGGTGTGCACCGCCGCCATGGTCTACGGCTTCAAGATCGTCAAGGAGATGATCTCGGGCCTTGAGGACTACATGGACCGCAAGGGCTACACCTCCGTCGACCAGATGGTCGGCCTTGCCGTGCCGAAGATGACCGACTGGCAGCATCTGAACCTCGACTATGTGGTCAAGGCCAGGATCGACCAGGACACCTGCATCAAGTGCGGCCGCTGCCACATCGCCTGCGAGGACACCTCGCATCAGGCGATCTCGACGACGAAAGACGGCGAGCGCTTCTTCGAGGTGCGCGACGAGGATTGCGTCGGCTGCAACCTCTGCGCCGTCGTCTGCCCGGTCGAGGGCTGCATCACGCTGGATCCCTTGCCCGAAGGTGCCATCGACCCGCGTTCCGGCTACGAGGTCAAGGGCCACCGCACCTGGCTCGAACACCCCAACAACCCGATGGCGGCGAACCCGCGCGGCCCTGCCGGCGGCTATCACGGCTCCAGGCATGTGGAGGCAACGGTCGAAGCGCTTGCCGAACCGGCAGAGTAATTACTCGGTTAGTCGGAATGTGTCCGCCGCACCCCTCTCCCGGCCTTCGGCCACCCTCCCCCACAAGGGGGGAGGGAGCAGGAACCGCAAATTCGGCGGTGCTGGAGAATTCCGGTCGCGCCCCATAGCCCTCCCCCCTTGTGGGGGAGGGTGGCCGAAGGCCGGGAGAGGGGTCGGAAAATCGCCGACCCGCCGGCGAATTGTGCCCCCCGCGGCCGCACGCAATGCTCCACTGGAGCATTTCGCCGGCCAATGCCGTCGCTATCCCGGCGCCTCGCCCAAGCTCGGCGCGTTCGTCGCTCGGAAAGCCCCACCGGGGCTTTCCGTCCCGACCAAAGGTCGTGACCGCTCCTGCCCGGCCGCTCGCTTGAGTTCGCGGCGTTCGCGGCTCAAATCGCTCCACCGGAGCGATTTGCCGGCGGCAAAGCCACCGTCGCCGCTCACCCCACCTCGCGCCGCGCCTCGGTCTGGCGGCGCAGCAGAAATTCCTGAAAATCCTTCGACGGCATGGCCGGGGCGAAGGCGTAGCCCTGCAGCACCTGGCAGCCGAGGTCGCGCAGTACCTGGGCGTGCACCATGGTTTCGACGCCCTCGGCGATGATCTCCACGCCGACCGAGCGGCCGATATCGACGATCGAGGCGACGAGGCGGCGCTGCTGTTCCGAATCGACGATCGGCGCGACGAGCTTGCGGTCGATCTTCAGGCGCCGCGGTGCCAGCTTTAACAGGCTCAGGATCGACGCATGACCCGAGCCGAAGTCGTCGATCTCGATGTCGATGCCAAACTCCTTGATCTTGTGGATGGCTCCCATCAGCGCGGCATCGTCGTCGTCGAAGGAAATGGATTCCAAGAGTTCGAACGACAGCGTGCCCGGGGCCAGCACCAGGTGCGACAGCCGCTCGATCAGCCGCCGGTCGCGCAGGCGCTGCGCCGAAATGTTGACCGAGATCTTCGGCACGTCGAAGCCCTGCGCCCGCCAGCGGGTGAATTCGAACAGCGACTTGTCGAGCACGATGGCATCGATTTCGGCGACCGCGTTGAGGCTCTGCGCCTGCGGCAGGAACTTGTCGGGGGTGAGAAGGCCGCGCTTGGGATGGTTCCAGCGCACCAGCGCTTCGGCGCCGACGACCTCCAGCGTCTTGGCGTCGAACTGCGGCTGGAAGAACGGCACGAATTCGACGTTCTCGATCGCCCTCAGAATCTCGTCCGCCAATTTCTTCGACTGGCGGTGCGCCTGACGCATGGACTCCGAGAAGAATTCGACACGGTTGCGGCCGAGCTTCTTGGCTTCGTAGAGCGCCAGGTCGGCCTGTACCAGCAGTTGGCGCGTCTCGCTCGAGCCGGTACCGACGGCGATGCCAACCGAGGAACCGACCCGGAATTCCAGTGCGCCGACGTGGATCGGATCGGTGAAAGCCTCCAGAATGGCGGCGGCCAGCGCCCGGCTGCGCGCCTCCGGATCCCGCGCCGGCGCGGCGATGACGAATTCGTCGCCCCCCATGCGCGCCACGAACTCCGCTTCGAGAAGCTGCGACTTCAGCCGCTGTGCCGCAACCTTCAGCACCTCGTCGCCGACCGCATGGCCATAGGTGTCGTTGACCGATTTGAACCGATCGAGGTCGACATGCAGGATGGCGAAGCGGTCAACCTGCGGATGCTGATCGAGATATTGGTCGAGATAGCGCCGGTTCGGCAGCCCGGTCAGCGCATCGTGGATCGACTGGTAGGCGAGCGTGCGGCTCGCCTCTTCGAGCTGGCGGTTCTGGATTTCGGAATAGAGGTGCGAGGTTCTCAGCTCTTCCTTCAGCAGCACGTCGCGCGTGACGTTCCAGTTGGCGCCGACAATGCGCTTCGTCCGCCCGCCCCACCAGTAGACCGCGCCATGCGCCCGGATGTGCTCGACGGTGCCGGCCGGCGTGACGATGCGAAATTCGGTAATGTACTGGCTGGCATTGGCGAGCGCCCGCTTGAACACGCGTTCGGCCTCGTCGCGGTCGGCCGGGTGCAGCGCACGGCGCCAGTCGGCGTAGGTGCATTTGAGTTTGGCCGGCGGGATGCCGTATATTTCGCGCATGCGCGCATCCCACATCATCTCGCCGGTGGCCGGGTCGTATTCCCACACGCCGATCTTCGAGGCGTCGAGCGCCAGCTGCAGCCGGTGCGACAGCCGCTCCAGTCGTTCTTCGCGTTCGCCGAGGTCGACGATGATGCGATGGCGCTGTTTCATCAGGTAGCCGGCCCAGGCAAGCGGCCCGACGACCAGCAGGAGGATGCCGAACGACATCAGACGCGACCAGCGGACATCATCGGCCTGCATGGCCATCCAGCCGGCCTTCGGCACCGCCGACAGCACCCAGGCCCCATCGCCGAACGCCAGTTGGAACGTCACCGGATCCTTGTCGAGCACGCTGGGATTGCCGAAGAACGTGTCCGTCTGGCCGTCCGCCGAAATGCGCGTGATGGCGACGTCGATGGGGCTGCCGTCGTCGTTCAACCCGGAATCGACATAGAGCATGTCGAGATCCATCACCGCCGAGACGAGGCCCCAGAACCTGTTGGCCCCTTCGGCCGTCTTGGTAAACACCGGATAACGGGCGATCAGCCCGATGCCGCCCTGCACCAGATTGACTGGCCCGGTCATCACCATGGATCCCGTGTCGCGCGCCTTGAGGGCGGCGGCGCGCTGCGTGTCCGATTTGCGCACATCGAAGCCGAGGCTCCTGACGTTCGGCTCGACCGGATAGATCAGCCGGATGATCATGTCCGGCGCCGCGGCGATATTGCGCAGCTGCGATTTGACCTTGAACACCTGTTCGGCGATCTCGGCGAAATGCTTCTGATCGATCTGCGGTTCGGCCGCGACGACGGCGACCAGCCCGTGCACGAGCTCGATGTCGCCTTCGATGTTGCCCTGCAGCCGCGTGCCGATCTTGCCGAGATCACGGACGATCGACGCACGCAGATTGTCGTGAAACTGCTGCCGCTTGTCGATGTCGATACGCACAGCGGCGTAGAGCAGCATCACCAGCGCAAGCATGGCGGGAACGAAATATCCCAGCGATGTCCATACCGGCCAGATCCGGGATCGGTATGTCGAACGCAAGAGGAAGCTCATCCAGCGGTTTCCACCCTACCTCGCCAGTCACCATCGGGACAGTCTATCGCTGCAAAGGTTTAAGATTCCCCTTTGGCGATGTCAGCAAGAGCAACGATAGCGACAACTCGTGGGTAAATCGCTGTAAAATATGCTAAGCTCTGTCATTGATCGCGCGCGCAACCGACAGATGGCGGCCGCGCCGGCCTCGGCCATCGCGGCGTCACTGCGGCCATGCCCCAAGTTGGATCACAGGCCGCATTTCCTGTAAGGAATGGCAAATTCCGACGAGTTCGCGACAGAATCGCGCGAGCCCGGTTATCGTCCGCTGCGATCGGCGGACCCCCTTCCCCTCCTGGCGAGCATCCATGCCCTTTCCCCCGCTTCACCCCCTCCTGCAAAAGGCCCTCGCCGATCGCGACTATCACGATCCGACGCCGGTGCAATCCGCCGTCATCGACGGCGTGGCGGCGAACCGCGACCTCGTCGTCTCGGCCCAGACCGGTTCCGGCAAGACCGTTGCCTATGGGCTGGCACTTGCCGGCAACCTGCTGAGCCAGGATGGGCCTCTCGGCCCGGCGGCCGAGCCGCTCGTGCTGGTCGTCGCGCCGACGCGCGAGTTGGCGCAGCAGGTCACGCTTGAACTCGCCTGGCTCTATGCCGAGGCGCGCGCCCGTGTCGTCGCCTGTGTCGGCGGCATGGACATCCGCCGCGAGCGCCGGTTGCTCGCCGATGGCGCCCATATCGTCGTCGGCACGCCGGGGCGCTTGCGCGACCATATCGATAAGGGTCATTTCGATACCTCGCGCCTGAAGGCGGTCGTGCTCGACGAGGCCGACGAGATGCTCGACCTCGGCTTTCGCGAGGATCTGGAGTTCATTCTCGACGAAACGCCGGCGGAACGGCGCACCCTGCTGTTTTCCGCCACCATGCCAAAGCCGATCGCGCTGCTGGCCAAGCGCTATCAGAAGGACGCGCTCAGGATCGACGTGTCGTCGGGGGCGGAGTCGCACGCCGACATCGAGTACCGGGCCGTGCGGCTGGCGCCGAACGAGCTCGAACTCGGCGTGGTCAACGTGCTGCGCTTCTTCGATGCACCGGCCGCGCTCGTCTTCTGCCATACGCGCGAATCCGTGCGACACCTGCATGCCAGCCTGGTCGAGCGCGGCTTTGCCGCCGTAGCGCTGTCGGGCGAATTGTCGCAGGGTGAGCGCAACCACGCGCTCCAGGCACTGCGCGACGGCAGGGCACGCGTTTGCGTCGCCACCGATGTCGCGGCGCGCGGCATCGACCTTCCCGGCCTCGACCTCGTGATCCACGCCGAACTCCCCACCGATCGGGAATCGCTGCTCCACCGTTCCGGCCGCACCGGACGCGCCGGACGCAAGGGCATCTCGATCGTGCTCGTCCCCTACAACCGCCGGCGCAAGGCCGAATTCCTGCTGGCTTCGGCGCGTGTCGAGGTTGCCTGGGTGCCGGTTCCCACCGCCGACGAGATCCGCACCCTCGACCAGGAGCGGCTGCTCGCCGATCCGATCCTCGCCGAAGAACTGAGCGAGGAGGATCTGGTGCTCGGCCGCGCCCTTCTCGCCGAACGCTCGGCAGAAGCGGTTGCCGCCGCGCTGGTGCGCTTCTACCGGGCTCGCCTGCCG
This sequence comes from Ancalomicrobiaceae bacterium, assembly GCA_031291595.1. Classification (GTDB taxonomy): domain Bacteria; phylum Pseudomonadota; class Alphaproteobacteria; order Rhizobiales; family Ancalomicrobiaceae; genus CAIYYN01. The sequence goes on along the minus strand of JARLIU010000023.1, from coordinate 2,702 downwards.
GCACCCGAGGACCTGATCGATGCCGGCGACATCCGCGATCGTGGTCAGCGTGACCGCTACGATCCCCGCGATCGCGATAGGGGCCCGCCGCGCGGGCGCGACTTCGGCGACGACCGGCAGGACCCGCGGCCGCCGCGCGACCACGCCGATTTCGCCGAAGGCGCCTGGTTCCGGATGAACGTCGGCCGGCAGCAGAATGCCGATCCGCGCTGGCTGCTGCCGCTCATCTGCCGCATCGGCCATGTGACCAAGCGCGATGTCGGTGCCATCCGCATCTCCGACACCGAGACGCATTTCGCCATCTCAGCCAATGCGGCGGCGAAATTCGTCAGCGCCGTCCGCCGCGCCGGCGATGAGGAAGTGGTCATCGAACCGATGCGCCAGGGCCCCGGCGGTTCCGATGCGCCGCGCAGCCGCCCGCATCCCCGCCCCGACCGGCCGCCGCGCAAGCCGTATCAACGACATGCCGACGCCGGCCCGGACGTGCCCGCCGAGGTCCCGGCCGGGGAACCGGCGGTCGAGAACCGCAGCCGCCCGGCCTACGTCCGCAAGGAATTTCCCGAAGGGGCCGTGCGCGACCGGCCGCCGAAATCCGCCAAGCGCCACCGCGACGAGACCGCCGCGCCGCCGGCCACCGACGCCGGCAAGGAGCGGTCCGTCGAGGGCAGCCAACCGCGGTTCGCCGAGGCCGGCCAGCCGCCGCGTCGCGAGCGGCCGTTCAAGGCCAAGGGCGAGAGGAAGACCGAGCACCGCCCGCCCGCCCCACCCGTCGATCGCGGCCCGCCGTCGCAGCCGAGGAAGAAGAAGCGGCCGAAGGGGGAATAGCGGACCGCGCTGCCCGACCGCGCAGCGCCATGGAACATCCGTTCCACAACGAAACGCCCCAGGCTTCCCGCCCGGGGCGTTCATTCGTTCCGACGAACGAGGAATGGCTATTTCGTGCTGGGGAAGTTGAAGTCGGCACCGGCGCGGATGCTGGTCATCCAGCGCGAGGTGATGGTCTTCAGCCGCGTGTAGAAGCGCACGCCCTCCGGCCCATAGATCGAATGATCGCCGAACAGCGACCGCTTCCAGCCGCCGAACGAATGGTAGGCGACCGGCACCGGTAAGGGCACGTTGATGCCGACCATGCCGACCTCGATCCGGTCGGCGAAGGCGCGCGCCGCGTCGCCGTCGCGGGTGAAGATGGCGGTGCCGTTGCCGTACTCATGCTTGTTGATCAGATCGACCGCCTCGTCGTAGCTGTTGGCCCGCAACACCGACAGCACCGGCCCGAAGATCTCCTGACGGTAGATCGTCATGTCCTTGGTGACATGGTCGAACAGCGTGCCACCGAGGAAGTAGCCGCTCTCGTAGCCCTGCAGCGCGAAACCGCGGCCATCGACGACGAGTTCGGCGCCTTCTTTGACGCCGAGATCGATCAGGCCGGAGATCTTGCGCTTGGCATCAGCGGTGATGACCGGGCCCATTTCCGCATCCGGATCGGTCGAGGGGCCGATCTTCAAGCCGCGCACCTTCGGGGCGAGCGCTTCGACGAGATGATTGGCCGTCTTCTCGCCGATCGGCACAGCGACCGCGATCGCCATGCAGCGCTCGCCGGCCGAGCCGTAGCCGGCGCCCATCAGCGCGTCGACCGCCTTATCCATGTCGGCATCGGGCATGACGATCATGTGGTTCTTGGCGCCGCCCAGCGCCTGCACGCGTTTGCCGTGCGCCGTGCCGCGCGTATAGACGTATTCGGCGATCGCGGTCGAGCCGACGAACGATACCGCCTTGATGTCGGGATGGTCGAGAATGGCGTCGACCACCTCCTTGTCGCCGTGCACGATGTTCAACACGCCGGCGGGAAAGCCCGCTTCGTGGAACAGGTCCCAGATCAGCATCGGCGCGGAAGGGTCGCGCTCCGACGGCTTCAGGATGAAGGTGTTACCGGCGGCGATGGCGATCGGATACATCCACATCGGCACCATGGCCGGGAAGTTGAACGGCGTGATGCCGGCGACGACGCCGAGCGGCTGCCGATCTGACCAGGAATCGATATCGGGGCCGACATTGCGGCTGAACTCGCCCTTCAACAGATGCGGAATGCCACAGGCGAAGTCGACGACCTCGATGCCGCGGGCCAACTCGCCGAACGCGTCCGCATGGGTCTTGCCGTGCTCGCTGGAAATCGCCCGGGCGATGTCGTGGGAGTGACGGTCCAACAGCTCCTTGAACTTGAACATGTGGCGGACGCGCCGCAAGGGCGGCGTGGTGCCCCAGGAGACGGCGGCCTGCTTCGCCACCTGCACCACCTCGTCCAATTCCGCCGCGGTCGACAACGGCAGCGTCGCGATCGCCTCTCCGGTCGCCGGGTTATAGACCGGCTGCGAGCGGGTCGACTTCGACTGGACCTTGGCGCCGCCGAATGCGTTCGGGATGATGGTCATCGTGTCCTCCTTGGGCGCTTGAATGCGATGCTTCGGATCTAGCGCACCGCATATTTCATTTTCGACTTGAATGGAACAAAAATTCCACCACTCCGGGCGGATGCAGCCCAAAACGGTTGGATCGTTGTTCGTTTCCCCCTCTCCCGGCCTTCGGCCCCCCCCTCCCCCCCGGGGGGGGGGGGGCCGGGCCCGCTGTGGCCGGGTTGGGGGCTCTTTCGGAAGGGCTTTCTACCCCCATTGGGCGTGGGTTGGCCGAAGGCCGGTATTGGGTTT
>JARLIU010000180.1 GCA_031291595.1 Ancalomicrobiaceae bacterium | reverse complement strand
GCCGAGGCCGCCAGCCGATTGGCGAGCGAGGGGCCGAACGAGCTGCCGCAGCCGGACCGACGCACGCCGCTGCGGATCATCCTGGAGGTTCTGCGCGAGCCGATGCTCGCCCTGCTCGTTGGCGGCGGGGTGATCTATCTGTTGATCGGCGACCTCACCGAGGCCTTGATCCTGATTGCCTTCGCCGGCATGTCGATCGTCATCACCGTGGTGCAGGAAAGCCGCACGGAGCGGGTGCTGGAAGCCCTGCGCGATCTCACCAGCCCGCGTGCCCTGGTCATACGCGATGGTGTCCGCAAGCGGATAGCCGGCCGCGAGGTGGTGCGTGGCGACTGGATGGTTCTGTCCGAAGGTGACCGGGTCGCGGCGGACGCGGCGCTGGTCGAGGCGCTCGATCTGCAGACCGACGAGTCGCTGCTGACAGGCGAATCCGTGCCGGTGCGCAAACGCGCGCGCCCGCCTGGACCATCGGGACCGATCCCGCATCCGGGCGGCGACGATCTGCCGGTAGTTTATTCCGGCTCGCTCGTCGTTCGAGGATCGGCGGTCGCCGAGGTCGTGGCGACGGGCGGCTTGAGCGAGATCGGCAAGATCGGCACCTCGCTCGCGACGTTGGAGACGGAGCCGCCGCGGCTGCAGACGCAGACTCGCCAGGTCGTGCGGGTGGCCGCGATCGGCGGCGGCGCGGTCAGCCTGTTGGCGATCGTGCTGTACGGATTGCTGCGCGGCGGCTGGCTGGAAGGCATCCTGGCCGGCATCGCGCTCGGCATGTCGATGCTGCCGGAGGAATTCCCGGTCGTGCTGACGGTGTTCATGGCGATGGGCGCGTGGCGGATCTCGCGCGCCAACGTGTTGACGCGACGGGCTGCGGCGATCGAGAGCCTTGGCTCGGCGACCGTTCTGTGCACCGACAAGACCGGTACGCTGACGGAAAACCGCATGTCGATCGTCGAACTGCGGCCGGCGTCCGGCACAGTCGTTCGCATCGGTGCCAACACAGCGGATGCGGTGACACCCGACGCCGGGCATCTGATCGCCACCGGCCTGCTCGCCAGCATGCCGGAACCGGTCGACCCGATGGAAAAAGCGTTTCAGTCGGCGTCGACCCTGCCCGGCCTTGGAAACGCGGATCTGTCGCGCGACGGCTGGTCGCTCATCCGCTCCTATCCGCTGCGCCCGGACCTTCTGGCCATGACGCACGTGTGGGCGTCGCCGGCCGGCGGCTCCGACCTTGTGGTGGCCGCCAAAGGCGCGCCCGAGGCGATCGCCCGGCTCTGCAAGCTCGATCCGTCGAAACGCGCGGCAATGACGCGGACGGTCGATGCCATGGCCGCCGCCGGCTTGCGCGTGCTCGGCGTCGCGCGGGCGACGTTTGCCGGGTCCGAATTGCCCGACGTGCAGAGCGATTTCGCGTTTGCATTTGGCGGACTGGTTGGTTTGGCCGATCCATTGCGGCCAAGCGTGCCGGCGGCCGTCAGGGATTGCCGGTCGGCCGGCATTCGGGTGGTGATGATCACCGGCGACTACCCGGCAACCGCCAGGGCCATCGCGGTTCAGGCCGGCTTGGCGGTCGACCGGGTGATGACCGGCGCGGAACTGGCGGAGTTGGATGACCTCCGTTTCGCCGGAGAGGTTCGCACCGTTTCGGTGTTTGCCCGCATCATGCCGGACCAGAAGCTGCGCATCGTCCAGGCACTGAAGGCCAATGGCGAGATCGTCGCCATGACCGGGGACGGCGTCAACGACGCGCCGTCGCTCAAGGCCGCGCATATCGGCATCGCCATGGGTGGGCGCGGCACCGACGTGGCGCGCGAAGCCTCGTCGATCGTGCTGCTCGATGATGATTTCGGCTCGATCGTCACGGCGATCGGCTTGGGACGCCGGATCTACGACAACCTGCGCAAGGCGATGGGCTTCATCTTCGCGGTGCATGTGCCGATTGCCGGCCTGGCGCTGCTTCCGCTGATCTTCGGGCTGCCGATCCTGTTCGGCCCGGTCCATATCGCCTTTCTCGAACTGATCATCGACCCGGTCTGCTCGCTGGTATTCGAGGCCGAGACCGGCGAGGCGGATGTGATGCGGCGGCGACCGCGCGATCCGGAGGCACCGTTGTTCTCGGTCGGACTGATCGCCTGGGGCCTCATCCAAGGCGTGTGTGCGCTGGCACTGGTCGCCGCCATGTTCATCGTCGCGCTGCAGCATGGCATGCCCGAAGCGGAAGTTCGGGCGCTGTCGTTCTTTGCGCTCGTCATCGCGCTCGTTGTGCTGATCCTGGTCAACCGTTCGTTCGGCACGTCGCTCGCCTCGGCGCTCAGGCGTCCGAACCGGATATTCGGCATCGTGCTCGTCGCAGTCGTCGCCATGCTGGCCACCACGCTGCTGGTGCCGTTTGTGAGCGACCTGTTCCGCTTCGGACCGTTGCACGCCGGCGATCTCGCCTTGACGCTCGGCACCGGCGTCGGGCTGCTGGTCGTTCTCGAGGGACTGAAGTGGCTCGGAATCGCCGTCAGGCGAATTCTGCCGATACCATCGGCATGAGGTGGGCCAACCAGGCAGTCCGGACCTCCCCACAGCGGCGCGCTGATCGGACGGGGGATGTGATCGTCAGCGCGAAGTTGGAGGCATAAGGCCGGTGGTTGGGTCGGCATTCCGGCATGCGGCCTCGTCACGATGCGATGTGCTGCATCTGCTCGCCGCTCTCCCGGATCATCACCACCGACAGGTTCAGCCGCGTCGCGAGCCGCAGCCCCGCCTCGGGGCCGAGGACGAGCAGCGCCGTCGCCCAGGCGTCCGCCGCCATGGACGTTTCGGCGATGACGGTGACCGAGGCGAGATCATGCGCGATGGGCGCTCCGCTGCGCGGGTCGATGGTATGGCTGATGCTGCGGCCGCCGACATCGCGCCAATGCCGATAGGTGCCTGACGTGGCAACGCCGGCATCGACCAGGTCTACAACGCCTGCGGCGCCGCGGCTGGTTCGGTCGGGCGCCTCGAGCGCGATCGCCCACGCGCTGCCGTCGGGCTTCGACCCGATCGCCCGCAGTTCGCCGTCGATGCCGTAGAGCCCCGACACGATGCCGCAGCGACGGGCGGCCTCGGCCAGACAGTCGGCCCCGTAGCCCTTGGCGATGCCGGAGAGGTCGAGGGCAAGGGCGGCGTGCTTGCGCACCCGCCGGTTGACCGGGTCGACTTCGAGCGACTGCGGCGCCGCTTGCCAGTCGGCGGTCCGACCTGAGTCGCGGGCCGGCACGGATCTGCCCGGCGACGCATGCGCGCCGAACCCCCAGCCAGCGACGAGATCGCCGACGCCGATGTCGAAGGCGCCGTCCGAGGCCCGGCCGATGGCGATGCCGGCCGAGAGCACGTCGATCAGTTGTGGCGGCGCGTCGATCCAGCGACCCACCGGCGCGGCGTTGATACGGTTGAGATCGGAATCCGCCCGCCAGGTCGACATCTGCGTGTCAACCAGATCGACGGCCGCCTGGAACGCCCGCGACAGCTCGTCGGCCGGCAGTTCGCCGCCGGTGTAGACGACAGCCGACCAGCGCGATCCCATGGTCGGACCGTTGAGCGCCACGCGGCTGAGTGGGGACAAGCGTGCGGGGGCTCCCGCCGGCCGGTCAGTAGACATCTTCCACATAGCGCCCCGTCAGCTTCATCGTTGCAGTGTCGAGCCCGAGCGGATGCACGATGCGTTCGAGCGTGTGCGTCACCGCCTCGGCCATGTCGCGACCGCCGCAGACGACGATCTGCCCGCCCTGGCGGATCAGATGGCGCAAGAGGTCGGCATCGGCGGCGATATGATCCTGCACGTAAGCCGCGCCCCGCGGTATGCGGGAGAAGGCGGCCCTGAGCGACGTCAGGCGGCGTTCGGCCAGATGTTCTGCGAGTTCTTCCTGGTAGAGGAAGTCGGCATCCGGCCGCCGTCCGCCCCAATAGAGGTGTAACGGCCGCCCCGACGTGTTGGCGCGCACGAAGCCGGCGAGCGGCCCGATGCCGGCGCCGGCACCGATCAGGATCACCGGCGCTTGCCCCTCGACCGGCCGGAACGTCGGGTTCTCGCGCACGAAGCTGGCGATACGGTCGCCGACGGCAAGGCCATGCAGATGGCCGGAACATAGGCCGCCGTCGCGTAAGCGCACGCAGATCTCGACGAACCCATCCTCCGCGCCCGATGCCAGCGAATAGAAGCGCGGCGACGCCGACCCGGGCGGCACCACGCCGAGGAGATCGCCGGCGGCAAACTGCGGCATCCTGCCTCGCCCGAACCGCCCGCGTGGGCGGCGGAAGCGCAACACCGCGATCGGCGTGCCGATGGCGTGGCCGTAGTCCTCGCGCGAGATCAGTTCGAGGTCCTGGGTGGCGGGCGGCTCGGCCACATGCTCGAGCGTCAGATCGAATTCGAACAGCGCGCCGAGATCGCGGCCCCATTGCGCGAATTCCTGCGCCGACTGCCGGTCGATGCTGCGCAGCGGCATGACGGTCTGCCAGCCGCGTCGTTCGAGCGCCGCCTCGACCGCATGGGCATAGCCGCAGAAATTGGGGAACGTCTTGTCGCCGAAGCCGAGGACGGCGACCGGCAGCGATCCGGGCACGGCTTTCAGCCGATCGGCGAAGCCCGTGGCCGAGGCCGGCGCGGCACCATCGCCGGCCGTCGACGTCAGGATCAGCATCAGCGCGGCCTGCATGTGGTCGGGCGACAGGTCGTTCATCGCCGTGGTGTGCACCTTGGCCCCGACCTTGACGAACGCCTGATGCAGCGTTGCGGCGAACCCCCAGGTCGTCTGGCCTTCGCTGCCGACGAGGATCACGACATTGGCGCTCTTGGCCGCCGCATTGCCGGCGATACGCGGTTTCAGCGAACGGCGGCGCGCCCAGACCATGATCCCGCTCCAGCCGAACACCGGTATCGTCGCGGCGCTGAGCCCGAGCAGGATGCCGAGCGCCGCCATGCCCCGCCCGGTATGGACGCCGGCAATGAAGGCGTTGAAGCGTTGCAGGAACGTCAGCGGCGTGACCTGGAGGACGTCGCCCGTCGTCGGGTCGACCATGGCGTCGACCGCCGTCGTCTTCACCTCATAGACGTCGGTCGGATCGACCGGCGAGGGAAAGGTCAGCTTGGAGAGATCGGCGACGTCGATTGCCTTGAGCGCTGCGAGCGACCCGACGGGCACGGGCTGGCCGTCTGCGGCGGTGACCTGGGCCGGCAGCGGCGCCTCCGGCAGCAGGCCGAAACTGTTGGCCGACATCCACAGCCCGGTGAGCGAGGACAGGATCAATCCGACGATCGCCAGTTGCCCGAGCGTGCCGTGCAGCACCGTGGCCGGCCGGCCCTTGACCGGGTCGAGCAACCGCCGCCAGCCGCCGGCACGGCGGGCGAGCAGGCTCAGCCCGGTGAGGCCGAGGCCCATCAGCCCGAGCGCACCGATCGCCGTGACGATCCGGCCGTTGTCTCCGAGCAGGAGCGAGCGGTGCAATTGGATGATGAAGCGGATCACCGGCGACAGCGTGTAGGGGCCGAGGTCGGCGCCCGTCGCCGGATCGATGCGTTCGATGCCGGAGG
>JARLIU010000179.1 GCA_031291595.1 Ancalomicrobiaceae bacterium | reverse complement strand
GTGATGACGCGCGTCATCCAGGCAACCTGAACGACGGCCGCGCTGGTATGGACGGGAATATCCCCGAGGTTCTGCACCATGAGGAAGTCCACGCCGTTCTCCGCGAGAACCCCGGCCTCGGCGAGGCCAGCCTCCAGAACGGACCGGAAGCCCTGGCCGCGATAGTTGGCGCCACCGGCCAGCGCCGGCAGTTGCACCATGCCGACAACCGGCTTCCCACCCGACTTGATATGGGCGACCAGTTCGCTCATCGCGCTGCTCCGGCGACGGTGGACTTGGTTTCCTTGGAATTGAAGATCTGGCGGAAGTTCACTTCCTGGCGCTTCTTGTTGTCGAAGCCGAGGAACGCGATGTTCTGGACGCGCGAGATCTCGCAGCTCAGATATTCGAACGGCAACTTGTAGACGAACGGCGTCAGTTCCTCCGGCAGGCCGCCCGGCATCGGGAAATAGATGTCGGCGGCGGCCCGGGCGTCGGCGTCGTCGGCCTCGCCGATGATGATGACGCGCGAGCCCATTTCACGGGCGGCCTGAGCCTGTTCGAGACCGCGTGAATGCCCCCCGCCCGGTGGCAAGATGATGAACGTGTCGGTGGTCTCGCCGGTGATGAAGTAGTGCTCGTGCGCCCATTCCTCGATTTGCGAATAGTGGCAGGGGCGCGTCAGCCCCTCGAACCATTTCGCCATGGCAAAATAGGCGGTGGCGTAATTCGGGCCGCCACCGAGGATGACCGTCTGGCGGGCACGCGTAAAAGTTGGTGCCAACTCCAGAGCAAGCACCGCCGTGCCGGCATCCGCGGCGGCCATGGCCGCCGCGGTCGCCCGCAATTCCCCCACCAGCTTGGCCGATGCGGCGGCATCCAGATGGCCGAGCCGTTCGCCGATCGCAATCGCGGCGACGAACAGGCCAAGCATGCTCGCGGTATAGGTGATGCTGCCCGGAGTAACGATGCGGGTTCCGTCCGCACGTTCCTTGATATTCGGCGTGGCATTGACGCGGATCAGCGTTTCGGCCGTCTGCGCGAGCTTGTTGTCGGCGCTGACAGTCACGGCGAAGGTCCATGCACCCCGATCGCGGGCCAGGCGCACGCCCTCGATGGTGCGCGATACGGTGCCGGAATTCGATATGCCGAACACGAAGGAATTGGGCGGCAGATCCGCGACCAGGTAGCGGGAGAACTCCAGCGCCTCGACGGGCTCGATGAAACGACCGGTGGCCCGCATCATAAATTGCCGGGCGGCCAGCGCCGCGCAATAGCTATCGCCGCAGCCGATCAGGAAGCCGTGCACCAGCGTGCCGGGGTCGCGATCCGCAACCACCAGGCGCATGTTCGCCAGCATGTCATCGATATTGCCTCGCACGAAGTCCGGCTGCATGCCGATTTCGCGCAGCATGATCGTCTTCTCAGTTTCCACTTGTAACTCCCCGTTTTTCGTGGACCTGACGCACCGTCCGCTACAGCGGATGGGTGCTGATGCGCGCGCGCAGCTGCGCCAAGCGGCTTTGCGCGCACTCTTTCGTCGCGGCGATGAGCTGTGCCGGTCCGGTCGCCTCCACCGCGAAGGACGCCGAAACGGATCCCCACAGCGCCGCTTCGATCACCGAACGGGTTGCCGCGTATCCGACGAGCGCACCGCCCGAAAAGGCGTCGCCTGCGCCGGTCGCATCGACGACGTGGCCGGCGATCGCCGGCAATTCGAAATAGTCGGCGTCATCAGCCGCATGAATGATGACGCCCTTGGCACCGCACTTGATGGCGATCGCCGGCAGCTCGGGAGCCGCCGCACGCAGGCGACGCAAGGCGTCCAGGGGGCTTCTGCCCGGAAACAGCGCTTCGACGTCCTGCCGGCTCGGCAGGAACAGGTCGATATCGGATAGCAGCCGGCCGACCGTCTCCGGCGACAGTGCCGAAAGGTACCTGTCGTCGGGATCGACGCTGATCAGTCGGGTGCCGTCGGCCCGCAGCCGCTCGGCAATCGCGATCTGCAACTCCCACCGCAGCGGCGCGAGATGGGCGGCGTCGCAGACAAACCCGTCGAGATCGGCGAGCGTGGGCGAAAACTCCTCCCACTTACGCGTGTCCCGGCGGAAGATGAAGCTTCTCGAACCGTCGTCCTCGTAGAGCCCCCAGTTGCGCAGCGTGCGGGGAACGCGCGGACAGCGCGACAGGTCGAGCCGTTCTTGCAGGACGTCGGTGGGATAGTCCGGCCCCACCGGCGCCATGACGACAGGACGGTGTTGCCACAGCGCCGCGCCAAGCGCGGAGTAGATGGCGTTACCGCCGGGAATGCACCACTGCGTGCTGCCGTCTGCAAAAACCAGGTCATCAATACTGATGTTGCCCAGCGTGCAGACGGCCGCGCGCATCAGAGCGGCATCCCTGACCGCATCGAGGTGAATTCGATCACTTCCGTATTGTGGCAATTCACCGCAAGCAGCACTGGCTTGCCGTCGAACCCGTAGTGGGTCTCATGCATGAGCAGCAGGGGAGCACCCTTCTTGAGATTGAGCACCTTGGCCATCGCTGCGTCGCTGGCGACGGCCGTCAGACGCGCCTTGCTGTGCGAGATCGCCAGACCGAACTCCTGCCGCAAGAACTCATAGAGCGAAGTGCCGCCAAATCGGCTCAGGGTTTCGAAGCTGCGCGGCTCCGCCCCCAGCACCACGTATTCGCGTGCCACGACGAACGGCGTGTTGTTGAACAGACGAACGCGGGAGATGAGGCCGACCGTCTCGTTGCGCGCCAATTCCAATTCCTGTGCGACCGCGACCGGCGGATCGATCCTGGTGATCGACAGGTCGCTGCAGGCCGGTTCGCCGCCCGCCTGTTTGATCATGTCGACCATCGACCGCATTAGTTCCAGCGAGCCGAGCAGCGGCTTGGTTTCCTTGCTGACGAACGTGCCCACTCCATGCTTGACGGAGATCAGTCCTTCCCGGGCCAGAATGCGGATGGCTTCACGCAGCGACGGCCGGCTGATGCCGATTTGACGGGCCAGTTCGGCTTCGGGAATGAGTTTGGATCCGGCCGCAAGTTGCCCGCTGAAGATCTGCTCGCGCATCGCGTTGGCGACGCGCTGGACCAGATCCTCGCGGTGCATGCCGGTCGTCCAGATCTTTTCGTTCAGCGACGTGAAGTCAGTCTCGTCCACAACGGTCCTCGCTTGCTTGTAAGGCGACGTTCGCATCAACTGAAACCGACGTCAATGGGCCAGACGTCAAAAGTCTGACCTCTTATCAATTAATGCAACCTTGCTCGCCCCCGAACCCGCTTTCGGCTCGCCCCCGGAGCCCGATTTCGCCGTTGTCAGAACGGGGAGCCAATGACCAACGCGCAGTGGTCCCGGCTGCCGGGGCCGTCGGTTCCATGGGCGAGCGGCGGCTCCGCCCGATCGACGGAACGAATGATGGCGAAGTACATCGGACGCAACGTCGATGCGGTGCTGAAACCGGTGCTCGCCGCGGCGGCTGCTCCAGGGCAAGCGACCGGAGATCGCGATACCTCCGGTCCTCCGGCACGCGTGGCGGGCGCATGCCCGATTTGCCGCGATCCCTGCCTACAGCGCCACCATGCCGCCGTCGACGCTGAGATCGCTGGCGGTAACGAACGACGATCCCTCCGAACAGAGGAACAGGATGGTGCGGGCGACCTCGATCGACTGCGCAAAGCGGTTGATCGGCGTCAGCGTCAGGAAGGTGGCGCGCTGGGCTTCGGTCACGTCCCGCTGCAAGCCGGTCATCGTCGTTCCCGGCGACACCGAGTTGATCTGGATGTTTTCCGGCGCATATTGCACGCCGGCCTGCCGCGTCAGCGCCAGCACCGCGCCCTTGGAAGCGCAATAGGCCGCCGCATCGCGCAGGCCGATGTGCGCCGCGGTCGACGCGACATTGCAGATCTTGCCCTTGCCGGCCTTGCGCATGGTCGGCAGCACCGCGCGCATGCCAAGCCACACGCCCTTGGCGTTGATATCCATGATGCGGTCCCAGATCTCCTCGGTGACATCGGCCGCGGTATCGCCAGGAACGGCCACGCCGGCATTGTTGACCAGCACGTCGATGGTGCCGAATTTTGCCACGAGATCGTCGACCAGGCGGGACCAGCCCGGCGCGTCGCGGACATCGAGGGGGGCGGCGATGGCGCGTCCTCCGGTGGCCTCGATGCCGGCGACCGTCGTCTCCACTCCCTTGACGTCGACCACGACGACGACGCCGCCCTCCGCGGCAAAGCCCTCCGCGGCCGCCCGCCCGATGCCGTCGCCGGCTCCGGTGACGATGATGACCTGATCCTTGAATTGCGCGCCCATGCGGCGATCTCCAGTTGATGTCGGCGTGTATCGGTTCCCGCGAGCTCCGCCCGGCGCGTCAGGCGTGCTCGGCCACGGTAGCGGCCGGCACGGGTACGTCCTGATAGAGGCTGCGCAATTTGCGCATGAACGGCTCCTGCGTCTTCTGCCGGGTGCCTGCGACCGGGTCGGCTCCGGCGAGCATGGTGTCGGTGGCCTGCCGCGAGAATTCGACCACGAAGCGGACCCGCTCGACGCGCCGTGCTTCCACCCGGGCGGCGATGCCGGTGAGGGAATCGCCGCGATCGAGGGCGCGATTGATCTCCTCGACGGCGACGCAGGCATCCTCGATGGCCTGGGTCGCGCCCTGGCCGAGGGTCGGAACCATCGGATGAGCGGCATCGCCGACCAGCAGGATCGGTTTGCCGGGTTGGGCAAAGCGCTGGCCGCCCTCCTGCAACCGCGCCCAGTGGATGCTGTCGACGTTGGCGCAGACGGCCTCGACCAGAAACGCCGCTTCGCGCGACAGCTGGCCGTTCGCCGGAGTGTAGGCGCTTGCCAGCGCCTCCGGCGTCTTCATGTGGTCGGGGATCGCGCTGTCGGACGGAATGGGAAACGAGCCGGCGCAATAGACGAAATCGCCGGGAACGCGGTAGGCGAGCAGCCGGTTCGGACCGTTGAACCATTGGCCGTAGTCGCCGATCGGGCAATCGGGGCCGACCGGAAACAGCAGCCGGTAGAGGCAGACGCCGAGAAACGTCGGCGCTTCCTCGCCGAACATCAGGTCGCGCGACGGCGAGTAGCGCCCTTCGGCCGAGACCATCAGGTCGATGTCGCCGATCTCAGCGGACTGCCCGGAGGATTCGTCGGTATAGGTCGCGGTGAGACGCCCGCCGGGCTCCGCGTCGCATCGCGTCAGCGCCGCGCCATAGCGGATGTGGGAGCGGATCGGCGCCCGCAGCAATTGGTAGAGTTCGGCCCAGCGAATGCGAATGCCGGGCATCTCCGCCACCTCGGCCAGCGCCAGATCCATCAGCACCTCGCCATTGGTGAGCGAGATCTGCCAACTCTCCCACGGCAGGCTGTTGGCATAGATCGCGCTTGCCCATTCCGGCATGAACATCGTCAGACATTTCATGGCGTTGGGGCCGACATTGAGACCTGTACCGGCATCGAGATGGCCGGTGGCGCCGACCCGTTCGAGGCAGATCAGCTCGATATCGCGGCGCCGAGCGAGCCCGGAGGTGATCAGGCTGCCGGCGATGCCGGCACCGGCCACGACGATCCTGGGTTTGCGGGTTGATTTGCCGGTCATGACTGCGGATGCCCTGGTGCTGGCGGTTGTTCGATGATGAGGCAGACGAGGCCGCCGCCGTCGCTCCCCTGGTGTTCGGCACCGCCCGAGACGAACAGCGCCGTGTCGTTGAGGACGCCGGCGACCAGGGCGCCGACCGCGCCGCGGATATGGCGCTGGGCATCGATGTCGCCGTCGTTCAGCATGGTGTGCGCACGGCCACGGATCAGGCCATCGCGCTGTGGTTCGCATTTGACGAAGCAGGCGCGGATGCGCGCGGCATCGGCCGCCGCCACCTGCGGCGCCGGCTTCAACCCGAGGTCCTCAGCCAACTGCACCAGGGCACCGAGATCGAGCGCGTCGACCATCGTCCGCGTGCCGATCGTCAGCGGCCCCGTCCAGGCGTCGCTGAGGCCGAGAACGACGATCTCGTTGGCCCGCACCTCGCTGCCGGCCGAACAGCTCGCGCGACCCGACCACAGGCCGAAGTCCTGCAGCAGCGCCGCCGCGGTGGCGGCCTCAAACGGGATTTCGCCGAGCGCCCGAGCAATCCCGAGCGCCGAGGCGGCCCGGCCGTAGGCCATCAGCTTGCCGGGCTCGCACTGGACGCAAGGCCGGCCGCGCTGCGCCGCGGCTTGGATATCGGCCGAACCGAACGCCGGCCCCTTCACCTGCACGAAGCGGACGTCGTCCGGCGCCATGCCGCCCTGGTCCATAGCGCGTTCAACGGCCTCGGCCGTCAGATCGATCTGCCGCTGCCGGCCGATGTCCTCCGGCATGAGGTCGGGCGTGAACGCCAGGCCGATCGCCAGCGACGGAGCCTCGCCGGCCTCGATCGCGTCGGTGGCGCTCAACACCACATAGTGCGGCGACAGCACGCCCTCGACGCCGCCGGAAAAGATGAACGGTGTTGCCTCCATCACCGCCTCGGCGCTGCGGCCGGTGCGCGCGGCGATGAGATGGGCGAGCGACAGGCGGAGATAGCCGCGGGTGTAGTCGTTGACGAGGCCGTTGCCATGGGTCTTGCCGATCACCGCCAGGATCGCGGCTGGATCGATCTCGCCGGCGTCGATGGCCGCACGGAGGCCGGAGACGTCGCCGGGATCCGCCATGGCAAACCGCCGCACGTCGGCGCGCCGCCGGCCGCCCGTGCCAACCGCACGCGGATCATTCACCGGCATCATCATGCGGGGGCGAACACATAGATGGCGTGCACGAAGCCCAGCATCAGCGCGGCGTACCAGGCGACGACGGCGGCGAGCGTCACTGTCATCAGGGCGATGCCGAGCGGGCCGGCGTGCGGCGCATCGACGAAGCTGCGTTGCGGATAGGCGCCGAACGCTCTGCCCTCCATCGACATCACCATCATCGAGGCGCGACGCAGGCTGCCGACCAACAGCGGCATGGCGTAACGCTTCATTTCGCCGATGCGCCCGACGACGCTGCGCGATTTCACCACGCCGCGCACGGCATGGGCGGCCCGGATGATCTTGATTTCCGATTCGATGGTCGGAACGATGCGCAGCGCGATGAAGAAGGCGTAGGCGATGCGGTAGGGGAGGTGCATCTGCGTCACCAGCGCGATGGCGAGATCGCGCGGGTCGGTGGTGCGCACGAACACCATCGACGACAGGATGATAGTGTAGATCCTCAGTGCCGAGGCAAGGGCGTAGTCGGCGCTCTCGACATAGATCCTCAGCGAACCGATGGTGAAAGCCACATGCGTGCCCGGCAGCGTCAGGCTCTGGATGATGAAGAAGCTGAGGCACGCAACGATGAACGGCCAGGTGCTGCGGATGATCTCCAGCGGCCTGAGCTGCGCCAGGGCCAGCGCGGTCATCAGCACGATCGCCGAAATGATGATCTGGATCCAGGCGATATAGGCGCCGAAGGCCAGGAGCGACACGCCGATCAGCCACGCCAGTTTCGACAGCGGATCGAGGCGGTGGAAGATCGAGGTGCCGGAGTGAAACTGGAAGGCATTCGAGCGCTTCATGCCAAGGCACTCCCGGCGGTCGCCATGAGGGCGGAGACGAGGTCCGGAACCGAGAGGACCGGACCGAGGCCGCTGTCCGGATTGCGGGCGGCGAGTTGTCGGCTGATGGCGTGGATCGGTGGCGGCAGCAGCCCGGCCGCCTGCAGGACGTCCGCCCGGTTGAACAGCTCGAGCGGCGTGCCGTCGAAGGCGATTTCGCCGTTGACCAGCGCCAAGGCGCGATCCGCCCATTCCGCGACGAGGCGGACGTCGTGGGTGATCATCAGGATGGTGGTGCCGTAGCGCTCGCGCAGCCGCTGCATCAGCCCCATCAACTGCTCGGCACGTTCATGGTCCTGGCCGATCGTCGGCTCGTCGAGCACCAGCAGCCGCGGCTCGAGCACCAGCATGGTGGCGACGCTAAGGCGCCGCCGCTCGCCGAGGCTCAAGGAAAACGGCGACCGGTCGCGGTAGCGCTTCAGATCGACGACATCGAGGATATCGTCGACGCGCGTGGTGATGACGTCGGGCGCGTAGTCGCGGACCTGCAATCCATAGGCGATTTCCTCGTCGACGCGGTCGGTGACGAACTGGTGATCCGGGTTCTGGAACACGTAGCCGACATACGAGGCGATCTCGCGCGCGCTGAGGAGCGACAGGTCCTTGCCTTCGAGGTGAATCGTTCCGGCCGGCGCCTGATTGATGCCGACGAGCATGCGCGCCAGCGTCGTCTTGCCGGAGCCGTTCTGGCCCAACAGCGCGACAATGGCGTTGGACGACAGATCGAGGTCGATGGCCTTCAGGATCGGCGCGTCGCGATCGTAGCCGAAGTTGAGGCCGGCGATGGACAGCAACGGCACCGTCGGGTGGTGTGGCGTGGCGGTCGCCGTCGCGGCGGATGACGGCGAAGCTCCACTCCGCTCGGCGGCAAACCTGCGGCCGCAGCAGAAGCCCACGGCCTCGTCGGCAGACAGAGGCAGCGAGGCCGGGTCAAGTGCCTCGCCGGAGACGGCCGCGAGTTCGATTGCGAATTCCGAGGCTTGCGGGAACCAGCTGGCAGTCGGGATGATCTCGGCCTCTTCCGAATGCATCACCCGGCGCGACGAGAATGCCTCGCGCGGCGGCCCGTCGAACACGATGGTGCCGCGGTCCATCATCACCACGCGGCTGACCTTGTCTGCCAGTTCGTCGACGCGATGCTCGACCATGACGATGGTCGTGCCGAAATCGCGATTGAGCCGCGCGAGGACGGCAAAGACTTCCGCCATGCCGGCCGGATCGAGGTTGGCGGTGGGTTCGTCGAGGATGAGCAGGCGAGGGTGCGATGCCAGCACCGCCGCGACGCTGACCCGCTGCTTCTGTCCGCCGGACAATTCGAAGATCGAGCGATCGCCGAATGCCGCCATGCCGACCTGATCGAGCGCCTCGGCCTGCCGTGCCAGAATCTCCTGCGGCGGACGGCACAGGTTCTCGAGGCCGAAGCACACCTCGTCGCGCACCCTTGTGTTGATGATCTGCGAATCCGGGTCCTGGAACACCATGCCGACTTCCGTGGCAAATTGCGCAACCGTCGTGGTGGCGACCGGCTTGCCGCAGATGACCGCGTCTCCCTCGAGCTTGCCATTGAGGATATGCGGCACGGAGCCGTTCATCATGTGCAGAAGCGTCGACTTGCCGCAGCCGCTCGGCCCGAGGATGAGGACGAATTCCCCGGGCCGCACCGTCAGCGACACGCCGGCCAGAACCGCGGAGACTTCGCCATCATAGGTGTAGCTGACGCCCGACAGGTCGATCAGCGGGCTTGCTGCCGGCTCCACCGCGCGAGGCAGCGGTGCCGCGCCATGCACCGCAGCCGCACCGCCGGAGGATGAGTCCGCGACCGGGTTCGAGGTCTGGCCGCCTGCGGTGGGGACGAGCCACAGCGCGTCCCCCTGCAGTGGCATCGACACGAGGTCTGCCATCGCTTTCAAGCCCTCTGCTGTGCAGCAACCCTGAGATCGGCCTGGTCCTTCGCGATCGCCGTACCGCGCAGCACGCCGGCCTTGGCAAGCCCATGGGCGATCGGCTTGACCAGAATGATCGCGTAGACCGCGCCGCTGACCATGCGAATGATGAGAGCCAGCAGGTTATAGGAAATGCCCATGTCGCCGACGCCGAAGAAGTAGACTTCCGGGATCTGCTGCAAGAGCGGAGCCAGCGCGCCGGAGAGGGCCAGAACCGCCAGCGTCCAGCGCTTGTAGCCGTAGAAGGCAAATCCGAGATCGGACATGAAGCCCTGCAGGAAGCCGGCGGCGAGCACCATGATGCCGTTCGGATTGCCGGACAGCACCTGCGCCACGCCGTTCATCGTCTCGGCGATCGTGGCGGCTCCAGGCTTGCGGATGATGTAGCCGCATAAGGGGCCGGCGATGTAGAAGCCGCCGCAGATGGCGGCGAAGGCGAGAAAGCCGTAGCTGCCCGAGAACGTCATGAACAGCCGGCCGACCATGGCGTTCGGGGTGCCGAGCACGCCATTGATGACGCCGATGATCGCCATGATGACGATTTCGAGCAGCGTGAACGACACGAAGATGGCGACGCCGCTGCCGCGGTTCTTGTAGTAGGCAAACGCCGCCAAGACGATGCCGATCACTGCGACGATCAGGTAGAGCAGACCAACAGACATTTTCAGTCTCCTTCGACAGAGCGGGAAGCGTTGACCGTATCGTGTGCTCTTGCGAGCACACGTCGCCGTTCAAGCCGGCACTGCGGAGTGCCGGCAAGTCGCAAGAATCCTTCGGCAAGACCTGTACGGCCGCCGGCGAGCCGCTGGGCTCGGGGTGTTGCATTCGTCAGGAACGGCACATTGGCTACACCAGGCGGGCGTCCTCGACGGGAGCGCGGGCCGGCGGTGGTCAAATGGCATCGCGGTTGGAGTTGAGCAGCGCCCTTGCCGACGCTGCCGCTCCGTTTCGGCCCGGACGTCGGTGATGCCGTTCGGGCAGACGCTCAGGCAGTTCCGTTACTGCTGCATTTTGCATTCAGAATATTCAGCCGCGCAAGGATATCATTTAGTCAATGATACGTCATTTTACGGTCATCATGCTTAAGGATTAGGCTGCCGAAAAAGCATGCGACAGGTTCTGCCAGTGTGCGGCTGCGTCGGACCAGGTTGGTCGGGTTGCCGCGGCTGACCTGCGGTCAAATGGCAGGGCCCGCGCCAACCGCTTGAGACATTGATTTGGTATCAACGGCTTCGAGCCATGGTTCGGCGGCCGTGCGGCTCGACCCGGCAGCATCGCGCCGGCGCCGCAGCTTCACTCGGCGGCGGCCCGCGTGGCGCCCGGGAGCGGCGTCAGCGCCGCGATCGCCTGCGACACGCCGCCGGCCTTCACCGGCACGCCGCAACACATCAGCGAGGTCTCAATGGCGGCCAGCGTGCCGAGCATGGATGGATCGTTGAAATCGCCAAGATGGCCGATACGGAATACGCGATCCGCCAATCGACCCAGCCCATTGCCAAGTGATACCGATGATCTCTGCAGGATATCTGACCGTAATGCATCCGCAGAGACGCCATCAGGAACGGTCACTGCGGTCAGTACGCTCGAATAATCGTTGGGATCGGTGCACCATATCTCCAGGCCCCAGGCGCGAACGCAGCATCTGACCGCCTCCGCCATGCGGGAATGCCGCGCGAAGACATGTTCCAAGCCCTCGTCACGCAGCAGTTTGATGGCGACTTTCAGGCCCTGGAGCAGATTGGTGGACGGCGTATAGGGGAAGTAGCCCTTCTCGTTGGCAACGAGCATATCCGACCAGTCCCAGAACGCGCGCGGCAGACGGGCCGTGCGTGCCGCCGTTCGCGCCTTGGCGGAAACGGCATTGAACGACAGTCCCGGCGGCAGCATCAGCCCCTTCTGCGAGGCGGCAACGGTGACGTCGACACCCCAGTCGTCGTGCCGGTAATCGATTGATGCCAATGATGAAATCGTATCGACCAACAACAGGGCCGGGTGGTTTGCGGCGTCGATCGCCCGCCTCACCGCGGCGATGTCGGTGACGGCGCCGGTGGATGTCTCGTTGTGCACGACAGCCACCGCCTTGATCGCATGCGTGCGGTCCTCCGCCAGTCGCGCCTCGATGTCGGCGGCGATCGCTCCGCGCCGCCAATCGCCGGGCAAAAACTGCACGTTGAGCCCGAGTTTCTGCGCGATCGTCCGCCACAGCGTGGCGAAATGGCCGGTTTCCGCCATCAATACCGCGTCGCCGGGCGACAGTGTGTTGACCAGCGCCGCCTCCCAGGCGCCGGTTCCGGACGCCGGGTAGATGATCACCGGCCCGCGCGTCTGAATGATCTCGGCCAGGCCGGAAAAGATCTCCAGTGCCAAGACCTTGAACTCCGGCCCGCGGTGATCGATGGTCGGCTTGGCGATGGCCGCGAGAACCGGCAGCGGCACGTTCGTCGGACCCGGAATTTGCAGGAAGGGGCGGCCGGAAAGGCGGCTCATCGGTGGAATCCTCGCGAACAGTATTTGTGGGGGGAGAGTCCGAACCCAGTGGCCGGGACCGGCATTTTGCATTATGAATGCTAACTGGCCTTTGACGGCGCTTCAATCTCCGTCGGCGCCGAAAGTTTCGCCAGTCAGGTCGAGGTGATCGGCCATTCGATCTCCCGTCTGGATCCAGATGCGTTCAACGGGGGCTGGATCGGATGAAGTCGGACGTGCCGGAGCCGGAACCCGCTGCACCCTGGAGACCACCGCTCGTGAATTCACCGCTTCACTCGGAAAACATCGTCCGACGCTCTCTGCATCATGAAGTTGTTGAAAAGCTGCGAGAATTGATCCTGTCCGGCGAATTGGAGCCGCGCTCGCGCGTCAACGAGATGGCGTTGTGCGAGCGGTTCGGCATCTCGCGCACGCCGTTGCGCGAAGCGATCAAGCTTCTATCGGCCGAGGGGTTGCTGGAGTTGCTGCCGAACCGTGGCGCGCGCGTTGCCGCACTGACCGACGCCGAGATCGACGAAATCCTGGAAGTCGTCGGGGCGCTCGAAGCGACGGGCGGCGAACTGGCCTGCGAACGCATCACCGAAGATGAGCTGCAGATGATCGAGGTGGCCACATGCGCCATGATCGAGGCGTGGAGGGTGAAAGACTACCATACGTATTTCGCGCTCAACAAGCAGATCCACGACGCCATGATTGCCGCAGCCGGCAACAATACGCTGCGAGGCACCTATTTCAGCTTGTCTGGCCGCGTTCAACGGGCGCGTTATACCGCTCATAAGACCGAAGAGCAGTGGGCCCGTGCCATCGACGATCACAACCTGATGGTCATCTTGCTGCGTCGGCGCGACGGAGTGGCGTTGGCCAAGTTGATGCGCGATCATATCCGCAGCAAGCGGGCGATCATTTCGGCGGCCTTCAGCGCACCGGCAAAGCCCAAGCGCGTCAACCCGCCAATGTCGCCGGCAAATTCCACTTGATCGAGGCGGCAAGCGGACGCGAAAGACGGCAGGTTCGGTGATGGCCGACGGGCCGAGCGCGGGGTCACCGTCGCCGCGAGATGAGGACGCTCACGCTCGCCAGCGCCAAGGCAAAGAGGCTGCCGAGGGAATAGAGGCTGGCGTAGCTGAGGCCGGCACGATCGTGCAAGGGACCGACGCCGAAGGCAGCGAGGCCATAGCCGATCTGATAGAAGGCGATCAGTTCGCCGGACATGGTGGCCGCCCGTTGCGGGAATTCGGCGCCGCCCAGGCTGATGCTGAGCGGCAACAGCGCCGAACAGGCGAGCCCGGCCGCCGCAAACGTCGCGATCGCCGGGATGGCGCTGTCGGCCCCGCTGACCACCTGGAAGCTGATCGCCAGCAGACCGGGAAGCGCGACATAGACCAGCCGCGACGGTACGATCCGGCTGAGCGCCGCAAACAGCACGCGGCCGAGCGTCGTCGCTAGCCAGAAGGCGGTCAGTGCAATCGAGGCTGTCCCGGCGGCAAGATGCCGCTCGGCTGAGAGATAGAGCACGGCCCAGTTGCCCGATAGGGTCTCGACGATGCCATACAGCAGCGTGGCGGCGGAATAGAGCCAGAAGCGCAGCGGCAGGCCTTCCGCGGAAGGGGCGGCTTGCGCCGCTTCGCCGATCGCAGGCCGTAGCATCGCCAGCGGGATGACGAGGCTGGCGCTGGCGACGGCCATCGCCAGTGGCAATAGCCACCAGGCTCCGAGCGCCGAACACAGCGCGACCAGCACCGGAGCCAGCGCCGTGCCGAGCCCTAAGAGGGCGTTCAACGCCAGCACCGCGCCATCCGCGCCAGCCGGAAACAAGGCTTCGACCGCCGTGTTCAGCGCGGGGACCGCGGCGCCGAACCCGAGGCCGAGCGCGGCGGTCGACGAGCACAGCAGCGGATAGGCCAACGGCGTAGCTGCGACCAGCGGACTGGCCGCCAGCAGCAGCATCGAAGCGAAATCGGCGCCGAGGCCGACGAGCAGCACGCCGGGCAAGCCGAGCTTGCGTGTCAGCCATGGGCCGCTGGCGGCAGCGGCGATCGCCAGACCGACCTGCGGCAGAAACAGGTTGCCGTAGCCCGCACTGGTGAGATGGAAGCCCTCCGGGCTGGTGAAGATGGTGCTCGCCGCCGGGAAGGTGACCAGGGCAAGGCCCTGCACAACGCCCGAGAGATAGATCAGCACGACGATGAGCCGGCGCGCGGGCCGCAACTCGCCAACGGCGCGTGGGGTCTGCGGCGCCGCCGCCATCAGCCGAGCCGTCCGATGAGATGATCTCCGACCCGCAGCGCGTTGGCGATGGCAGTCAACGACGGGTTCACCGCGCCGATGGAGACGAAGAAGCTGGTATCGACGACATAGAGATTGTCGACCTCGTGCGCCCTGCAATGACGGTCGAGCACGGAGGTGGCGGGATCGTCGCCGAAGCGGCAGGTGCCGGCCTGGTGGGCGACGCCGGCGAGCGGGATCTCGTTGTGCATGTAGATATCGTATCGGCGCAGGTGCCGCTGCTGCAGGCCGAGGAGATCGAGCATCGAGCGCAGCTTGTCGTACAGTTTGTGCATCGCGACCAGATTGTTCGGCGTATAGGCCAGCGTGATGCGGTCTTCGGCATCGACCGTGACGCGATTGTCCGGGGCGGGCAGGTCCTCGGTCGTCAGCCAGAAATCGACGGCGTGGCGGGAAATCTCATCGAGCACCAAATCAGGCGCCAGCGCGGTCAACAGCGGCTTCTCGGCGCGGTACATGCCGGCGAGCGTCTTGCCGATCATCTGGATATTGCCCATCGGATAGGGAAAGTCCTCGGCGCCGAAATAGAAGTCGTTCAACGCCAGTGTCTTCTGGAAGATCGTGTCGTTGGGCGTCAGCGACAGCGCCATGATCGCCTGGCTGTTGTGGAACATGTAGTTGCGGCCGACCTGATCCGACCCGTTGGCGAGGCCGTGGCGGTGGGCGTCATTGGCCGAGCGCAACAGCAGCGCGGCGGAATTGGCCGCTCCAGCCGAGACGACGACGATATCGGCCGCAAAGCGCTCGGGCTTGCCATCGACGTCGGCGACGACGGCGGTGATCTCGGTGCCGCCGGGGTTCGTCTCCAGTCGCGAGACGTAAGCCCGGCGGATCAACGTGACGTTGCGTCGCGCCAGCGCCGGGCGGACTGCGATCACCTCGGCGTCGGATTTGGCGTGCAGCAGGCAGGGAAAGCCGTCGCAGGTCTGACAGCGGATGCATTTGCTCTCGGCCCGATCGGCCTCGTTCAGCATGACGGCCGACGGCGCCGGGAACGGATGGTAGCCCGCCGCCGTCAGACTGTCGTAGAGGGCGGCGATGCGCGGCTCGTGGCTGACCGGCGGGGCGGGGTAGGGCCGGCTGCAAGGCGGTTCGGTCGGGTCGATGCCATGTTCGCCATGCACCTGATAGAGCTGCTCGGCTTCCGAATAGTAGGGTTCGAACTCGTCATAGCCGACGGGCCAGGCGGGAGAAAGCCCGCCGCCGTGGTGCTGCATTTCGCCAAAATCTTCGGCGCGCAGCCGGAACAGTGCCGCGCCATAGAGCTTGGTCGCGCCGCCGACGAAATAGTGCACCTGCGGCTGAAACGACGTGCCGTCGGGCAGAGACCACCGTTCTGCCGGGATATAGCGGTTTTGCTGGAACACGGCTTCGACGCTCCAGTTCTCCTTCTCGCGCGCCAGCCAGTCGCCGCGTTCCAGGATCAGGATCTTCTTGCCCGTCGGGGCGAGCCGATGGGCCAGCGTGCCGCCGCCGGCGCCGCTGCCGATGATGATGACGTCATAGCGCTCGCCCATGGCTCAAAGCCCCACGCTGTTCTGCATGATGCCGCCATCGGCGAAAATCGTCGTCGCGGTCAGGTAGCTCGCCGCGTCGCTGGCCAGGAACACCACGACATCGGCAATCTCGTTCGGCTCGGCCATGCGGCCGAGCGGAATGGCGGCGTTCAGCCGGGTGAGCAGCGCCGGGTCGTTCATGGTCGAGGTATTGATGGCGGTCGCCACCGCGCCCGGGCCGAGACCGACGACGCGAATGCCGTGCGGGGCAAGTTCGACGCCGGCGGTGCGCGTCAGCATCCGCATGCCGCCCTTCGACAGGCAATAGGCGGTGTTGCCGGGCATCGGCCAATCCTCGTGTACCGAGGTGATGTTGATGATACGGCCGCCGCCGCCTTGGGCGATCATCTGTTTGGCCGCGACCTGGGTGCCGAAGAAGGCGCTCTTCAGGTTGATGTCGAGCACCTTGTCGTAGTCGGCTTCGGATGTGTCCAGAATCGAGGTACGGGTCTCGACGCCGGCGTTGTTGATCATGATGTCGAGGCGGCCGAAGCGGGCGACCGCCGCATCGACGAGGCGCTGCAGGTCTGCCGGCTTGCTGACGTCGGCGCTGACGCCGATCGACTGGCGTCCCAGCGCGGCAATTTCGACCTCCTCCGCTTCGGTCGCGTCGGGATGGGCGATGTAGTCGATGACGATGTTGGCGCCGGCTTTCGCCAGCCGAAGCGCGATCGCCCTGCCGATGCCGCTGTTGCCACCGGTGACGATCGCGACCTTGTCCTCGAGCTGCATCGGGTATCCTTCGCCATTGGCAGAGATGCTGCGTTGCACATGCGAGACTGAGTGACGTCCGACACCGTGCCGGCTGCAACGGAACGCCGCGGAACACCGCGCCAGCGTCGCCGCGCGTCCGGGGGTACCGGCCGGCCTATCCCGGCCTCACGTCGACGTGATAGTCGATGCCTTCCCACCGTTGCGGGTCGTGCCAGAAGAAGGTGAACTCGATGGTATTGCCGGCGACGAGGCTGGCGACGGGCAGGTCGGCGGCATGGAGACCGAGTCCGGTGTCGCGCGTCTCCGTGTCGGTGATCCCCGTCCAGCCGTTGACGCCCCAATGCACGCGGGCCGGCGCCGGCAGCGCCACCGTCAGCGTATGGCCAGCGGGCAAATGCCGCGGCCGCAAGTTCGGCCCCCAAATCGTGTAGTCGATGACAGGGCGCTTGCCGCGGTAGCGGTTCCAGCTGGCGTTCGGCCGATCGACCGGATGGCCAAGCTCCCGGCTATAGACGAGCTTGACGAATTCGGCATGCGCCCAGACGAGCGGCATGGCCGAGCCGCTGGGCGCCCCCGGTGCCAGGCCATGGGCGGGGACCGGATCGGCGTCCCACACCTGTTCCGGGATCAAGCCGAGCGGACTGCTCATCGCCATCATGGCTTTGATGTAGGTAAGCGCATCTTCGCCGGCGGCGAGCGCGTAGTGGCCCCGCTCCCCGGTCAACAGCGGCCAGCCGCGACCGCGCCCGACGCCGTCGAACGGCGTGCCGTCGTCATGCTCGCCGTAGCCGTCGCTGTTGTAGCGGTGCCAGACCGGCCCGTTCGGCGTCTCGGTCTTCAGCAGGGCATCGACGAGCTTGAGACTGTCGCGGAGCCGCGGATCGTCGGGCTCACGCAAGCCGAAGCGGACGAGCTGCAGAAAATCGGTGGCGATTTGCGCGTTGGCGGGCAAATGCGGATCGATCGACAGATTCTTGATCGGGAACGGCGCGGCAAGCGCCTCGCGACGCGTCTGGGCGCCGACCGGCAGCGTCCGGATGTAGTAGCCGCTGGCGCCATGGGCTTCCGCCAACGGCGTTCCCTCGACGTAGGTCCAGTCCTCGATGCGGGCATTCCAGTAGTCGGCGAGGCGGAGTGCAAAGCGCCCGGCCGCGTCGGGCAGGAAGGCGGTGGCTTCGACGAGCGCGGCGATGGCGACCGTGAGCGTGAACAGATTGACGCCGGAATCCTCTTCCCAGCGGTCCTGGTCGGAGGACGGCCCCATGCGCGCGACAAATTGCGCGGCGCGCGTTACCATGTCGGCGACCGGGATGCCGTCGAGCATGGCGCGCTCGGCGAGCGCCGCGGCGAGGAGGATCGGCAAGGCGGCTTCGTCGAGTTGCACGCCCTGCCAGAAGGCGCTGCCGCCGATCCACTGGTTCTGGAACCAGTGGCCATTTTCCTGCTGCGTCGCAATCAGATAGCGCAGAATATCCTGGGCGTCGCGATAGGAGCCGAACGCAACCAGCGCCCCGGCCGTCTCGACCAGATCGCGCGTCCAGACGAGGTGATAGCCGCCCCGGCTTTGGCTCGAGTCACCCCAGGGGACGGACAGGCTGGCCACGGCCGCGCCGCAAAACGTCCGATCCTGGTGCACCTTCAGCATCGTCGCCGAGATCGCGAGGGCCCGGTCGATATCGGGACGCAGCTGCGGGGGACGCCTGTCTCCGAGCCAGGACGTCCAGGCATCCACCTGCTCGGTCCAGATGGCGGAAAACGCTTCCATGCTGGTCGACACCGCGAGCGTGGCGGCGGCCTCCTTGCTCGAGCCGAAGCCAAGGGCGAGCGTGGCGGCCCGCGGCAGTTCGCCCGTGAGAACGACAGCACCGGGACCCGCGGTATCGTAGCCCCAGGTCATGCGGCCGTTCGACTCGAAGTCCGTCCAGCCGTCGCTTTTCTCCGATGACCCGACCGAGACGCGTTGCCAGCCGTCGGCCGCACCGTCCGTCGCCGCGACGAGTGCCAGTCCGAACGGTCCCTGCTCGGCCCACAACACCTTGCGACCGCCGAAGTCGCCGACGGCGGCGACGTTGTTTTCGCTGTCGCCGCCAAGCCTTGCCTGCAGGATGACATAGGGCTGCAGCGAAGCGTCACCCGCCAGTTCGAACTGCAGCACCAACACGTCGCGGCGCTGCGACGGCACGAGCCGCAGCGTGAAGGTGAAACGCGGGTGCTCGTGCACGATCGCAATCGCCGGCACGCCGGCCGCTGGTTGCGTCACATGGTAGCTGCCCAGCCGGCGGAGTTCGACGTGGAAGCCCCTGTCGTCGGCGATGATGAAGCCGAGGTCCTTGATCTGCGGGATATCGATGCGCGGGTAGTAGACTTCGGAGACGATGCCCTCTGCGACCGTGAACCACAGCCGCGACGAACCGAGCGCCGTGCCGACCATATCCTTGCGAGCCGACGCCCACGTCGGATGGCTGGCGGTCGCTGCCGGTGCCTGTCCACCACCATGCGTCGCGTCGACGTCTGTGGTCGAGCCCAAGTGTGCCTCCAGAGTGTGCCTCCAGGCTGCCTGCCACACATGTGCAAACCCACGCTGACGCAGGAGCCGAACCACGTGTGGCGTGCCGTGTCGCAAGCTGCGCGGCGTCGTGGTCTCGCCGGCGACATCAACGGTGCGAATGAGACCACTCTTTGTTCCTGATGTCAGGACTGTTTGAGCTCTATCAAGAATAAGTGAGATGTCAGGCGCGGGAGATAGGATGCGGTCCGCCAAATCGGACGCGCGCCCATCGCTTACAATGCGGCGTTATTTTGCCAGGCTGACGCAAAAATTACGACGCTGCGACGCAGTCGCCGTCGCGCCCCGGGGCAATCGGATTGTGCCAAGATCGGCCGACCGCATCTACTTGCCGCGTCAACGTCCGCCCTGCGTCGCAGCGAAGTCTGATCGCCGCCGCCGGTGTTGCCCGGCGGGTGACGCCGACGGGAGTGCGGGGCGGGTCCGTGGAGAAGGAAGGGGGCGGGCAGAATATATGGAATAGTACTTAAGAACTTTGCAGTAAATCCCCTGTTAATATTCATATTGAATTGCGCGAGGTCACTCAGAAAGTAAAGCCGGGATGCGCATTAAATCAACTTCAATGCTTTTTTGTGCATCTATGCAATGGATCATTATTCCAAGTGTCTGACTTCGAAGAGGCGACCGGAATGTTTTCGCAGGTTCTTGAGCCATGTGAAGACCGATACATTTGGCCGGTCGGCTCGCCGTTTGCATCAGCGGACGTGGATCTGGTTTTGTATTTCGGCTCCCGCGAGCAATTGGCGAGTGGAAACAGGCACACTGAATTGCAGAACGAATTTCCGGCTGCCGTCGTCTGCGGCTGTTCGACGGGTGGACAAATCGTCGGAGACACCATCGTCGACGACGTCGTCGTTGCCATGGGATTCGTGTTTGAGCGGACGGAAATTCGCCTCGTTGCGGAAAACCTAGCTGATCCGGCCGCGTCCCGCTCGTGCGGCGAGGCACTCGGACGAACGCTCGCGGCCAGCGATGGTCTTGCCGGTGTCTTCGTGCTCGCCGACGGTCTCAACGTCAACGGCAACGACCTGGTGACAGGATTGGTCGCGACCTTGGGTGAGGCAATTCCGATCACCGGCGGCATGGCCTGCGACGGAACGGTGTTTGGGCAGACCCTCGTCGCCGGCGGTGCCGCGCCCCGACCCAACGTGGTCGCCGCAATCGGGTTCTACGGGCCGGCTTTCCGAATGGGATACGGGAGCGGCGCCGGCTGGCAGGTGTTCGGGCCGCACCGCAGAGTGACGCGATCATCCGGCAATCGCGTCTACGATGTCGATGGGGCACCGATCCTCGACCTCTATCGTCGTTATCTGGGCGACGATGAATTCGCCGGCCTGCCGCGAACCGGTCTTCTCTATCCGCTGCAGATTCATCATCCGGAGGCGCCGGACATGAAAGTCATCCGCGCGGTTCTCGGCGTCGATCACACAGACGGCAGCATGTACTTCGGCGGCGACATTCCGGTCGGCTCGATTGTTCAGTTGATGCGAGGCAATTTTCAGCGGCTCGCCGAGGGGGCCGGGCAAGCTGCGGCCGCGGCGCGCGACTGCGTCGACACCGGAGCTTCAGCGGCGATCCTGGTGAGCTGCATCGGGCGCCGCATCCTGATGGGAAGCCGTACCGAAGACGAAGTCGTCGCCGTCGCTGAGGAATTCGGCACCTCGGTGCCGTGCATCGGCTTCTACTCGCTCGGAGAAATCTCACCGTTCCCTGGAACGCACTGCACCGGACTGCACAATCAGACCATGACGGTCGTCGCCTTTTCCGAACGCATGGACCCAGCTTGATGCACAAACTCTTCGCCAGACAAATCGCCAAGGCGCGCCGTCCGGATGGTCAAATCGACCTCGGCATGCTTGGGGACCTCGTCAGCGCCACCTATGACGAGGCCGACCGCGATCGTCAGCGGACGGATCGCGCCATTTGCCAGATGATCGCCGAGGTGGACCGGCTGCACACCCGGCTCCGCAGTGCCTTTGACGTGGTGCCTGAGGGCCTGGCCCTGTTCGACGAGAACGACCGCTACGTCATGTGGAACAAGCGATACGCCGAACTGTTTCCGGAGCTTGGCGGGCGCCTCGAAGTGGGGCTGCATTATGTCGACGCCCTCCGGATCGTTCTGGCGAACGGCGCCTATCCCGACGCGATCGGACGGGAGGAAGAGTGGCTGCGTGAGCGTCTTGACCGTCATGCTGGCGCCGCGAGTGCGGAAGAGCAGCGGTTGCAGGATGGGCGATGGCTGCGGATCGAGGAGTGCCGGACGAGCGACGGCGGCAGTGTCGGCATCCGGGTCGACATTACCGATCTCAAGCAGCGCGAGGCGTCCTTCCGTCTCCTCTACGAAAACAATCCCGTCCCCATGTTCCTCTACGACGCGGAGACGCTGAAGATCTTTTCGGTCAACGGCATGGCGGTCAGTCACTACGGCTATAGCCGCGAACAGTTCCTGACGTTGACCATTCTCGACATCCGTCCGGAAGAGGACTGGGACGCCACACTCCAAGCCGTTGCGACGACCTTGGACAACAGGCGCATGAGCCGCCTGTGGCGGCACCGCAAGGCCAGCGGCGATCTCATCGATGTCGACATCTACGCCCAGGCGTTGACGCACGACGGTCGCAGAGCGGTACTGGTCGCGATCATCGATGTCACCGAACGCAAGAAGGCCGCAGGGGAATTGCAAAGAACGCGCGAGTTCCTCGACACCATCATCGAGAACATCCCGGTGACACTGTTCGTCAAGGAACCGGCGGAGCAGCGCTACATCTTATTGAACCGTGCCGGAGAACAGCTGTTCGGTCGCCCGCGGGATCACGTCCTTGGGAAAACGGTGCACGATCTCTTCAATGGGGTCGAAGCTAATTTTGCGGCGGCGCAAGAGGCTGAACTTCTGCGTGGCGATAGCCGACAGATTATTGGCCACGAAATCATGGATACGCCTCATGCCGGTCGACGGCTGTTGTCGATCAATCGGATGGTGATCCGCGACGAGAACAGGTGCCCGCAATATCTGCTCGGCGTTGCCGAGGACATTACCGAGCGACAGCAAGCCGAGGAGAAGATCGCCTTTCTCGCCCACCACGATGCGTTGACCGGCCTGCCCAATCGCATTGCGTTCATGCAGCACCTGACCGAACATCTTGCCGAGTGCGAGAATTCGCAGAAGTCCTTCTCGGTCCTCAGCGTGGACCTTGATCGGTTCAAGAGCGCCAACGACCTCTACGGCCATCCGATCGGCGACCTGCTGTTGCGTGAAGTGGCCCAACGTTTGGAGAAGACCGCCGTCGGCGCCTTTGTTGCTCGCCTTGGAGGAGACGAATTCATGCTGCTGTGCCCCGATACGCAGCAGCCGGCCGCGTCCGAGGTGCTCGGCGAACGCTTGCAAGCGGCGATGACCGAGGAGTTCGAACTCGACGGCCATCGCTTGCGCTGCGGGATGAGTATCGGGGTGGCCGTCTATCCGACCGACGGTCGCAACTACCAGACGCTGCTGGCCAACGCGGATGCGGCACTCTATCGCGCCAAGGCCGAAGGTCGAGACACCGTTCGATTCTTCGAGCCGGAGATGGATCGCCGTCTGCGCGATCGGCGCGCCCTGCAGAACGACCTGGGGAATGCGCTGCGGCGCGGAGAACTGTCTCTGCACTATCAGCCACAGGCCAAGATCGATGGCGAGATCTTTGGGTTTGAGGCTTTGCTGCGCTGGAACCATCCGACGCGGGGGGCGGTGCCGCCCTGCGTCTTTATTCCCCTGGCAGAGGAGAGCAATCTCATCATCGAGATCTCCGAGTGGGTGTTGTCGGAGGCTTGTCGCGTCGCCGCCTCCTGGGATCGGCCGCTGACGGTCGCGGTCAATCTTTCGGCCGTTCAATTCCAGCGCGGGGATCTGCCGACCCTGGTTCAGCGTATCCTGCTGGAGACCGGTCTTTCACCGGGCCGGCTCGAACTCGAGATCACGGAGAGCGTGCTGATTGGCGACTTCTTGCGGGTGGTCGGCCTGCTGCGGCGCATCAAAGCCCTGGGTGTCAAGATCGCGATGGACGACTTCGGAACCGGCTACTCGTCCCTGTCCTATTTGCAGGCATTCCCGTTCGACAAGATCAAGATCGATCGGAACTTCGTTGCCAACATCGGTTGCAACGAGCAGTCCAATGCCATCATCCGAGCCGTCATCAGTCTGTGCCGCTGCCTTGACATTCCGGTCATTGCCGAGGGCGTCGAGACAGCTGAGCAGAGGGCGTTCCTCGTGCGCGAGAACTGCAATGAAATCCAGGGCTTCCTCATCGGTCACCCCCTGCCGATCCTGAACTATACCAACATGACGGACGGAACATTGCAGGTCGCGTAGAGCGCGATGCTGTCACATGGAAACGGAGTGTTGCAACGCAACCGCAGCGGCCGGACCTCGGCGCCTATTCGCATTCGCGTGCCGGGCAGCAGGCTCGCGGTGCCGATCGGCGACGAACTGTATGCACGTGGGATACACCCGATACCAACGGCAACGCCGGTCAGGCCGCCCGGATCCGGGCGAGAAAGACCTTGAGTTCGTCGTCGAGATGCTTCGCCTGATCGGTGAGAGCCGATGCGGTCACCAGCACGCGCGCCGCATTGCAGCCCGTCTCCTGGGCTGCCTCGGCCACGCCGGAGATGCCGGAGGTCACTTCGGCGGCACCGTGCGAGGCGTGGGCCGCGGCCATCGAGATTGAACCGGTGGTCGCCTCCTGCTCGACGACGGCAGCCGAAATGGTGCTCGTCGAATAGTCGATTTCCTTGATCGTGCCGGTGATCCGCTCGATCGCCTGGACGGCGCCGGTTGTCGTCTTCTGGATCGCGCCGATCTGCGTATCGATGTCTGCCGTCGCCTTGGCCGTCTGATCCGCCAGGTCCTTCACTTCGGCGGCAACGACGGCGAATCCACGGCCGGCCTCGCCGGCGCGCGCCGCCTCGATCGTGGCATTGAGTGCCAGGAGGTTGGTCTGGCCGGCGATCTTCGAGATCATTTCGACGATGCTGCCGATGCGGCTCGCCGCCCGGCTCAGATCGGCAATGACGGCGGCCGTCGCGGCCGCCCCTTCGACGGCGGATCTCGACAGATCGGCCGACGAAATGATGTGGCGGCTGACTTCGCCGATTGCCAGCTTCAATTCGCCGGTCGAATCGGCGAGCGAGTCGGTGTTGCGCGCCGCCTCGTTGGCGGCCGACGTCACCGCCTGCGCCTGGGCGGACGTCTCCTCGGCGGACGCAGTGAGTTGGCTGGCCGTCGCCTGCAACTCGCCGGCCGCGCGCGACAGCGATACCGCGATCTGTCCGACGCTGCCCTCGAACCCGTCGGCGAGGTGGATGAACTGTTCATGGCGTTCGGCCTCGGCTGCCACTCGGGCCTCGGCTTGGCTTTCGTGCAGTGCGTCGATTTCGCTCGACCGCTCGGCGAGGCGCCGCTCGAGCCGTTCTTCCGCGTCGTGTGACAACCGCAGGGTCCGGCCGATCGTGTATGACAAGATTATGGCGAGGAGACCGATGGTGCTTGCCAGCAGATAGCCGCCGTATTCAAAGATCACGATCTGATGGATCTCGGGGCCGTTGAGGAATGTCTCGTCCGCGTTCCCGGCCCACAACTTCATGACCTGGTTCGGATCCTTGGTGGCGAGCTGGGTCACCTCGGAATAGAGCAGCGAGGGATCGACTGCGGCCTTTTCGACGAAGCGGGCGGAGGCGGTCTGCTGTCCGTTGCCGAGCGAGGGAAAGACCGCACCGGTCGACGTATCGACCAGTGCGAAATTGGCGTCGGGAAGCATCTTCCGAATGGCGGAATCGAGCACGATGGCGCTGATTGTCCCCTTGAGCTCGCCGGCCATGTCGAAGAAGGGTACGGAGAAGATGATGCCGGTGCGGTCGGCGTCCTTGTGGCTCGAGTTGAAGGTGGAATTGTCGCAGGTGATCAGCGGTGAGGTCGTCAGAAGCGGCAGATCGGCCTTCTGGAAGCGATCCAGACGCGGGGCGACGGTGCGAAGCTTCTGCATCTGCTCAGCCAGCGCCCGGTATTCGTAGATCTCTTCCTGCACCGGCGCGTTGGGGTCGACCTCCTCCTTCTTGGCATCGGCCGCCGGGTCGATGCCCAGCCGGATGGTATCGAACATCAGGATCGGTGCCTGCTTCTCACCGGTCTTGGCGTCGGTTTCGTCCGGGGCAAGGTTCACCGGAACGATGTAGACTTCCGAGACGGCGACATTGCTGGCGAGGTTGTTGAATATCTGCTGGACGGATTGCCGACCGTCTTCGCTCAGGTTCTCGCCGTATCGGTCGACGGAACGCACGCTCTTCAGCAGCGAGATGGTCCGCAAATTCTGGTAGATCTGGTCGATCTGCGTCGCGGCGAACTTGGCGGCTTGCACGGTTTCATCGTGCGACTGGGTGCGATAGGCCGCAACGGCGATGCGCTTGTCCTCGTTGCCGGACAAATAGACCCCGACAGCCAAGGTGGCCGCGACGATCAGGCCAAGAGCCAAAATCACATAGGTCCATATCGAAATGCGCGCATGCGATGGGTCGGGTGCAGCCATGATCCAGCCTCTATCTGCGGATGTCGCCAGCGTGCTGCATCGGCGTGAACAAATCATTTATGAATTCCACTAAGCGAATGTTATCCAAGCGGCGAAACTCGGCGTCGGCGCGCAAGGCGAGGCGGCTCAT
>JARLIU010000178.1 GCA_031291595.1 Ancalomicrobiaceae bacterium | reverse complement strand
GCCTGCTCGAACAGTCGCAACGGCTGCACGACCGCGCCCGCAACCGCCTGGCCAGGCCGCCGCACTCGACCGGCCGGACGCTGTTCGATGTCGCGGCCAAGGGTGGTGCTCAGGCACTCGGCAACGGCGCCGGCCGCATTGCCGTCGGCGCGCCGGCCGATCTCGTCGTGCTCGATACCGACCACCCTGCCTTAATCGGGCGCCACGGCGACGCCCGGCTCGACGCTCTCGTGTTCGCGTGCCCCGACAATCCCGTCCGCGACGTCTGGGCGCGCGGGCGGCACGTCGTCACCGCCGGCCGCCATGTCGCGCGCGCCGAAATCGTGTCGGCCTGGCGCAAGGCGTGCTGCAGAATTTCGTCACGCTGAACCGCTCCATAAGATCAATTGCTTATGGCGTAATTTTGTGCAGTGATCCTGCATGCCTGCGAAAAGGGCTGTTGACACAGGGGACCGCCCTGATGTGCATTATGTCTAGACAATGCCGGCAGGCCTCGTCGGAGCATCAGAGCGAACTCAACGGGAGAGCGTACACATGAACAGGCGTGCACTCATCAACTGGTCCATGGCCGCCGCCACGGCGGCCGTGCTTGCCGCGGCGCTGCCGAGCGCAGCCGCCGCCGATGCGCTGTACAACGTCAAGAAGGCCGGCGTGCTGAAGGTCGGCACCGAGACGGAATTCGCCCCCTTCGACTTCATCGACAAGGGCAAGCACGTCGGCCTCAACGTCGACCTGTTCGATGAGATCGGCAAGGAACTGGGCGTCAAGATCGAGTGGGTCACGCTGCCGTGGGACGGCGTGCTGCCCGGCCTGGAATCCGGCAAGTTCGACATCGTCGCCGGCCCGGCCACCATCACCAAGAAGCGGCTCGAGCGCTACAAGTTCTCGCCGCCGATCGCCGAGGCCACCATCGCGCTGCTGAAGAAGAAGGGCGACACCTCGATCATGAAGCCCGAGGACATTTCCGGCAAGCCTACCGGCTCGGGCAAGGCCACCGCTCAGCTCGCCCAGTTGCAGGAATTCGTCAAGAAGCTGCCGAAGCAGGGCGACGTGAAGGAATATGTCGGCTTCAACGAGGCCTATGCCGACCTCGCCGCCGGCCGCATCGCCGCCGTCGGAAACTCACTTCCGAACATTGCTTATGTGGCGCAGACGAGCCACACCTTCGAGGTCGTGCTGCCGACCTTCGGCGTGAAGACCTACTTCGGCTTCCCGGAGAATGCCGATGCCGACCACGTCGCGCTGAACAACGCCGTCGCCGCCGCCATGGCCGCGATCAAGGCCGACGGCCGCATGGGCAAACTGCAGAAGAAGTGGTTCGGCGTCGAATTCGATACGCCGGCCGAGGTCAAGGACCCCGCCATCTGACGCGGCCGGTCCGATGCTTCGGCATCGGCGAGCATCGAGGCGACAACCGCTGTCTCCCGCCTCCTGGCGGAAGACAGCGGTTCAGCGAGTGTCGCGTGCTGTCGCCGCCGGATCCGAGCCGGCGGGCAGCCACCCCCAGGAGACGGCGCGCCATGTCGTGGGAACTGTTCTGGCTGTTGGTCGAGGCTTCCGGCCTCACCATCCTCTACAGCGCCATCTCGATCGCCATCGGCTTCCTGCTGGCGTCGGGCATCTGCGCTGCGATGCTCTCCGCCCATCGTGGCGCCGCCACCGCCGGCCGGCTGTTCGTCAGCTTCTTCCGCGGTACGCCACTGCTCATTCAGCTGCTCCTGGTCTACTATCTGCTGCCGAAGATCGGGCTGAACGTATCGAGCGAAATCGCCG
The DNA here is from genome assembly GCA_031291595.1 of Ancalomicrobiaceae bacterium. Lineage (GTDB taxonomy): Bacteria > Pseudomonadota > Alphaproteobacteria > Rhizobiales > Ancalomicrobiaceae > CAIYYN01. The sequence goes on along the minus strand of JARLIU010000178.1, from coordinate 10,942 downwards.
CCATTCTGGCCCTGTCGCTATGCACCGCGGCCTACCAGGCGGAGATCCTGCGCGGCGGCTTCCAGTCGGTGCCGAAAGGTCTCATCGAAGCCGCCGACATGTGCGGTCTCTCGGCCTTTTCGACCTTCCGCCGCATCCGCCTGCCCGTGGCCGTTCGCCTGACACTGCCGGCACTGACCAGCGAGGCGATCATGCTGCTGAAATCCTCGTCGCTGATCTCGGTCGTCGGCGTCGTGGAATTGACCACCATGGCGAAGGATCTCGCCTCCTCGACCTACCAGCCGTTGCCGATCTTCGCCGCGGCCGGCCTCGTCTACCTGATCATCAATCTCGTCGTGGCCGGCTTCGGCCGGCTGGCCGAACGCGCCGCCAAGCGGGGGCACGCATGAACCTCCTCGCCTACCTGAGCGGCGAAGACGGCCGCAACATCCTGTCCGGCCTCCTCAACACCTGCCTGTTATGGGCGGTCGGCTCCGGCCTCGGGACCATCTTCGGCTTCCTGATTGCGGTGGCACGGCGCTACGGCCCGCGGCCGCTCGACTACCTGCTGCAGGCCGGCGTCGAAGTGATCCGCGGCACGCCGTTCCTGGTACAGATCTACCTCTTGTACTTCGGCGGCCCCTATCTCTGCCTGTCGCTTGGCGAGGCCTCGGCCTGCCTGACGCTCGATCCGCTCGAAGCCGGCATTCTCGGCCTGTCGGTCTACGGCGCCGCCTATTATTCGGAATTGTTCCGCGCCGGCTTCGATGCCATTCCGCGCGGCCACATCGAGGCGGCAACGACGGTGGGCTTGAACCGCTGGCAGACGCTGACCCGCATCATCCTGCCGGAAATGACCATGCTGGTGCTGCCCTCGATGGTCAACATGACGATCCTGATGCTGAAGGAGACCGCCGTCCTCTCCATCATCTCGGTCAAGGAACTGAAGTTCCAGGTGGATATCATCGGCAACCGCGATTACGCCTTCGTCGAAAGCTTCACCATCCTGGCGCTCGTCTATTGGGCGCTGGTCGAGGTCTGCGGCGTGCTCGGTCGAGCCGCCGAACGCCGTCTCTCCAGATATCGGTTCGCCCACTCATGAGCATCGTCCCCGCCATCCGCGTCCGTGGCGTCGTCAAGCGCTTCGCCGATCTCGAAGTGCTCTCCGGCATCGATCTCGACGTGCCGCGCGGACACGTGACCTGCCTGCTCGGTCCGTCGGGGTCGGGCAAATCGACGCTGCTGCGTTGTGTCGCATTTCTCGAAGAGACGTCGGACGGCTTCATCGAGATCGACGGCGAACCGCTCGGCTACGGCCTCGGACCGGACGCCAAGCGCATGCGCCTGGCCGCCAGTTCGATCCGGGCCGTGCGGTCGAAGATCGGCATGGTGTTCCAGCAGTTCAATCTGTGGCCGCACATGACGGCGCTCGGCAATGTCGCCGAAGCGCTGGTCACGGTGCGCCGGCTGTCCCGGCGCCAGGCCAACGAACAGGCCATGGCGCAATTGGAAAAGGTCGGACTGTCGCAGCGCGCCAGCCACTATCCGGGCGAACTGTCCGGCGGCCAGCAGCAACGCGTCGCCATCGCCCGCGCCCTGGCGCTGGAGCCGCGCATCATGCTGTTCGACGAGCCGACCTCCTCGCTCGACCCGGAACTGACCGGCGAAGTCTTGAACGTCATGCGCTCGCTCGCCGAAACCGGCATGACCATGCTGGTGGTCACGCATGAGATCGGCTTTGCCGCCTCGGTCGCCACCAAGATCGTGTTCCTCGACCACGGCCGCCTCCTCGTCGAAGGCGCGCCGGGCGACGTCTTTTCGAAGCCGCGTCATCCGCGCATCGACCAGTTCCTCGACACCTACCTCGACCGCGGTGCGGCCGGGTTGATCTGACCCGGCGTTGTCCCTGCGGCGCGGCCTGACCTGGACGGGGCGGGCCGCCTGCCCTTCAACGACGGAGGCGCCGAAATTGGCATGCAAGCAGCCGTCCACAGGGCTCGGGACGGCAGGATGGGGACGCGAAGCGCCGCCGGACGGGTGGGCGCCGAAGGCGTCGCCGCCGGACAAATCGGGCCTGGTCGGAGGGGACCATGGACTTGAATTTCTCCGCATTCACCTGGGTTCACACCATCATCAGCCTCGTCGCCATCGTCGCCGGCTACTACGTCGTCGGCGACCTGATCGGCAAGCGCCGCGCCGGCAACTGGACGGAGATCTTTCTGGTGACGATCATCGCCACCAGCGTCACTGGATTCTTCTTTCGCAGCGCCAGCTTCGGGCCGCCGCAAGTGGTCGGCGCATTGTCGCTGATCGTGCTCGCCGCCGTGCTCGCGGCGGCCTACGTCTTCCACTTCGCCGGGCCGTGGCGCTGGGTCTACGCCGTTGGCATCGTCGTGGCGCTGTACTTCGACGTCTTCGTGCTGGTGGCACAATTGTTCCAGAAGGTGCACGCGCTGAAAGCCCTGGCGCCGACCGGCTCGGAGCCGCCGTTCGCGATCGTGCAGCTGATCGTGCTCGTCGCCTTCGTCTATCTCGGATATCTCAGCTTCCGCCGATTTCGATCGGGCTGGTGGCGTTGAATGAAGGAGGCACAGATGTTTCTGGAAAACGCCTGGTACGTCGCCGCGATCGCCGCCGACGTCACCCGCACGCCGCAGCGGGTGACCATGCTTGGCCGCCACGTGGTGCTCTATCGACGCGAGGACGGCTCGGCCGTGGCACTCGAGGACGCCTGCCCGCACCGGAAATTGCCGCTGTCGATGGGCAAGGTGGTCGGCGACGATATCGAATGCGGCTATCACGGCCTGAGGTTCGACGGGTCCGGCCGCTGCATCCGCGTGCCGGCGACGCCCGCCTCGGCGGCCTCCACCCACGTCCGCGCCTATCCGGTCGAGGATCGCTACGGCTTCACCTGGGTCTGGACCGGCGATCCCGCGCGCGCCGACCCGAACACGATCTTCGACGTGGCGGAATGGGGCAAATCAGGTTGGGGCTACACCAAGCCTGGCGTCATGGAGATCGGCTGCGACTACCGTTACATCACCGACAATCTCTTGGATCCGTCACATGTCGCCTGGGTGCACGTCACCTCGTTCGGCAACGCGGCGTGCGAGGAAGTTCCGGTCCGGGCACGGCCGATCGAGAATGGCGTCATCGTGTCGCGCTGGATGCTCGACGTCGACGTTGCACCGTTCTACCAGCCCTACACCAAGTTCCAGGGCCGCTGCGATCGCGAACAGCACTATGAGGTGCGCTACCCCTGCCACGCCCTCGCCAAGGCGATCTTTGTGCCGGCAGGGACCGGCGGCCCGGACAGGCCGTACCATGACGACGTATTCGTGATGGACAGCTTCAATTTCCTGACGCCGATCGACGAGACGACCACCCGCTATTTCTGGGTGCAGATGCGCAATTTCGCTCCCGGCGATGCAGTCATCGACGAGATGATGGGCCAGTCCGTGCGCGGCGCCTTCCTGGAAGACAAGGACATTCTCGAGGCGGTGCAGCGCGGCATGGACGAGATGCAGTCTCCTAACATCAACCTGCCCTTGGACGGCGGACCGTTGCGGTTCCGCCGCCGCCTTGCCGAGCTGGTCGCCGCGGAGAGGAATGCGTCGGCAGCTGCGGCGGAATAGGTCGCCTCAGTTCGCAGCGGGTTGAAACCGCGCCGCCAGCCGGCGCTTCTCGCCCGGATGAATGAGCCGTGCCCAGGTGATCGGCGTGCCCTCGTTCCAGGTGCGCCGCTCCACCACCAGGCAGGCGGTATCGGGCGCGACGGCAAGCAGCCGCGCCATTTCCGGCGGCGCGCTTTCCGCCGAGATCACATGCTCGGCTTCCGTCCACGGCACATGCGCGACCAGCCAGCTGCCGGGCGGCGTCGCGTCGAAGGCAAGCGTCTCGGCTTCGGGCACGGCCGCCAGATTGATGAGACGCACCTCGATCTGCAGCGGCGCGCCGTCGGAGAAATGCCTGACCAGCAGCCGCAGCAGCGGCGTGCCCTTGGCCGCCCCCAACGGCGCACCGCTGGGATCGTCGTCGGCGCGCTCCCGCTCCAGGATCTCGAAGGCATGCGTGCCGCCGGACCGCGCCACTTCCGCCGCGATATCCCAGATTTCCAGCACCGGCCGCTCCGGCGGACGGGCGGCGACCACGGTGCCGAAGCGGCGGCGGCGTGCCACCAGCCCCTCGGCGGCAAGGCTCCTGAGCGCCCGGTGCACCGTCATCCGCGCCGCGCCGTAGCGCTCGATGATCTCGAATTCCTTGGGGATCTTGGTATCCGGCGGCCAGGTGCCGTCAACGATCGGCCGGATGAGGGCGCGGCGGATCTGCTGCCATAACGGGCCCCGCCCGTCGAGATCAGCGAGATCGTTGATCATTGCGGATCGCCCCCGGTCGCGCCTTCGCCGAGGCGGCGGAGGTCATCGGGGCAGCCTAGAGCCGGGATGGCGCTTTTGTCTATACATTATGGCGGACAGCCGGCGATTGCAGCGGCGAGACATCGGTTGTCATCTCAGCAATTGGGAATCCCGAGCAAAACTGCCAATTGCGAGGCGAAGCCGAAGCAATCCAGAAAGCCAAGACAAAGGACTGGATTGCCTCGGCTTCGCCTCGCAATGACGAAATTTAGACGCCGCCACTCTGAAGCGGACCGTCCGCCTCAGTCGAACTTCGGCACGTTGCGCACGGCGCCCTTGGCCGCGCTGGTCGCCATCGACGCATAGGCCCGAAGCGCCGCGGAGACCGCACGCTTGCGCGGCGTCGCCGGTTTCCAGCCGGCCGCATCCTGCTGGGTGCGGCGCCGGTCGAGCTCGGCCACATCGACCGCCAGATGGATGCGGCGGTTGGGGATGTCGATGTCGATCCTGTCGCCCTCGCGCACCAGCCCGATCAGCCCGCCCTCCGCCGCTTCCGGCGAGACATGGCCGATGGACAGGCCCGACGTGCCGCCGGAGAACCGACCGTCGGTCAACTGCGCGCAGGCCTTGCCCAGCCCCTTCGACTTCAGGTAGCTGGTCGGATACAGCATTTCCTGCATGCCCGGACCGCCGCGCGGCCCCTCGTAGCGGATGACGACGACATCGCCGGGTTCCACCTTGCCCCCGAGAATGCCGCCGACCGCCGCGTCCTGGCTCTCGAACACGCGGGCCGGGCCGGAGAACGTCAGGATCGAGGCATCGACGCCGGCCGTCTTCAGGATCGAGCCGTCGACCGCCAGATTGCCGTAGAGCACCGCAAGCCCGCCGTCCTGCGAGAAGGCATGCGCCTTGTCGCGGATGACGCCGGTCTCGCGGTCGAGATCGAGCTCGTCGAAGCGCCGCTCCTGGCTGAACGCCATCTGCGTCGGAATGCCGCCGGGCGCGGCACGATAGAAGTCCCGGGTCGTCTCGCTGTTGGTCTGCCGGATATCCCAGCGCGCCAAGGCCTCGCCCATGGAGGCCGCGTGCACCGTCGGCAGCTCGGTATGGATCAGTCCGGCGCGATCGAGTTCGCCGAGGATCGCCATGATGCCGCCGGCGCGATGCACGTCCTCCATGTGCACGTCCGACTTGGCCGGTGCCACCTTGCACAGACAGGGGACGCGGCGCGACAGCCGGTCGATGTCGGCCATGGTGAAATCGACCTCGGCCTCCTGCGCCGCGGCGAGAAGATGCAACACCGTGTTGGTCGAGCCGCCCATGGCGATGTCGAGCGTGATGGCGTTCTCGAACGCCTTGAGGCTGGCGACGGCACGCGGCAGCACGCTGTCGTCGTCCTGTTCGTAGTAGCGGCGGGCGAGATCGACGATCAGATGGCCGGCCTCGACGAACAGCCGCCGGCGGTCGGCATGGGTGGCCAGCGTCGAGCCGTTGCCGGGCAGCGACAGTCCAAGCGCTTCGGTCAGGCAGTTCATCGAATTGGCGGTGAACATGCCGGAGGAGGAGCCGCAGGTCGGGCAGGCCGAGCGCTCGATCTCCTGCACTTCAGCGTCCGTCACCGTGTCGTCGGCTGCCGCCACCATGGCGTCGACGAGGTCCAGCGCCTGCTCCTTGCCGCGATGGACGACCTTGCCGGCCTCCATCGGCCCGCCGGAGACGAATACCGCCGGGATGTTGAGGCGCAGCGCTGCCATCAGCATGCCGGGGGTGATCTTGTCGCAGTTGGAGATGCACACCATCGCGTCGGCGCAATGGGCATTCACCATGTATTCGACGCTGTCGGCGATCAGCTCCCGCGACGGCAGCGAATACAGCATGCCGTCGTGGCCCATGGCGATGCCGTCGTCGACGGCGATCGTGTTGAACTCCTTGGCGACGCCGCCGGCCTGCTCGATCTCGCGGGCGACCAGCTGGCCGAGGTCCTTCAGGTGCACGTGGCCGGGCACGAACTGCGTGAAGGAATTGACCACCGCGATGATCGGCTTGCCGAAATCGCCGTCCTTCATGCCCGTCGCGCGCCACAGTCCGCGGGCGCCAGCCATGTTTCGGCCGTGAGTAGTCGTGCGGGAGCGATAGGAAGGCATGGTCCTGACCTCAGACGTTTTGTCGGCGCCTCTTCGGGCCTGCGATGAGAGACACCCGGGGTGAGATGGAATCGCCGATTACGGCGTCAAGGGCAAGTGCCGATCGCGCGAGGCACCTGAGATTATGTGCCGACCCGGCCGGGTGCGATCGACGTGCCGGCGATCACGCCGGCTCCGCGCCGGAGCGGTGCGGCATTGACGACCCTAGGAAATCAGCCGCCGCACGCGCATCCTGTTGTCCGCCTGCGCCGAGGCCGCACCCCGAGCGCCGGTTGCGACGCCGACCCGCAGGCTGCGCCCCTCGTCCGGTGGCCCGCACTCGATTTTAGTAACTAAAACGCATTTGCGCCAATTTCGGCGAAAATCCAGTTGAAACCCGTACGAACTTCAGCTTATAACTAAACAAATAACTAAACTTCAGCCGCCGCTCACCGGGATGGGACGAGCGTAAGCGGTCATGGACCGACCACGAGAGCTCGTGGCGGCAGGAGACGCGTGTGCTGGCGGAACGGGCGCCAGATCATCCAAGGGAGGGATACCATGCGGAATTTTCTCGCAGTCAGTGCATTTGCGATTTCCGCGGCAGCCGGCGCCTTTACGCCTTCGGCCGCCAGCGCCACGACGCTCACCCTGTGCTGGGCCGCCTGGGACCCGGCCAATGCGCTGGTCGAATTGTCGAAGGATTTCACCGCCAAGTCCGGCATCGACATGAAATTCGAGTTCGTTCCCTGGACGAACTACGCCGACCGCTTCCTCAACGAACTGAACAGCCATTCCAAGCTCTGCGACCTGATCATCGGCGACAGCCAGTGGGTCGGCGGCGCCGCCGAGAACGGCCACTACGTCAAATTGAACGACTTCTTCGACAAGGAGGGCATCAAGATGTCCGACTTCGTCGACGCCACCGTCGTCGGCTATTCCGAATGGCCGAAGAACTCGCCGAACTACTGGGCACTGCCGGCCATGGCCGACGCGGTCGGCTGGACCTATCGCAAGGACTGGTTCTCCAAGCCCGAGCTGCAGGCCGAGTTCAAGAAGACCTACGGCCACGATCTGGCACCGCCCAAGACCTATGACGAGCTGATGCAGATCGGCAAGTTCTTCCAGGGCCGCAATGTCGACGGCAAGACCGTCTACGGTGCCTATATCTTCACCGAGCGCGGCTCCGAAGGCATCACCATGGGCGTGACTAACGTCCTCTATGACTACGGCTTCGAATACGACAACCCGAAGAAGCCGTATCAGATGGAAGGCTTCGTCAATTCCGAAAACGCAGTGAAGGGCCTGGAGTTCTACAAGGAACTCTACAAGTGCTGCACCGCGCCGGGCATGACCAACGCCTACATGACGGAAGGGCTCGATGCCTTCAAGTCCGGCCAGGTGGCGATGCAGATGAACTGGTTCGCCTTCTTCCCCGGCCTCTACAAGGATCCGAACGTCGGCGGCGACAAGATCGGCTTCTTCCCCAACCCGGCGGTCGGCAAGACCCAGTTCTCGCAATTGGGCGGCCAGGGCATCTCGGTCGTTTCCTACTCCGAGCACCGTGCCGAGGCGCTGCAGTACATCAAGTGGTTCGCCAACCCGGCCGTGCAGCAGAAGTGGTGGGATATCGGCGGCTACTCGGCGTTGAAGGCCGTCGTCGAGGCGCCCGGCTTCCCGAAAAGCGCGCCGTTCGCGCCCGACTTCCTGAAGACCATGGGCTTCGTCAAGGACTTCTGGGCCGAGCCTTCCTACGCGCAGCTGCTGCTTGCCATGCAGAAGCGCGTGCACGACTACGTCGTCGCCGACAAGGGCACCGCCAAGGAGGCGCTCGACCTGGTCGTCAAGGACTGGGGCAAGGTGTTCAAGGACGACGGCAAGATCTGACGACTACATCTGGGTTTGTCATCCCCGGCGAGATTGGCGAAGCCAATCGAGGGAAGGGGATCCAGGATCGGCATGGCTCAAACTCCGGATCTGGATTCCCTTCCCCTCGGGCCTTCGGCCCTCGGCCGGGAATGATACCGAGCTGATAGCAGCGACCCTTCTACTCGCCCCATCCGCCAAGGCGGGTGTCATCCCGGCGAAAGCCGGGATCCAATGTGGGCGCAGCTGGCAGGTCGGCGCGGCAAGACCTGGCCCTTTCCGGCGGTTCCGCCACATGGAAGGGGCAATGGATCCCGGCTTTCGCCGGGATGACACCGATTGTGGCGAGATCGACGCCAAAAACCCGACGAAGGCATCATGGCTGATTTAGGAGCATCCAAATTCGCCGACCGGCTGGCCTCCGCCACGCCCGAGACGATCGCCAAACCCATTCGCGGCCTGTCGGATCGGGTGCTGGCCTGGCTGTTCATCGCCCCGTCGATCATCCTTCTGTTGGCGATCAACATCTTTCCGCTGATCTGGACGATCTATCTGTCGTTCACCAACTACCGCGCCAACCGGCCGAATGCGCCGATCAAGTCTGTCGGCATCGACAACTACGTGTCGATCCTGACTGATCCCGACGTCTGGCAGCCGATGCAGGCGACCGCGCATTTCGTCATCTGGACCATCCTGATCGAGACGGTGCTGGGCTTCGCCCTTGCCTTCCTGATCGACCGCAAGTTCCGCGGCCACGGCTTCTGGACCACCATCATCCTCATTCCGATGATGCTGTCGCCGGCCGTCGTCGGCAATTTCTGGAAGTTCCTCTACCAACCGCAGACCGGCCTGTTCAACTACATCATCGGCCTCATCATCGGCGAGCCGGCGTCGTCGTTCGAGATGATCGGTTCGGTCAGGCTGGCGCCCTGGTCGATCATCATCGTCGATGTCTGGATGTGGACGCCCTATGTGGTGCTGATCTGCCTCGCCGGTTTGCGCTCGATCCCCGACTACATCTACGAGGCGGCCGAAGTCGACCGGGCGTCGAAATGGCGGCAGTTCTGGACCATCACCCTGCCGATGGCGCTGCCGTTCATCATGCTGGCGATGCTGTTCCGCGGCATCGAGAACTTCAAGATGTTCGACATGGTCAACCTGTTGACCTCAGGTGGGCCGGGATCGACCACCGAGGTCGCCTCGATCACCTTGAAGCGCGCGGCCTTCGAGAGCTGGCGCACCGGCTATTCCTCGGCCTTCGCCATCATCCTGTTCGTCACCGTGTTCGGCTTGGCCAACATCTACGTCAAAGCGCTCAACCAGGTGAAAAGCCGATGACGACCGCCGCCCATTCCGTCGTCGAACCGTCGCCGCGCTCCAAGGCGATCGCCGGCACGCTGGTCGTCATCTATGCGGTGATCAGCATGATCCCGCTGGTATGGATCGGCCTGACGGCGTTGAAGACACCGTCCGACGCCATCGCCTATCCGCCGAAGATCCTGTTCACGCCGTCGATCGCTGGCTTCTGCGACCTGTTCACCACGCAGTCGCGCCAGACCGAAGACTATATCGCCAAGCTGCCGCCGCCGACCGACACCTGCGACGAGATCACCCGCAGTCGCGGCCTGGTGACCGCCGGCCCGTCGAACTTCATGCCGCGTTTCTTCAATTCCTTCATCATCGCCTTCGGCTCGACGTTTCTCGCCGTAGCGCTGGGCACGCTCGCCGCCTACGGTTTCTCGCGCTTCAAGGTGCCGCTCGCCGACGATCTGCTGTTCTTCATCCTGTCGACGCGCATGATGCCGCCGATCGCCGTCGCGATTCCCATCTACCTGATGTACCGCGAGCTCGGGCTCTCCGACACGCACCTCGGCATGATCCTGCTCTATACCGCGGTCAACGTGTCGCTCGCCGTCTGGCTGATGAAGGGCTTCATCGACGAGATTCCGCGCGAATACGAGGAGGCCGCGATGATCGACGGCTACACGCGGCTGCAGGCCTTCCGCAAGGTCGTGTTGCCGCAGGCCGCCACCGGCATCGCCGCCACCGCAATCTTCTGCCTGATCTTCGCCTGGAACGAATATGCCTTCGCCGTGCTCCTGACCTCCGGCGAAGCGCAGACCGCGCCGCCGTTCATCCCAATCATCATCGGCGAAGGTGGCCAGGACTGGCCGGCGGTCGCCGCGGGCACCACGCTGTTCCTGATCCCGATCGTTGTGTTCACCGTGCTTCTGCGCAAGCACCTGCTGCGCGGCATCACCTTCGGAGCGGTGCGCAAATGACGCTCGACAAAACGCCCAAGCAGCCGATCAACTCCCGCATCTGGTCGCGCCGCGTCTCGCCGCGCAGCGTCGCCGAGGCGATTGCCACCATCCTGATCGTCGCCGGCGTCATCATGCTGATGCAGCCCGTCTCGCTGACCCTCTACTCCTACTCCTTCACCGTCACGCTTCTGGGCACGGCGCTGTTCGTCGTCGGCTCGAAGCTGCCGGATTGACGAGGACACGCTGCGATGGCCGAAATCAGGGTCGAAAATTTGCACAAATCGTTCGGCGACTTCGTCGCGGTGAAGGAGTCCAACTTCACCGTCGCCGACGGCGAATTCTTCGTCATGCTCGG
>JARLIU010000177.1 GCA_031291595.1 Ancalomicrobiaceae bacterium | reverse complement strand
GGGCATGGCGTGGCGGACGCGGCCGATGACCGCGTCGACCTTGTGGCCGGGCAATTGGCCACCTTCGCCGGGCTTGGCTCCTTGCGCCATCTTGATCTGCATCTGGTCGGAGTTGACCAGATATTCGGTGGTGACGCCGAAGCGGCCCGAGGCCACCTGCTTGATGGCCGAGCGCATGGAATCGCCGTTGGCCAGCGGCTTGAAGCGATCCGCCTCCTCGCCGCCTTCGCCGGTGTTGGACCGCCCGCCGATGCGGTTCATGGCGATCGCCAAGGTCGTATGCGCCTCGCGGGAAATCGAGCCGAACGACATGGCGCCGGTGGCAAAGCGCTTGACGATCGCCACCGCCGGCTCGACGTCGTCGAGCGCCACGGGCGCGCGTCCGAGCTCGTCCGCCGTCTTGATGCGGAACAGGCCGCGAATGGTGGTCAGCTGTTCGCTCTGCGCGTTGATGACGCTCGAGTAGTCCTTCTGGAACTTGTCGAACGAGTTGGTCCTCACCGAGTGCTGCAGCCCGGCGACGACGTCGGACGTCCACACGTGCGCCTCGCCGCGCATGCGCTGGGCATATTCGCCGCCGACATCGAGGGCGTAGGCCAGCACCGGATCGGTGCCGAAGGCGCGCGTATGGCGTTCGACCGTCTCCTTGGCGATCTCGTCGAGACCGATGCCCTCGATCTTGGTCGCGGTGCCGAAGAAGAATTCCTTGATGAACTCCGACTGCAGCCCGATCGCGTCGAAGATCTGCGCGCCGCAGTACGATTGATAGGTCGAGATGCCCATCTTGGACATGACCTTCAGCAGGCCCTTACCGATCGACTTGATATAGCGGTAGACGATCTCGTGCGCGTCGACGACCTTCGGGAACTTGTCCTGCATGGCGAGAAGCGTATCGAAGGCGAGATACGGGTTGATCGCCTCGGCGCCGTAGCCGGCCAGCAGCGCGAAGTGGTGGATCTCGCGCGGTTCGCCGGACTCGACCACCAGACCGGCGCGGGTCCTGAGCCCCTTGCGGATCAGGTGATGGTGCACGGCGGCGGTGGCCAAGAGCGCGGGCACGGCGATGCCTTCGCGCCCGACCATGCGGTCGGACAGCACGATGATGTTGTAGATCTGCCCGGACGAGGAGGTGCGCACCGCCGCCTCGGCCTGCACGCACATGGCGTCGAGCGCCGGCCGCATGCCCGCCGGACCGTTGGCGGCCGGATAGGTCACGTCGATGGTGATGGTCTTGAAGCCGGAGCCCTCGAGGTTCTCGATGGTGCGGATCTTCTCCAGGTCCTCGTTGGTGAGGATCGGCTGACGCACCTCGAGCCGCTTCTGCGCCTTTGAGCCTTCCTGATCGAACAGGTTCGGCCTGGGACCGATGAAGGAGACGAGGCTCATCACCAGTTCCTCGCGGATCGGGTCGATCGGCGGGTTGGTGACCTGGGCGAAATTCTGCTTGAAGTAGGTATAGAGCAGCTTCGACTTGCTGGATAAGGCCGAGATCGGCGTATCCGTGCCCATCGAGCCGACCGCTTCCTGGCCGGTGACCGCCATCGGCGGCATGAGCAGCTTCAGATCCTCCTGGGTGTAGCCGAACGACTGCTGCAGATCCAACAGGCTTTCGAGCGTCTTCGGCGCACGCGGCGACACCTCCGGCAGGTCTTCCAACACCATCTGGGTGTCGTCGATCCATTCGGCGTAAGGCTGGGCGGTCGAGATCGTCCGCTTGATCTCGTCGTCGGCGATGATGCGGCCGGCCTCGAGATCGATCAGCAGCATCTTGCCGGGCTGCAGGCGCCACTTGGCGACGATCTTGTCTTCCGGGATCGGCAGGGTGCCGGCCTCCGAGGCCAGGATGACGCGGTCATCGTCGGTGATGACGTAGCGGGCCGGCCGCAGGCCGTTGCGGTCGAGCGTGGCGCCGATCTGCAGGCCGTCGGTGAAGCAGACCGCGGCCGGTCCGTCCCACGGCTCCATCAGGGCGGCGTGATACTCGTAGAAGGCCCTGCGCTCGGGGTCCATCAGGTCGTTGCCGGTCCAGGCCTCCGGGATGAGCGTCATCACCGCGTGGGCCAGCGAGTAGCCGCCACGCAGGAGGAACTCCAGCGCGTTGTCGAAGCAGGCGGTATCCGACTGGCCCTCGTAGGAGATCGGCCAGATCTTGCCGATGTCGTCGCCGAACGCCGTCGAGGTCGTGGTGGCCTGGCGGGCGTACATCCAGTTGACGTTGCCCCTGAGCGTGTTGATCTCGCCGTTGTGGGCGACCATGCGATAGGGGTGCGCCAGCTTCCACGACGGGAAGGTGTTGGTCGAGAAGCGCTGGTGCACCATCGCCAGGGCCGAGACGAAGCGCTCGTCGCTGAGGTCTGGGTAGTAGCTGGCGACCTGATACGACAGGAACATGCCCTTGTAGACGATCGTGCGGGCGGAGAAGGACACGGTATAGAACCAGTCCTGGTTGCGCTTCGTCGCGCCGTTCCAATCGGCTTCGTAGACGTCGCCGGACAGAGACTTGCGGGCGATGTAGAGGCGACGCTCGAGCGCTTCCCCGTCGATGGCGTCCTTCGGCGCGACAAAGATCTGGCGGTGCAGCGGTTCGGTCGCGCGGACGCCGTCGGAGAGCTTGGAGTTGTCGACCGGCACGTCGCGCCAGCCGAGGACCTGCAGCCCTTCCGAGGTCACCGCACGTTCGACGATGGCGAGCGCGCGCTCGCGTTCGGCGGCATCGCGCGGCAGGAAGAACTGGCCGACGCCATAGGTGCCGGCTGGCGGCAGGCTGAAGCCAAGCGTGGCACATTCTTGCGCGAAGAACTGGTGCGGGATCTGCACCAGGATGCCGGCGCCGTCACCCATCAGCGGATCGGCACCGACGGCGCCGCGATGCTCGAGGTTCTCGAGCACGTGCAGCGCATCCTTGACGATGCCGTGGCTCTTGCGGCCCTTGATGTCGACGACAAAGCCGACGCCGCAGGCATCGCGGTTGAGCGCGGGATCGAACAGGCCCTGTTCTTGCGGCAGGCCATCCGGGCCGGTGAGCAGTTTGGCCGTCGATCGATCCGCCGCGAAGGCGGTGGCTTTGGTGGTGGTCGCCGTCACGACGGTCCCACCCAACCCCAAGGCTCCTTCACTTTCGATCTCGGCCATTGGCCCATCCTCACGTTCGTGGTTTCGTCTCTGTGCGACTTCAGCCGGCGCCGCCGCCTCACCCCTTCGCTCATCGATCGCGAAGCGGTCAGAGCCGCAGTTCCGTCCGACCCGGGAATGGACCTCATCGGCTCTGAAACAGCCGGCGTGGGTCCCCTCGCCACCGTGCGCTCGCCGCCGTTGCACGCACGGTGCCAGAGCAGTCAGGCCCATAATGGCAGATGCGCCGCTGCTTGTCCCATTTGCGACTCCCGGTCGTCGCGGAGCTGGCAGGCCGGCGCGGCATGGCACTGCAGGCGGTCTGCGAGTCAACTCCAAGATACTGATCGGGCGTCGTGTTTCACACCGGAGCGGGTGCTCCGCGTGGATCAGTCGACGCCGAAGAGACCGGAAGGTTAATGGGACAGCATTGCTGTCCTATCCCGATCTCGGAACATGCCAGAATTTAGAGTGTTTCGCAAGACTGGCAAGATTTGGCCGCAATTCCAGGCGTTTCGCGCCGCCCCGCCAAATCGCGCGGCTGATCGTCGTGGCAGCTGCCCAAGGATCGGGCACGGCCGCCGCGTTTGGCGCAGAGCCCGCAAGCGCTCGTGGCGGTCGGCGGCGCGCGGAAATCTTCTATAGTCGCGCGGCCGAAACCAGCGACGAAGGACAGGGCATGCAGTTCGGAAGCGACAATTGGGCGGGTGCGTCGGACAAGGTCATGGCGGCATTGGTCGCGGCCAATGGGGGCGACGTACCGGCATACGGCGGCGACGACATCACCAAACGGCTGGAAAGGCGCATGGCCGAAGCCTTCGGGCGCGAGGTCGGCGTCCTCCTGGTGGCGACCGGCACGGCGGCGAATTCGCTGTCGGTGACCGGCCTGATCCCGCCCTATGGTGCGGTGATCTGCCACAGGGGCGCGCATCTCAACACCGACGAATGCGGTGCACCGGAATTCTTCGGTTCCAACAAGCTGATCGCGCTCGGCGGCGTCGGCGGCAAGATTTCGCGCGGCGGGCTCGCCGAGCTTCTCGATCGGCCGTTACGCGGCGTGCATCACGTCGTACCGTCGGTGGTCTCGCTCACCCAGTCAACGGAACTCGGCACCGTCTATTCCGTCGCCGAGGTGACCGAGCTGGCGGCGCTCGCCCATGGCAAGGGCTTGATCGTGCATATGGACGGCGCGCGGCTCGCCAATGCGCTCGTCCATACCGGCGCCAGCCTGGCGGCAATGACGTGGCAGGCCGGCGTCGACATCCTGTCCTTCGGCGCCACCAAGGGCGGCTGCCTGTTGGCCGAGGCGATCGTGGTGTTCGATACCGCCCACCTTGAGCGGCTGGCCTATTTGCGCAAGCGCTCCGGCCAACTGGTCTCCAAGCATCGGATCCTCTCCGCCCAGTTCGACGCCTGGCTCGACGGCGGCCATTGGCTGGAGTTGGCGCGCCAAGCCAACGCCATGGCGCGGCGGCTGGCCGAGGGCATGATCGCCTCGGGCAAGGCAAGGCCGGCGTTCGCACCGGAAGCCAACGAAGTCTTCGCCTTCATCGCCGAGCCGCAGGCCGAACGGCTGCTGGCGGCGGGGGCGCGCTTCTACGACTGGGATGCGGACCTGCTGGAGCCGGACGAGCAACCGGCTGCGGGCGAGACGCTCTACCGCTTCGTCACCTCGTTCAGGACCACTCCCGAGGAGGTCGACCGGTTCCTCGCACTGCTCGCTCAGGCTTGAGGCGCCAGCGCGCGGCGGCGGCCAACCGTTCCTGCTGCGCCAACGAAAACGCCCCGGCGGACCGGGGCGTCTCGAATTCAGCTGGCGATCAGGCGATCAGGCCGCGATCTGCTCGGCCGGCTTGGTCTCGATGACCTTGGCGCCGGTGGTCGCGATCGGGATCTGCCGCGGCTTCAGCGCCTCGGGGACCTGACGCTCCAGGTCGACGTGCAGCAGCCCGTTCTCCAGGCTGGCGCCCTTCACCACCACGTAGTCGGCGAGTTGGAAGCGACGCTCGAAGGACCGCGAGGCGATGCCGCGATACAGCACGTCCTGGCCTTCCTGGGTCTCGGTCTTCTCGGCTTTCACCACCAGCGTCGATTCGCGCGCCTCGAGGGTGATGTCCTTCTCGCCGAACCCAGCGACCGCCATGGTGATGCGATAGGCGTTCTCGCCGGTCCGTTCGATGTTGTACGGCGGGTAGGTCGGCTGAGCCGTCTCGACGCCGCTCAAGTTATCGAGCAGATGAAACAGGCGGTCGAAGCCGACGGTGGACCGATAGAGGGGGGATAGATCGTACCGCATGATAGTCCTCCTAATTGAGCGACTGGTGCTCGTCCTCGGACGAGGCCTGCGAACCTTGCACGTTCCCACCGTCCTCTCGGGCCCAGTGGATGCCTCGTCGCGGCGGACCCAGTTGGCGTCCGCATCAGCAATATGGGAATGCTCAGACACAGCTTCAAGAGGAGATGGGAGGGCGGGAGCGGCCGTCCGCGCCTGCTTTTCGCCTTGCCTTGCCGGCGCTAATAAGCGACGAGTCACGCTGGAGTTTCGGCGCATTCGCCGGCCCGCCTGGGATCCGTGGCCGGGATCTGGCCGCGCCCTGTTCGGGCCGGGGCATGCCCCTGCCATCCCCGTCGAGAGCGAGACGCCATGTCGGTGTTCGACCACCCAGAGAATGCCATTCCCGACGGCGTGGTCGCCGGTTTCATCGACGCCGAGGACGGACGGCGGCTGAGGGTCGCGCGCTGGGTGCCGGCGGCTTCGCGCGATCGCGGCACCGTCTGCATCTTCCAGGGCCGGGCCGAGTTCATCGAGAAGTATTTCGAGACGGTCCGGGACCTGATTGCCCGCGGCTATGCGGTCGCCACCTTCGATTGGCGCGGCCAAGGCGGGTCCGAACGGCCGTTCGCCAACCGCATGCGCGGGCACGTCGACGATTTCGGCGAATTCGCGCTCGACCTCGACGCCTTCATGACGCAGGTGGTGCTGTCGAGCTGCCCGCCGCCGTATTACGCGCTGGCGCATTCGACCGGCGGGCTGGTGCTGTTGCAGAACTCGATGGCGATGCGTACGCGCTTCCGCCGCTACGTGCTGGCCGCGCCCTTCCTCGGGCTCGGGCAATGGGGCGTTTCCGAGCCGACCGCCAAAGTGCTGGCGGCGGTGATCTCCGGCATTGGTCTCGGGCGGCTGTATGTGCCGGGCGGCAAGTCGCATTCGATCCATCTGGAGCCGTTCGAGGGCAACCGGCTGACCGGCGACGAGCACCGCTACATGCGCAACCGGCATTTGATCGAGACCCTGCCCGAACTGTCGATCGGCGCGCCGACCGTCGGCTGGCTGAGGGCGGCGCTCAAGGCCGCCGGCATGGTCACGGCGGTCGATTTTGCCGAGCGGCTGCGCATTCCGACCCTGATCGTGGCTTCGTCCTCGGATCGGGTGGTCTCGACGCGGGCGACCGAACATTTCGCGCTGTCGAGCAAGAATTGCTACCTGGTGCTGATCTCCGGCGCCCAGCACGAATTGCTGCAGGAGCGTGAAGCCTACCGCGAGCAGTTCTGGGCGGCTTTCGACAGTTTTATCCCGGGCAGCTGAGCGCCGCCGGGCTTCAGCCCAGCCGGCGCAGCACGTCCTGGTGCAGGCGGGGATCGCCGGAGGCGACGATATTGCCGCCATCGGCCGCCGAACCGCCGTCCCAGGTGGTGACCATGCCGCCGGCGCCTTCGATCACCGGGATCAGCGCAACGATGTCGTACGGCTTCAGCCCGGCTTCGATGACGAGATCGACGTGACCCGCCGCCAGCATCGCGTAGGCGTAGCAATCGGCGCCGTAGCGCGGCAACCGCACCTGCGATTCGATGCGGTCGTAGATGTCGCCCTCCATCTTGGGGAAAATGCGCGGCGACGTGGTCATCAGCACGGCATCGGCGAGGCGGGCGCAGGGCCGGGTGTTGAGCGGTCGCTCGCCGCCCGGACCGCGATACCAGGCCTGTCTGCAATCGCCGATGAACCGCTCGCCGATGAACGGCTGCGACATCATGCCGAGCCGAGGCGCGCCGTCGTGCTTCAAGCCGATCAGCGTGCCCCAGATCGGCAGGCCGGAAATGAACGAGCGCGTGCCGTCGATCGGATCGAGCACCCAGAGGTAGGGCGATTCACTGGCGACATTGGCAAATTCTTCGCCGAGCACGCCGTGGTCAGGGTATTTGGCCGCGATCAGATCGCGCATGAGGCGTTCGGCCGCTTGGTCGGCCGCGGTCACGGGATCGAAATGACCCGGGCCGAGCTTGTTTTCAACCGCCAGACGAGAGCGGAACAGCGGCAGCGTCGCCTCAGCCGCGGCATCGGCAAGCTGGTCGAAAAAGGCGAGAAATTCATGCGAATCCGACA
Organism: Ancalomicrobiaceae bacterium; assembly: GCA_031291595.1. Lineage (GTDB taxonomy): Bacteria > Pseudomonadota > Alphaproteobacteria > Rhizobiales > Ancalomicrobiaceae > CAIYYN01. The sequence goes on along the minus strand of JARLIU010000177.1, from coordinate 2,775 downwards.
AGTCTGCCATGCGAATTTCCCTATCTCAACCGGTCCAACCGGCCCGTCGGAGCCCAACTCTAACCGGTTGTCTTGTAATCGTTTTCAGAGGCGCGGCCAGCCGGGACCGCAACGATGCCGATTCTGGCCGCCGGATCGGCGGCCGCTGCCGCGACTGACCAAAAATGCCATTAGTTGTCAATCACCTAAATCATTCTATCGGCGAAAGCCCTCTCCGCTGCCGGGCGTTGGTCGAACCGGACCGATTCGTCAGTCACATTGACATAAGTACAGGATCAGGGCATATTTCGCAGCGCAGCAGGACGTTGTCCTGCCGCAGCCCTCCTTGGGCGTTTCCTCCCTTGACTTGAGGCCGCCGCATCTGCGAGCGGCCTTAATTTTTTCCGGCACGGCCATTACGACCGATCGGGCCCGGCCGGCGCGGGCAGGGGGAGTGTCTGCGCCATTGCGGCGGCTTACCACAGGGTGTAGGGCGGGCTGGCAGTTCGCGCTATTCGGCAGCCAGCGACTTCGGCCGATAGGCGACGCCGGTCATCCGCACGATCTCGTCGGCGAAGCGCGAGAGATCGATTACCAACTCGTCGAAGCGTCCGGTCTTCTCGAACGAGGTCTCGTGCATGTAGAGACCGCGATTGATCTCGATCTGCAGGGCGTGCAGCCCCTTGGCCGGCCGGCCGTAGTGCTCGGTGATGAAGCCGCCGGCATAGGGCTTGTTGCGCGATACGGTATAGCCGAGCGAGCGCAGGATGGTCGCCGCCGCCTCGGTCAGATCGGGCGAGCAGGACGTGCCGTAGCGGTCGCCGAGAATGAAGTCCGGCCGGTGGGACGGATCGATGCCGCGGATGACCGAGGGCATCGAATGGCAATCGATCAACACGGCGAAGCCGAAGTCGACGTGCAGCCGCGCCAACGCCTTGCGCAGCATGGCGTGATAGGGCTTGTAGATGCGCTCGATGCGGTCGAGCGCATCGGCGACATCCAAAGGTGAATGGTAGATCTCCTCGTGCTCGGCGACGACGCGGGCAATCGTACCGAGGCCGCCGGCGACCCTGAGCGAGCGGATATTGGCGTACGACGGCAGCCGTCCCCGGAACATCTTCGGATCGAGCTCGTATGGCTCGCGATTGACGTCGAGGAAGGCGCGCGGAAAGTTGGCGCGAAGCATCGGCGCGCCCGAGAGCAGCGAGCCGGCGAACAACTCGTCGACATAGCTGTCTTCCGACCGGCGAATCGACTGGCGGTCGAGCCGCGACGCGGAGAGGAAGCTGTCGGTATAGTGCCGGCCGCTGTGCGGCGAATTGAACAGGAACGGGACGGTGATCTCTTCGGGTGACAAAAGTTCGAATATCGGGATGTCGCCGGCCGTGTCAGCAGCCTCGCCGGCAGGCGCCGCAAAATGAAAATCGCGAACGATATCCATCGCCCGTTCCCCAATCCCCTCTTACCGGTCCATGACGAATCCGCGCTCCGGCCCTTAATGCGCATGTTGCCAGCAAATTGCCGGAATTGTCCATTGGCCTAGCGAATCCTGTGGAAGGCGAGGCTGGCTTTCGGCGCAGCGAAGGGGCGACTTCACTGGATGTTTACCGCAAGCGGTATCTATGGGAGAGAATAGGGCAACGGAATAGGACTGGGTCAGCGGATGGACGACATGTCACGCATTCTCCTGGCGGAAGACGACAACGACATGCGACGGTTCCTGGCCAAGGCGCTGCAGAGTGCCGGCTACGACGTCGTTTCCTTCGACAACGGCAAGAGCGCCTACGAGCGTCTGCGCGAAGAGCCGTTCACGTTGCTTCTGACCGATATCGTCATGCCGGAGATGGACGGCATCGAACTGGCGCGCCGGGCGACGCAGCTCGATCCGGACTTGAAGGTGATGTTCATCACCGGATTTGCCGCCGTGGCGCTCAACCCGGATTCCAACGCGCCGAAGGATGCCAAGGTGCTGTCAAAGCCGTTCCACCTGCGCGATCTGGTGCGGGAAGTGGAAAAGCTGCTGGCGGCCTGAGAGAGGCGCTGCGGCTGCACTGCCGCGGCCGGGATTTAGCTATCGGTCAGGTGGGATTGTGCGCCTGTCGGCTGCGAGCCGGCGGGCTTGCGTGCGTTGCCGCGGCCGGAAGGGTCGCGCTTTCCACGGATTTGACGTCGGCTGCGGCGAAATCCGGGATCGTCGGCGCCATTGGCGCGGCGGGCGACTTTCGGGCTTGCGGCTCGGAATGAACCCGGCTATAGAACCGCACCGTCGCGACGGCTCCCGATCGCCGCGACGCAGATGAATGGGCGTGTAGCTCAGCGGGAGAGCACTACGTTGACATCGTAGGGGTCACAGGTTCAATCCCTGTCACGCCCACCATCATCGAAAGCCGAAAATCACAAACAGTCCGGTCGGTTCGGTGATGGTCGGAAGCGGCTGTCACGGGGGCTTTTGGCAAGTTGCTGGTAGGCAACGCATAAGCGGGGCTGTCTGCCGGCATCCTCTCTTCATGCCGACCGCCGGCGGCCGACAGGAGCCACCGGCCACGGGCAGCTGGCGATTTTCGGCAAGTCAGTCGCGCCCAAGTACCCCCTATCCTTTCCGATACCGCCCAGGCCGCCGCGTCGGCAGCATGGGGCGATGCACGGAGCGCGGAGTGACACCTTGGCGCCTGTGCCCGAGGAGGCCGCCGGTCGTCGCATCCGACTAGCCGAGGTCGGATGCCGTCGAGCCGGATGCGTGCCGAAGGGGGCGGTACGTGGCGTTGGTCATGCCAGCGGCTTGGAAGGTCGCGATCG
>JARLIU010000176.1 GCA_031291595.1 Ancalomicrobiaceae bacterium | reverse complement strand
TCTGGTCATAACCGCCCAGGCAATTCGGGCCATCTTGTTAGCGAGCGCAACGGCGGCAAGCTTTTTCGGCTTGCGCGCCAGCAAGCTTGACAACCAGCCCGGCGATCCCTTCTTGCCTGTGTGATAGATTACGACCGTGGCACCCACAACAAGAAGCTGCCGGATGTATCGATCGCCCGCCTTGGTAATATGACCGAGCCGATCTTTACCGCCGCTTGAGTTCTGCCGCGGCACCAGGCCGAGCCACGCAGCAAAGTCCCGACCAGACTTGAAGTTTGTGGCTTCGGGCACCGTGGCGGCGATGGCCGAAGCAGTCAACACGCCAACACCAGGGATTGTAGAGGCTGTTGCGGAATTACGATCTGAGATAGCGGCATCGTCAGTTGCGCGCTGGGCATGTTGAACGGCGTCCGTAGACGTGATTCTGTGTGACTGTGGGACGCGGGGAGATTTCAACGTGGCGCAGTTCTTCCGGGAGCCGGATCGGCGGCAACGGTTCCTTCTTCCCGTCGACATGATGGAATGGTTGCCGGGCGACGACATCGTCCACCTGATCATCGACGCGGTCGCCCTGATGGACCTGTCGAGGTTCGAGGCGACATGCCGGATCGGAGGCGCCGGTCAGGCTCCGTTCTCCCCGCGGATGCTGCTGAGCCTGCTGATCTACGCTTACAGCCACGGGGTCCGCTCTAGTCGGGCGATCGAGCGACTGTGTCGCCGCGACGCCGGCTACCGTTTCATCGTGAGCGCTACGAACGCCCCACCTTTCGCCGGCTCGGCGGGATGACGAGACTTCGACGGAACTTCGCGAGGAGGACGGTCGGATGGACGAAGACAGCGTTGATGCCATGCATCAAGACATGCTTGAAGCCAGTGATTATCGGCGGATCGAGGTGATTACGGGCCGTCGGAAGCGGCGGTTGTGGACGGTGACGGAGAAGGCCGAGATTGTTGCGGCGAGCGCCGCGCCAGGGGTGAACATCTCGGATGTGGCCCGCCGGGGGGGTGTAAACCGCGGTCTATTGTCGGTCTGGCGCCGGCAAGCCGGTCTGACGTCGTGGGAGACGACGCCGCCGAGTTTTGTGCCGCTCACGGTGTCGACGGACGAGCCGGTGGATGGCTCGATTGCCGTGAGGGCGGTTGGCGGCGGCTCGGCTCCCGGCCGGATCGAGGTTGAGATCGGCACGGCGCGGATGGTGGTGACAGGTGGCGTGGAGCCGGCGCTGGCAGCCGCTGTCGCCTCTGCGCTTCGAGGATCGCGGTGATCGTCCCGTCACGCGACCTGAAAGTGATGGTGGCGACGCGGCCGATCGACTTCCGGCGCGGCATGAACGGTCTGGTCGCTCTGGTCGCCTCGGCCCTTGCCGCCGACCCCTACTGCGGCGATGTCTTCGTCTTCCGTCCGAAGCGGGGCGACAGATTGCGCCTCGTGTTCTGGGACGGAACAGGAATGGTGCTGACCACGAAATGGCTTGAGGCTGGCCGGTTCGTGTGGCCGCCAATCCGGGACGGATCGATGCGGCTGACCCGGGAGGAATTCTCTTTGCTGGTGGCCGGGCTTGACTGGACACGGGTCGGACGAACGACGGTGAAGAGGCCCACGCGAGCGGCGTAATCCCAACAGATCTTATTGAAACTGTTTGTTGAATCGGCGGTTTATGGTAGAGTTCCGTATGCCGCTTCACCATACTCCTTTGCCGCGCGATATCGACGAACTGACCCGCATGGTGCTCGCGCTGGAAGCGGAGAACGCCGAGCTTCGCGTCCATTCCGACCTTCTGAAACTGTTTGTCTTCGGCCCGCGGTCGGAGAAGCTTGGCTAGCGATCATGCCTGAGCAGCAGGCGCTCGACCTCGGCGATCTTGCGGAGGTACCGGCGGCGGCGAACGACGACACTCCGGTCGAAAAGACGCGTTCGCCGCATCCCCGCCGTCCGGCATCGCGCAATATGGGCGCGTTGCCGAAGCACCTGGTGCGCTGCGAGGAAGTGATCGAACCGGAGAGCACTGTCTGTCTGTGCTGTTCCGGGCAACTGCACCGGATTGGCGAAGACGTCAGCGAGGCGCTCGACGTGGTGCCGGCAGTTCTGCGGGTGATCCGGACCATCCGCCCGAAATACGGCTGCCGAGGATGTGAAAGCGCGGTTGTCCAGGGTGAGGCGGAGATGGCCGAGCTTCCGGTGGAAGCTTGGCCCGCCGAACGCGCGACCGCGGGTGACGACGGGCGGCATGGCGACTACGGCCCTGGTGGCGCATGTGGCGGTCTCGAAGTTCGCGTGGGCTCTGCCGCTCTATCGCCAGTCGCAGATCTTTGCCGGTCAGGGGATCACTCTCGATCGGGGAACACTCGGCTTTTGGGTGGCGAAAGCAGCTTGGTGGCTGAAGCCGCTTTACGAACGGCTTCTCGGCTTCATCAGGTCCCAACCCCGCGTGTTCTGTGACGAGACACCGCTGCCGCGGCTCGATCCGGGGCGACGCCGAACGAAGCTCTGCCAACTGTGGGCGCAGGCGATCGATTGAAACGTCCCTGGCAGGGACCGGCGCCGCCGGCGGTCGGCTATGTGTTTGCCGAGAGCCGGGGCACTGGCGAGATCGAAGCCCAACTGGCGTCCTTCGGTGGCGTATGCCAAGTCGACGGCTATGTCGCCTACAAGACGCTGGTCAAGCGCCGGCGGAAGAGCAATGCCGGCCCCCTCCACCTGGCCTTCTGCCTTGCCCACGCGCGGCGCAAGTTCGTAGAAGTGGTCAAGACGACGGGATCCTCCGAGGCCTTGGCGGTGATCGCCACCATTGCCGAGATCTATCGGATCGAAGCGGCAATCCGCGGCGAAAGTGCCGAGGCGCGACTGGCGGTTCGCCGCAGCGAAAGTACCCCGATCATGGCGGCGCTGAAGCAGCGCCTGACGGATCTGATGGCCGAGATCTCGGCCAAATCTGCGCTGGGAAAGGCGGTCTCGTATACGCTGGCGCACTGGTCCGGGCTTGTCGCCTTCCTCGACGACGGCCGGATCGAAGTCGACTCCAATATTGTAGAACGTTCAATGAAATCAGTGGCT
>JARLIU010000175.1 GCA_031291595.1 Ancalomicrobiaceae bacterium | reverse complement strand
TGCCTCGGTGAACGAATCGAAGAGAGGAGCCGTCGATATTAGCCGGCCATCTTCGGCTCGATCAGGTCCCAGCCCTGGCCATAAAGGTCCTCAAACACCGCGACCTTGCCGTAGGGTTCGTCGCGCGGCGCTTCGCGGAAGGTAATGCCGGCCGCCAGCATGGCGGCGTGGTCGCGGTCGAAGTCGTCGGTCGTCAGGAACAGGAAGACGCGGCCGCCGGACTGGTTGCCGATCGCGGCTTCCTGCTCGGGCGTTACAGCCTTGGCGAGGAGGAGGGCGGCCCCGGTGACGCCGCCGCCCTTGGGGCGCACCACGACCCAGCGCTTGCCGTCGCCTTGCGGCGAATCCTCGATGAGATCGAAGCCAAGTTTCTCAACGAACCAGCCGATCGCCTCGTCGGTGTCGCGGACGAGGTAGGTCATCAGTCCGAGCGACTGGCGCGTCGTCATTCCCCAAACACGCGGGCAAAAATCGCGTCGACGTGCTTCAAGTGATAACCGAGGTCGAATTTCTCGCGGATGTCGGCCTCGGACAGGGCCTTGCGCACATCCGGATCGGCGAGCAATTCGGCAAGGAAGTCGACCGTCGCAGTGCCGGTCTTCTGGTAACTATCCCATACCTTCATGGCGTTGCGCTGCACCAGCGCGTAGGCCTCCTCGCGCGACACGCCTGCTTGGGTGAGAGCCAGGAGAATGCGCTGCGAATGCACGAGGCCGCCGAGTTTGTCGAGGTTCAGCGCCATGCGCTCCGGATAGACCACCAGCTTTTCGACGACGCCGGCAAGCCGGTTGAGGGCGAAGTCGAGGGTGACGGTGGCGTCCGGACCGATCATGCGCTCGACCGAGGAATGCGAGATGTCGCGTTCATGCCAGAGCGCCACGTTCTCCATTGCCGGCAGGGCATAGCTGCGCACCATGCGGGCAAGGCCGGTCAGGTTCTCGGTCAGCACCGGGTTGCGCTTGTGCGGCATGGCCGAGGAGCCCTTCTGGCCGGGCGAGAAAAATTCCTCGGCTTCCAGCACCTCGGTGCGCTGCAAGTGGCGAATCTCGATCGACAGCCGCTCGATCGAGGATGCGACGACGGCGAGCGTGGCAAAGTACATGGCATGGCGGTCGCGCGGGATCACCTGGGTCGACACCGGTTCGACCGTCAGGCCCATCTTCTCCGCCACATAGGCTTCGACGCGCGGATCGATGTTGGCGAAGGTACCGACGGCGCCCGAAATGGCGCAGGTGGCGATTTCGGCGCGGGCTGCCAGCAGGCGGGTGCGGGAGCGGGCGAACTCGGCGTAGGCCTCGGCCAGTTTCAGCCCGAAGGTGACTGGTTCGGCGTGGATGCCGTGGCTGCGGCCGATGGTGGGCGTTAATTTGTGCTCGTAGGCGCGCGCCTTCAGGGCGGCGAGGAGCCGGTCGACGTCGGCGATCAAGATATCGGCGGCGCGGGCCAGTTGCACCGCGAAGCAGGTGTCCAACACGTCGGACGACGTCATGCCCTGGTGCACGAATCGCGCCTCCGGCCCGACGATCTCGGCCAGATGCGTCAGGAACGCGATGACGTCGTGCTTGGTCACCCGCTCGATCTCGTCGATGCGGTCGACGTCGAACGTGGCGTTTCGCGCCTTCTCCCAGATGGCGGCAGCGGCGGCCTTCGGCACCACGCCCAAATCGGCAAGCGCGTCGGTCGCATGCGCCTCGATCTCGAACCAGATGCGGAACCGCGCCTCCGGCTCCCACAGGGCAACCATCTCGGGGCGGGAATAGCGCGGGATCATGGGCGGACCTTTGCCGATCGGGGAATTCGGCGCCCGCAATAGCATCAGGGGAGGGGTGGGGGAAGGGGGCGCCGGTCGTCGTGCGGCGGCCGCGGCGAAAATGCAGTTTGACGAAGCCGATGAATGAAAAAACCCGGCCTGGGGCCGGGCGTTTTTCAAAGAGAGCAACATTCGGGGATGTCTTGCCAAACCCTTGTTTTCAAGGAATGGCGGGAGCGACGGGGCTCGAACCCGCGACCTCCGGCGTGACAGGCCGGCGCTCTAACCAACTGAGCTACGCCCCCGTTTCGCCCGGCGCCGGTAGGCCCGGCGTCGGAGTGCCGGTCGTTTAAGGCCCGACGCCCCCCTTGTCAAGCGGCGTTCGAAACCGAAATCAGTTTCCCCCAGCCGAGACCTTTGGCGCATCCGCCCATGCGTATGATCCCGACGGTCGGGCTTGCGCCATCGTCACGGCTAGGCTAATCGTCCGCTACGGTGCGCTGCGACAAGATGTGCTTTGCGTCGCGTCCGGACGGCTTCTCGCGGGGTCGTTCCCCGTCGCCGCCCGAGAGGGTCTAAGATCATGGCAGACCTGCTGAAAGATTACATTCCCATCGTCGTGTTCATCGGCGTTGCCGGTGTCATCGGCATGGCCCTGCTGGTGGCGCCGTTCATCGTCGCCTACAGCCGGCCGGATCCGGAAAAACTCTCGGCCTACGAATGCGGCTTCAACGCTTTCGACGACGCGCGCATGAAGTTCGACGTGCGGTTCTATCTGGTCTCCATCCTGTTCATTATCTTCGATCTCGAGGTCGCCTTCCTGTTTCCGTGGGCGGTCAGCTTCTCCCACGTCGGCCAGTTCGGCTTCTGGGCGATGATGGTGTTCCTTGCCATCCTAACCCTCGGCTTTATCTACGAATGGAAGAAGGGAGCGCTCGAATGGGATTGATCGCGCCGTCTGAGCCGCTCGTCGCCGACAAGCCCAAGGGGATCATCGATCCTTCGACCGGCAAGCCCGTCGGCGCCAATGATCCGTTCTTCCTCGACGTCAACGCGCAGCTCGCCGACAAGGGGTTCCTGGTCGCGGCGGCAGACGACCTGATCACCTGGGCGCGCACCGGCTCGCTGATGTGGATGACCTTCGGTCTGGCCTGCTGCGCAGTGGAGATGATGCAGCTCTCCATGCCGCGCTACGACGTCGAGCGCTTCGGCTTCGCCCCGCGCGGTTCGCCGCGCCAGTCGGACGTGATGATCGTCGCCGGTACGCTCACCAACAAGATGGCCCCGGCGCTCCGCAAGGTCTACGACCAGATGCCGGAGCCGCGCTACGTCATCTCCATGGGGTCGTGTGCCAACGGCGGCGGCTACTATCACTATTCCTATTCGGTGGTCCGGGGGTGCGATCGTATCGTGCCGGTCGACATCTATGTCCCGGGCTGCCCGCCGACTGCCGAAGCGCTGCTCTACGGCGTGTTGCTGCTGCAAAAGAAGATCCGGCGTACCGGCACCATCGAACGGTGACGTCGTCCGGTCCGCGGCTGGCCGATCGGCGGGCCGCGGGCACAGGAGTGTCAAGTTCCAAGCGGCGGTCCCGCCGTCCAGACCCAGGCGACCCCGGTCGCCCAGACTTAGGGTGATGACGCGATGAGCGACACGGTTGAGGCGACGGTCGAAGCCCCCGGTGCTGGATCCTTGGGCCCCTATATCGCCGCGGCGCTGGGCGACAAGCTCACGGGCTTTGCACAAGGCGTCGACATGCTGACGCTGGAGGCCAGGCGCGAGGTAATCGTCGACGTGCTCGCCTTCCTGCGCGACGACCGCCGCTGCCGCTTCGTCAGTTTCACCGACATCGCCGGGGTCGACTATCCGGGGCGGCCGGAGCGCTTCGACGTCGTCTATCATCTGCTGTCGCCCTACAACAACGTCCGTGTCCGCGTGCGGGTGACGACCGACGAGACGAACGCCGTCCCGTCGGCGACCACCGTCTTCCCCGGCGCCGACTGGTTCGAGCGCGAGGCCTACGACCTCTACGGCATCCTGTTCTCCGGCCACCACGATCTCCGCCGCATCCTCACCGACTACGGCTTCGACGGACATCCCTTGCGCAAGGACTTCCCGATGACCGGCTTCGTCGAGGTGCGCTACGACGAGGAAGAGAAGCGGGTCGTCTACGAGCCGGTGCGGCTCAATCAGGAATTCCGCAACTTCGATTTCTTGAGCCCGTGGGAGGGCACCGACTACGTCCTTCCGGGGGATGAGAAGGCGACGAAGTCGAACTGAACGCGGCACTGACGAGGAAGCCACGAAATGGCCGAGGCCGAAATCCGCAACTTCAACATCAACTTCGGCCCGCAACACCCGGCGGCGCATGGCGTTTTGCGTCTGGTGCTCGAGCTTGACGGCGAAGTTGTCACGCGCGTCGATCCTCACATCGGACTCCTGCACCGCGGCACCGAGAAGCTGATCGAGGCCAAGACCTACACCCAGGCGACGCCGTATTTCGACCGGCTCGACTATGTGGCGCCGATGAACCAGGAGCACGCCTTCGCGCTCGCCGCCGAACGGCTGCTGAAGATCGAGGTGCCCAGGCGCGGCCAGCTGATCCGGGTGCTCTACTGCGAGATCGGCCGCATTCTGTCGCACATGCTGAACGTCACCACGCAGGCGATGGACGTCGGCGCGCTCACCCCGCCGTTGTGGGGTTTCGAGGAGCGCGAGAAGCTGATGGTGTTCTATGAGCGGGCCTCGGGGTCGCGCATGCATGCCGCCTACTTCCGCGTCGGTGGGGTGCATCAGGACCTGCCCGATAAGCTGGTCGAGGACATCGGCAAGTTCATCCCGCAATGTTCCAAGACCCTCGACGACCTCGAGGGGCTCCTCACCGACAACCGCATCTTCAAGCAGCGCAACGTCGACATCGGCGTCGTCAGCCTGGCGGAAGCCTGGGCCTGGGGCTTTTCCGGCGTCATGGTGCGCGGTTCGGGCGCCGCCTGGGATCTGCGCAAGTCGCAGCCTTACGAGTGCTACCCGGAGTTCGATTTCGACGTTCCGGTCGGCAAGAACGGCGACTGCTACGATCGCTACCTCATCCGCATGGAAGAGATGCGCCAGTCGTTGAAGATCATGCAGCAGGCGGTCGAAAAACTGTCCCTGGCTGAAAACCGCGGGCCGGTGTCGTCGAACGACGGCAAGGTGGTGCCGCCGAAGCGGGGCGAGATGAAGCGCTCGATGGAAGCGCTGATCCACCATTTCAAGCTCTATACCGAAGGCTTCCATGTGCCGGAAGGCGAGATCTATGCCGCCGTCGAAGCGCCGAAGGGCGAATTCGGCGTCTATCTCGTCGCCGACGGTACGAACAAGCCGTATCGCTGCAAGATCCGCGCTCCCGGGTTCGCGCATCTGTCGGCGATGGACTTCATGAATCGCGGCCACATGCTGGCGGACGTCTCGGCAATCCTCGGGTCGCTCGACATCGTGTTCGGCGAGGTGGACAGGTGAACGTGTCGGCCGCTTTGGTCCTGGCGCTTCTTCCCATCTACGGATCGGGCGCCGAGGCGGGAGAGGTCGGTTGTCGGAGGTATGAGGCCGGGTTCAGTTTCGAGCATCCGAAAAAGGGGTTCGTGCAATCCGGTAACGTGCTGATGAAAAACGGTGGTTTTGACGTCTTTGAGGGCCGGGGATGTGTGTGCTCGGTCGGTTCCAAGGACATCGATAAGGAGCCGACAACTGTGCGCTGCGTTCGCGGCCGACGGTTGCAAGCTCCATCAAAGTGACGACTAGGCGAGATAGACCATGGCTGTTCGCAGACTTGCCCCCGACAACGTCCAACCGGCGTCGTTTGCCTTCACGCCGGAGAATGCGGCGTGGGTGGAGGCGACGATCGCCAAGTATCCGCCCGGCAAGCAGGCCTCCGCCGTCATTCCGATCTTGATGCGGGCGCAGGAGCAGGACGGCTGGCTGACCAAGCCGGCGATCGAATGGGGCGCGGCGAAGGTCGACATGGCGATGATCCGCGTGCTGGAGATCGCCACCTTCTACACCCAGTTCCTGCTCGCCCCCGTCGGCAGACGAGCGCACGTGCAGGTGTGCGGCACCACACCCTGCATGCTCAGGGGCTCGGACGAGATCATCAAGGTCTGCAAGAACCGCATCCACCACGACCCCTTCCACGTCTCGGAAGACGGCGAATTCTCCTGGGAGGAGGTCGAGTGCCTCGGGGCCTGCGTCAACGCGCCGATGGTGGCGATCGGCAACGACACCTACGAGGATCTGACGCCGGAGACGTTCACGGCCGTCATCGAGGCAATCGCGCGCGGCGATGAACCGAACCCCGGCCCGCAGACCAGCCGGCAAGGCTCGGAGCCGGAGGGCGGCGCGACGGTGTTGACCGATCCCGGCATCTACGACGGCAGCTACCGCGTCAACATCGCCGCCGAGCCGGAGCCCGCAGCTCCGAGCGCGCCGGCGGAGTGAGGGGAGCCATGGCTGAGATCACCAACGAGCTGATCTACGAGGTGCTGAAGGCGATGCAGGCGCGGCTCGCCAACATCGAGCACAAGCTCGGCGAGCTCGAGGCCCGCGTGATCGCCTTCGACGGCCGGGTCGCTGGATTGCGGCATGAAATTGGCGCTGGCCAGACCGATATCGCGAATGTCTACAACACGCTTGGCCATATCGATGGGCGCCTGATGCGCATCGAGCGGCGGCTCGAGCTGACCAGCCATCCGGCGCAATAGGGACGCGACATGCTCCAGGACAAGGACCGGATCTTCACCAACATCTACGGGATTCAGGACAAGAGCCTGAAGGGCGCCATGTCGCGCGGCCTGTGGGACGGGACCAAGGCGATCATCGACAAGGGCCGCGACTGGATCATCGACCAGATGAAGGCCTCAGGGCTTCGCGGGCGCGGCGGTGCCGGCTTCCCGACCGGGCTGAAGTGGTCGTTCATGCCGAAGGTCACCGACGGCCGGCCGGCCTACCTCGTCGTCAATGCCGACGAATCCGAGCCGGGCACCTGCAAGGACCGCGAGATCCTCAGGAACGACCCGCATCATCTGGTCGAAGGCTGCCTGCTCGCCTCCTTCGCCATGGGGGCAAATGCCGCCTACATCTACGTGCGCGGCGAGTTCATCCGCGAGCGCGAGGCGCTGCAACGTGCCGTCGACGAGGCCTATGAGGCAAAACTCATCGGCAAGGACAACGTGCACGGCTGGCCGTTCGACATCTACGTGCACCACGGCGCCGGCGCCTACATCTGCGGCGAGGAGACAGCGCTGCTGGAGAGCCTCGAGGGCAAGAAGGGCCAGCCGCGGTTGAAACCGCCGTTCCCGGCCAACGTCGGCCTCTACGGCTGCCCGACGACGGTCAACAACGTCGAGAGTATCGCCGTCGCCCCGACGATTCTTCGGCGCGGTGCCGCGTGGTTTTCGGGCATCGGCCGGGCCAACAACACCGGCACCAAGCTGTTCATGATCTCCGGCCATGTGAACAAGCCTTGCGTCGTCGAAGAGGCGATGGGCATCCCGTTCAAGGAGCTGATCGAACGCCACGCCGGCGGCATCCGCGGCGGCTGGGACAATCTGCTTGCCGTGATCCCCGGCGGTGCTTCCTGCCCGGCGGTCAGAGCCGATCAGATCATGGACGCGCAGATGGACTTCGACGGCATGCGCGGCGCCGGATCGTCGTTCGGCACCGGCGGCCTGATCGTCATGGACAAGTCGACCGACATCATCAAGGCGATCGCCCGCATCAGCTATTTCTTCCGCCACGAGAGCTGCGGTCAGTGCACGCCGTGCCGCGAGGGCACCGGCTGGATGTGGCGCACCATGGAGCGGCTGGTGAAGGGCGAGGCCGAGCCGGCCGAGATCGACGTGTTGTTCCAGGTGACGAAGCAGGTGGAAGGTCACACCATCTGCGCGCTGGGCGATGCGGCGGCCTGGCCGATCCAGGGCCTCATCCGCAACTTCCGCCCGGTGATCGAGGAGCGCATCGCAGCTCGGAAGGGCGCCTCCTTCAAGGTGGCGGCACAGTGATCGCAGGTCCGAACAGCTGGTCGGCAGTGGAACAGAAGGTCTGAGGCGGACGAATGGCTAAGATCAAAGTCGATGGCATCGAGATCGACATCGCGCCTGAGGCGACGCTGTTGCAGGCGGCCGAGGCTGCCGGCGCCGAGGTGCCGCGCTTCTGCTTCCACGAGCGGCTATCGGTGGCTGGCAACTGCCGCATGTGTCTGGTTGAGGTGAAGGGCGGGCCGCCGAAGCCGCAGGCCTCCTGCGCCATGGCGGTTAAGGACCTGCGCCCGGGCCCGAACGGCGAGGCGCCGGAGATCTTCACCAAGACGCCGATGGTCAGGCGCGCCCGCGAGGGCGTGATGGAATTCCTGTTGATCAACCATCCGCTCGATTGCCCGATCTGCGACCAGGGCGGCGAATGCGACCTGCAGGACCAGGCGATGGCCTATGGCGTCGCCGGCTCGCGCTTCAACCTCAACAAGCGTGCCGTCGAGGACAAGGAGATCGGTCCGTTGGTGAAGACGGTGATGACGCGCTGCATCCAGTGCACGCGTTGCGTCCGCTTCACCGCCGAGGTGGCCGGCGTCGGCGATCTCGGCCTGATCTCCCGCGGCGAGGATGTGGAAATCACCACCTACCTCGAAACCGCGATGGAATCGGAACTGCAGGGCAATGTCGTCGACCTCTGCCCGGTCGGCGCGCTGACCTCGAAGCCCTATGAATTCACCGCGCGTCCGTGGGAGCTGACCAAGACCGAGTCCATCGACGTGATGGACGCGCTCGGCTCCAACATCCGCGTCGATACCCGCGGTCGCGAGGTCCTGCGCATCCTGCCGCGGGTCAACGAGGCGGTGAACGAGGAGTGGATCTCCGACAAGACCCGGCATGTCGTCGACGGGCTGAAGACACAGCGTCTCGACCGGCCCTACGTCCGCGTCAACGGCAAGCTCAGGGCCGCCTCGTGGGGCGAGGCGTTCGCCACCATCGCGGCACGTATGAAGGCGACGGACGCCAAGCGGATCGGCGTCATCGCCGGCGGGCTGGCGAGCGTCGAGGAACTGTTCGCGCTGAAGCAACTGGCCACCTCGCTGGGCACGGCCAATATCGACGCGCGCACCGACGGTTCGGCGCTCGATCCGAGCTTCGGCCGCGCCTCGTATCTGTTCAATGCCACGGTCGAGGGCATCGATCGGGCCGATGCGCTCGTCATCATCGGCTCCAATCCGCGCAAAGAGGCGCCGGTGCTGAACGCCCGCATCCGCAAGCGCTGGCTGAGGGCTAAGTTGGCCGTGGGCGTCATCGGCGATCATGCCGACTTGACCTATGCCTACAACTACCTCGGCGCTGGTTCTCGCTCGCTGGAAGCGCTGGCCAATGGCGAGATCGGCTTCATCGACACGCTGAAGAACGCCAAGAACCCGTTGATCCTCCTTGGCGAAGGCGCGCTCACCGGCGCCGACGGCAAGGCCGTGCTGGGACTTGCCGCCAAGCTCGCCGGTGCGGTCGAGGCGGTCACCGACGGCTGGAACGGCTTTTCCATTCTGCATACGACGGCGTCCCGCGTCGGCGCGCTCGACGTCGGCTTCGTGCCGGGCGAGGGCGGGTTGACGGCGCCCGAGATGCTGCATCCCGGCGCGCTCGACGTGGTGTTCCTCGCCGGGGCGGACGAGGTCGAGGTGCCGGCGGGCAGCTTCGTCGTCTATCTCGGCACGCACGGTGACCGCGGCGCGCACCGTGCCGACGTGATCCTTTCGGGCGCCGCCTACACCGAGAAGTCCGGCACCTACGTCAACACGGAAGGGCGGGTGCAGCTCGCCAACCGCGCTGCCTTTCCGCCGGGCGAGGCGCGCGAGGACTGGGCGGTCCTCAGGGCGCTCTCCGACGTCTTAGGCGTGCCGCTGCCGTATGCCTCGCTCAGCGACATCCGCGCCGAGCTCTATGCGCGCTACCCGCATCTGGCCGAGATCGACACGGTCCGCAAGGGCGATGCGGCCGACGTGGCCAGGCTCGCCGATCTCGCCGGCCCGGTCGCCGGTGCGGCGTTCACCAGCCCGGTCGCCGATTTCTACCTGACCAATGCGATTGCCCGCGCGTCGAAGACGATGGCCACCTGCTCGGCTCTCGCCAAGACCCGTGCGCTCGACGCGGCGGAGTGAGGGAGCGCATGAAGACCATCGGCATCATCGGCGGCATGAGCGCGGAATCGACGCGGATCTATTACGATCGGCTCAATTCCGAGACGCGCCGGCGTCTCGGTGGCCTGCATTCCGCCGATGTGATCATCCGCTCGCTGGATTTCGCTCCGATCGCCGAGCTGCAGGCGGCCGGTCGCTGGGATGAGGCTGGCCGGGTGCTGGCGGCGGCTGCACGCGGGCTCGAAGCTGCGGGCGCCGAGATCCTCCTCCTCGCCACCAATACGATGCACAAGGTGGCTGCGGCGATCGAGACGGTCGCCACCGTACCGTTCGTCCACATCGCCGATGCGACGGCGGAGCGGATCGTGGCGGCGGGATGCCGGCGGCCGGCGCTGATCGCCACGCGCTTCACCATGGAAGAGGACTTCTACGTCGGTCGGCTGCGGCAGCGCTTCGGTCTTGAGGTGATGGTGCCGGAAGCCGACGAGCGCGCCATGGTTCACCGCGTGATCTACGACGAATTGTGCCTCGGCATGGTGGTAGACCGCTCGCGGCTTGCCTACGAAGATCTCGCCCGGCGGCTCATCGAGCGCGGGGCGGACGGCATCATTCTCGGCTGCACCGAAGTGGGCATGCTGTTGAACGCGGCGAACGTCGCCGCACCGGTGTTTGATACGAGCCTGATCCATGTCGATGCGGCGCTCGATCTGGCGCTGGCTGAGGTGGTTCGGGCGGCGGCCGAATAAGGATTGAAGCGATCATGACCGACCTCTGGTCCAATTATCTCTGGCCGCTGATCATCATCGTGGTGGAATCGGCAGTGCTGCTTGTCGCGCTGCTGCTGATCGTCGCCTATGTCCTCTACGCCGACCGCAAGATCTGGGCGGCGGTGCAGATGCGGCGCGGCCCCAACGTCGTTGGTCCCTGGGGCCTGTTCCAGTCGTTCGCCGACCTGCTGAAATTCATGCTGAAGGAGCCGGTGATCCCGTCCGGCTCCAACAAGGTCATCTTCATCCTGGCGCCCTTCGTCACCACGCTGCTGGCGCTCGCCGCCTGGGCGGTGGTGCCGGTCGCCGACGGCTGGGTGGTGTCGAACATCAATGTCGGCGTGTTGTACATCTTCGCCATCTCGTCGCTGGGCGTCTATGGCGTGATCATGGGCGGCTGGGCGTCGAACTCGAAGTACGCCTTCCTCGCCGCGCTCAGGTCGGCGGCGCAGATGGTGTCCTACGAGGTCTCGATCGGCTTCGTCATCATCACCGTTCTCCTGTGCGCCGGCTCGCTCAATCTCTCCGACATCGTCAAGGCGCAGCAGGCGCACGGGCTGGCAACGCTGATCGGGCTGCCGTGGCTGACGGTGCTCAACTGGTACTTCCTGCCGCTGTTCCCGATGCTGGTCATCTTCTTCGTCTCGGCGCTGGCGGAAACCAACCGGCCGCCGTTCGATCTGCTCGAGGCGGAATCGGAACTTGTCGCCGGCTACATGGTCGAATATGGGTCCGGGCCCTACATGCTGTTCATGTTGGGCGAATATGTCGCCATCTGCACCATGTGCGCGCTGATGACGGTGCTGTTCTTCGGCGGCTGGCTGCCGCCGATCGCGGTTGCGCCGTTCACCTGGGTCCCGGGCGTCATCTGGTTCCTGATCAAGGCGCTGGCGGTGTTCTTCATGATCGCCATGGTCAAGGCTTTCGTGCCGCGCTACCGCTACGACCAGCTGATGCGGCTGGGATGGAAGGTGTTCCTGCCGATCTCGATCACGTCGGTCGTCGTCGTCGCCGGCGTGCTGCAACTGACCGGCTGGGCGCCATAAGGGGAGGGGCCCGTGGACCATCTGTCGCTGCCAGGAGTGATCGGCGCCGGCATTGGGGTGTTCATCGGCGTGTTGGACTTCGGAATGATTGCCAGTCTGCTCGAGCGCGCAGCGCGGAAGAGGCAGGCACCGGGAGTGGCGGATGGCTCCGCCCGGCCGTTCGGCGAGACGGTGATGCGGGTGCTGTTCGTCGTCAATGCCTTGGTATTCGCCGGGCTTGGCTATTGGTTTGGTGCGAGCCTCGGCGGGTGAGGCGAGAGGGGATGAGGGCATGAAACTGGATCAGGCTGCGAAAGCCTTGTTTCTGAAGGAGTTCGTATCGGCTTTCTTCCTGTCGATGCGCTATTTCTTCGCCCCGAAGGCGACACTGAACTACCCGTTCGAGAAGGGCCCGGTCTCGCCGCGCTTCCGCGGCGAACATGCGCTCAGGCGCTATCCGAACGGCGAGGAGCGCTGCATCGCCTGCAAGCTGTGCGAGGCGATCTGCCCGGCGCAGGCGATCACGATCGAGGCCGGCCCGCGCGGCAACGACGGCACGCGCCGCACCACCCGTTACGACATCGACATGGTGAAATGCATCTATTGCGGCTTCTGCCAGGAGGCCTGCCCGGTCGACGCCATCGTCGAGGGGCCGAACTTCGAGTTCGCCACCGAGACGCGCGAGGAGCTGTTCTATGACAAGGATCGGCTGCTCGCCAACGGCTCGCGCTGGGAGCGCGAGATTGCCCGCAACATGGCGATCGACGCGCCCTATCGGTAAGTCGGGACCTGACTGGCGCGACACGCGCTCGAAACACGGAATGCCGGGGAACCGGGGGGTCGAATGATCTTGCAAGCCGTTTTCTTCTACATCTTCGCCGCCATCACGGTCGCTTCGGCCTTCATGGTGATCTCGTCGCGCAATCCGGTCTATTCGGTGCTGTTCCTGATCCTCGCCTTCTTCTCGGCGGCGGGCCTGTTCGTGCTGTTGGGCGCCGAATTCCTGGCGATGATCCTGGTCGTCGTCTATGTCGGCGCGGTGGCGGTGCTGTTCCTGTTCGTCGTGATGATGCTCGACGTCGACTTCGTCGAACTCCGCCAGGGCGTCCTGCAGTATCTGCCGATCGGCTCGGCCATCGGCGTGGTGCTCTTGGTCGAACTCCTCATGGTGCTGGGGGCGGCGGTGATCGGGCCGCAGACGCTCGCCCATGTCGGCGAACCGACGCCGGCCGGCGTCATCAACGCTTCGGCGCTCGGGGCGGTGCTCTATACCAAGTACGTCTACTACTTCGAGGCCGCCGGCATGGTGCTGCTCGTCGCCATGATCGGCGCCATCGTCTTGACCATGCGGCACAAGGTGGGCGTCAAGCGGCAGGACATCTCGGTCCAGGTCGCCCGCACGCCGGCCACCGCCATCGAACTGGTCAAGGTCAAGTCGGGCGAGGGGCTCGCCGGCTGAGGTTGGACGACGTCCGGGCGGCACGACCGCCCGGCCGAAACACGGATCGACGGGCATCGGTAGCGAGCCCTCGGACTTGATGCTGAACGCTAAGGGAACATGGGGGCTACCATGGAAATCGGACTGTCGCACTACCTGTCGGTGGCAGCGATCCTGTTCACGCTCGGCGTCTTCGGCATCTTCCTCAATCGGAAGAACGTCATCGTCATCCTGATGTCGATCGAGCTGATCCTTCTGTCGGTCAATCTCAACTTCGTCGCCTTCTCGCACTTTTTGAACGACCTGACCGGTCAGGTGTTCGCGCTCATCGTCTTGACCGTGGCCGCCGCCGAGGCGGCCATCGGACTTGCCATCCTCGTCGTCTTCTTCCGGAACCGCGGCTCGATCGCGGTCGAGGACATCAACATGATGAAGGGTTGAGCCGCCCATGTATTCGGCCATCGTCTTCTTGCCGCTTCTGGGGTTCCTGATCGCCTCGGCGATCACGCTCCTCAGCCATCACCTGCCCGATGCGGCCGCCGGCGGCCATCATGGTCACGACGCGCACGCGGCGGACCATCACGCCGATGCGCATGACGATCACGGGACCGACCACGGCGATCACCAGGATCCGCCCGGTACACGCGCCGCGCAGTACATCACCACGGGTCTCCTCATGGTCTCGGCCGTGCTGTCCTGGGTCGCCTTCGTCCAGGTCGGCCTCTACGGCGAGCCCGGCGTGATCAAGGTGCCGATCATGGCCTGGATCCAGTCGGGCGAACTCTCGGTCGACTGGGCGCTCAGGATCGATACGCTCACCGTCGTCATGCTGGTGGTGGTCAACACCGTGTCGTCGGTCGTTCACCTCTATTCCATCGGCTACATGGCGCACGACGACAACAAGTCGCGCTTCTTCGCCTACCTGTCGCTGTTCACCTTCGCCATGCTGATGCTGGTGACAGCCGACAATCTGGTGCAGATGTTCTTCGGCTGGGAAGGCGTGGGTCTGGCGTCCTATCTGCTCATCGGCTTCTGGTTCAAGAAGCCCTCGGCCAATGCCGCGGCGATCAAGGCGTTCGTCGTCAACCGCATCGGCGACTTCGGCTTCGCGCTCGGCATCTTCGGCGTGTTCGTCATCTTCAAGTCGATCGACCTCACGACGATCTTCGCCGCTGCGCCGGGCATGAAGGGCCATACGATCCTGTTCCTCGGCCACGATTTCGATGCCATCACCTGCGTGTGCCTGCTCTTGTTCATGGGCGCCATGGGCAAGTCGGCGCAGTTCCTGCTGCACACCTGGTTGCCGGACGCGATGGAGGGCCCGACCCCGGTCTCCGCGCTGATCCATGCCGCGACCATGGTGACCGCCGGCGTGTTCATGGTGGCGCGCCTGTCGCCGCTGTTCGACCTGTCGCCGACCGCGCTTGCCGTCGTCACCCTGGTGGGCGCGACCACGGCGTTCTTCGCCGCCACCGTCGGTCTCGTTCAGAACGACATCAAGCGGGTGATCGCCTATTCGACCTGCTCGCAGCTCGGCTACATGTTCGCTGCGCTCGGCGTCGGGGCCTATTCGGCCGGCATCTTCCACCTGTTCACCCACGCCTTCTTCAAGGCGCTGTTATTCCTCGGTGCCGGTTCGGTCATCCATGCGGTGTCGGGCGAGCAGGACATGCGCGCGATGGGCGGCCTCAGGGCCAAGATCCCGCTGACCTATTCGATGATGATCGTCGGCACGCTGGCGTTGACCGGCGTCGGCATCCCGTTGAGCCAGCTCGGCTTTGCCGGCTTCAACTCGAAGGATGCGATCATCGAGGCGACGTATGCCGCGGGTGGCTTCTTCGGGCCCTACGCCTTCTTCCTGTTGTCCGTCGCCGCGCTGTTCACCTCGTTCTACTCCTGGCGGCTGATCTTCATGACGTTCTTCGGCGAGGCCCGCGCCCCGGCCGAGGTGATGGCGCATGTGCACGAGAGCCCGAAGGTGATGACCATCCCGCTGATGGTGCTGGCGCTCGGCGCGGTCGTTTCCGGCATGTTGTTCACCGGCCTGTTCCTTGGCTACGGCCACGAGCCGGCGGCGATCGTCGAGCACTGGAATGCGTTCTGGAAGGGCGCGCTCTACGTCGGGCCGGACAACCACATCCTGACCGAGGCGCACCATGTGCCCGCCCTCGTCAGCTTCGTGCCGTTCCTCGCCATGCTGATCGGCTTCGGCATGGCCTACTGGTTCTACATCGTCGATCCGCGTCAGCCGGTGGCGCTGGCCGAGCGTCTGCCCGGCGTCTACCAGTTCCTGTTGAACAAGTGGTACTTCGACGAGCTCTACGATCGGATCTTCGTCAAGCCGGCGATCTGGCTCGGCCGGCTGTTGTGGCGCGGCGGCGATGGCTGGCTGATCGACGGCTTCGGGCCTGACGGGATTTCGGCGCGCGTCATCGACGTCACCGCCCGCGTCGTCAGACTGCAGACCGGCTTCGTCTACCATTATGCCTTCGCCATGCTGATCGGCGTGGCGGCGCTCGTGACTTGGATGCTGTTCGGGGGAGTTCACTGATGGCGGGCTGGCCGTTGCTGACGATCGTCACCTTCCTGCCGCTGGTGGGCGTCGTGTTCGTCGCGCTCATTCGCGGCGAGGACGAGGTGGCGGCAAGGAATATCCGCTCCGTGTCGCTGATCACGACGGTGGTGACCTTCCTCGTTTCGTTGCTGATCCTCAAGGAGTTCAATTCGGCCAATCCGGGCTTCCAACTCGTCGAGAAGTCGCACTGGCTCGGCGGTCTGTTCAGCTACCACATGGGTGTCGACGGCATCTCGGTGCTGTTCGTGATTCTGACGACCTTCCTCATGCCGTTCTGCATCCTGGCGAGCCAGGCGGTCACCAGCCGGCTGAAGGAATACATGATCGCGTTCCTGGTGCTGGAAACGCTGATGATCGGCGTCTTCACCTCGCTCGACCTGATCCTGTTCTACGTGTTCTTCGAGGCGGGCCTCATTCCGATGTTCCTGATCATCGGCGTGTGGGGCGGGCCGCGGCGGGTCTACGCGTCGTTCAAGTTCTTCCTCTACACGCTGTTGGGCTCGGTCCTGATGCTCGTCGCCATGCTGGCGATGTACTGGCAGGCCGGCACGTCCGACATCACCATCCTGCTCGACCATCACTTCCCGCAAGCGATGCAGAGCTGGCTGTGGGTGGCGTTCTTCGCCTCGTTCGCGGTGAAAATGCCGATGTGGCCGGTGCACACCTGGCTGCCGGATGCGCATGTCGAGGCGCCGACCGCCGGGTCCGTCATCCTTGCCGGCATTCTGCTGAAGATGGGCGGCTACGGTTACCTGCGGTTCTCGGTGCCGATGTTCCCGGCGGCGTCCGACTTCTTCACGCCATTCGTGTTCACGCTGTCGATCGTCGCCATCATCTACACCTCGCTCGTCGCGCTGGTGCAGGATGACGTGAAGAAGCTGATCGCCTATTCCTCCGTCGCTCACATGGGCTATGTGACGATGGGCATCTTCACCATGAACGTGCAGGGCATCGAAGGCTCGATCTTTCAGATGATCAGCCACGGCTTCGTCTCGGCCGCGCTGTTCCTCTGCGTCGGCGTCATTTACGACCGCATGCATACCCGCGAGATCGCCGCCTACGGCGGGCTCGTCAACCGCATGCCCTGGTATGCCGTCGCCTTCATGATCTTCACCATGGCGAACGTCGGCCTGCCGGGCACGTCCGGCTTCATCGGCGAGTTCCTGACGCTGATCGGCACGTTCCGCGCCAACACCTGGGTGGCGTTCTTCGCCACCACCGGCGTGATCCTGTCGGCCTGCTACGGGCTGTGGCTCTACCGCAAGGTGATCTTCGGCGTGCTCGACAAGCCGAGTCTCGCCGGCATCCTCGATCTGTCTTTGCGCGAGCGCATCGTGCTCTATCCGCTCGTGGCGGTGACGCTGTTCTACGGCATCTATCCGAAGCCGATCCTCGGAGCGACGGCGGCCTCGGTCGAGGCGCTCGTCACCAAGTACCAAGCCGCCATCGACGTGCTGCACCATACGGCCTTGGCGGTGAACTGAAGACCGCGGCCGGTCCTTGCAGGGCCGGTCCGGGCTGGACTTTTGCGACATCCGCCGACCAGGCCTTGCGGCCGGCGGGGGAAGTTCTGACGTCAGACTTGAGGAGCCCACGTCCGTGGCCATCATCCCCGACTTCGCACCGGCGCTGCCGGAGATCGTTCTGGCAGTCGCCGCCATGGCCCTGTTGATGCTGGGCGTGTTTCGCGGCGAGACCTCGAACGGCCTCGTGACCGGACTGTCGCTCGTGGCGCTGCTTGCCGTCCTCCTGCTGGTGCTGGTGGCGCCGAAGGGCGGGGTGACGTTCAATGGCGGCTTCGTCGTCGATCCCTTCGCCCGCTTCATGAAGGCCTGGGCGCTGATCGGCTCGGCGCTGACGCTGCTGATGGCGGCCGATTCGGCACGGCGCGATCGCTGGGGGCGGGTCGAATATCCGGTCCTGGTGCTGATCGCCACGCTCGGCATGATGATGATGATCTCGGCCAACGATCTCATCTCGCACTACATCGGCCTGGAACTGCAGTCGCTCGCGCTCTACGTCGTCGCAGCCATCGATCGGGATAACGTCAAGTCGACGGAAGCAGGCCTGAAGTACTTCGTGCTCGGTGCGCTGTCCTCCGGCATGCTGCTCTACGGCTCGTCGCTTGCCTACGGCTTCACCGGCCACGTCGATTTCGCTGGCATCGCTGCGGCGATCAAGGGCGACGGCGTGTCGCTCGGCCTGACCTTCGCCATCGTCTTCATTCTTGCCGGTCTGGTGTTCAAGATCTCCGCCGTGCCGTTTCACATGTGGACGCCCGACGTCTACGAGGGTGCGCCGACGGCGGTGACCGCCTTCTTCGCCGCCGCGCCGAAGCTTGCCGCCATGGCGCTGATCGTGCGGGTCGTGGTCGGGCCGTTCGCCGGGGCCGCCCACGATTGGCAGCAGATCCTGGTCTTCGTCTCGGTCGCCTCGATGCTGCTCGGCGCCTTCGCGGCAATCGGTCAGCGTAACATCAAGCGGCTGATGGCGTATTCCTCCATCGGCCACATGGGGTTCGCGCTAGTCGGATTGATCGGCGGCAATGCCGAGGGCGTTTCCGGCGTCGCCATCTACATGGCGATCTATGTGGTCATGACGATCGGTGCCTTCGCGGCGATCCTGGCGATGCGCAGGAAGGGCCAATCGGTCGAAGATATCTCCGATCTCGCCGGATTGTCGCGGGTGCAGCCGGTCAACGCCTTCTTCCTGGCGATGATCCTGTTCTCGCTCGCCGGCATTCCGCCGCTCGCCGGCTTCTTCGCCAAGCTCTATGTGTTCATGGCGGCGATCAAGGCGGGCTTCGTCATCGTTGCCGTGATCGGCCTCGTTTCGTCGGTCGTCTCCGCCTACTACTACCTCAGGATCGTCAAGATCATGTATTTCGACGAGCCGGAGGGTGAGGCGCTCGAGCCGATGCGGCTGGAACTCAAGGCGGCGCTCGGGCTCAGCGGCCTGTTCGTCGTTCTGTTCGTCGGTTTCGGCGATAGTTTGATCTCGGCCGCCGGGGTCGCAGCCAAGACGTTCTTCTGATGGCACAGTCTGCAGGCGAGGCGGTGCCCGTCGCACACGGCTACCGCCTCGTGACGTTTTCGACCGTCGGCTCCACCAACCGGGAAGCGATGGATCGACTGAAGGCCGGCGATCCGGGCCGGCTGTGGGTGTTCTCGCCGGAGCAGACCGCGGGCAAGGGCCGGCGCGGGCGCGCCTGGGCAACGATCCGCGGCAATTTCGCCGGCAGTCTGGCTCTCACTGTCGATGCCGCGCCGGCAAGGGCCGCAACATTGGGCTTCGTCGCGGGCCTGGCGTTGCGCCGGGCGCTGCTGCGCATCGTTTCGACTGCCGCGATCTCGCTGGTGCTCGACGGCGCCGACGCGCTGCCGGCCGACGGGCAGCGGTCCGGCGGGCGAGGGACCGGACGCATCGAACTCAAATGGCCGAACGACGTCGTCGTCGACGGCGCCAAGCTCGCCGGCATCCTGCTGGAGGCCGAGCCGCTTTCCACAGGCCTGCTGGGCGTGGTGATCGGCATTGGTGTCAACGTCGTATCGGCGCCGCAGGATTTGCCCTATCCTGCCACGTCGCTTGCCGACCTCGGCGTCAGACTCGAGGCGGAATTGCTGCTCGAAGCCCTCATGGAGGCTTGGCCGGATGTCTATCGTGTCTGGTCGGCGCCGGGCGGCATGGAGAAAATCGGCCGGGAATGGTTAGCGGGAGCCGCCGGTGTCGGCGGGCCGGTGGCCGTGGCGGTCGGGGGAAGCGTCTTTCGAGGCAGATTCGAGACCATCGATGCCGAAGGTCGGCTGATGGTCGTTGACGATACCGGTCACCGGCACGCGATTGCGGCCGGCGAGGTGCATTTTGGCGTCGCCGCAATGGCACGTCCGGAGGAATGAGATTGGTGAAACGGCAAGCGGGCGAGGCGGAACTCGTGTTTCTGCCCTTGGGTGGCGTCGGCGAGATCGGCATGAATTTGTCGCTCTACGGATTTGGGCCGAAGGCGCACCGCAAGTGGTTGATGATCGACCTCGGCATCACGTTCGCCTCGGAATTCGATGAACCAGGCGTCGACGTCATCCTGCCGGACATCGAGTTCATCGAGAAGGACAAGCGCAATCTTGTCGGCATCATCATCACCCATGCGCATGAGGACCATTTCGGCGGGTTGATCGACCTGTGGCCGCGGCTCGGCGTGCCGCTCTACATGACGCCGTTCGCCGCCGGACTGCTGGAAGCCAAGCTGGAAGCCGAGCCCAACGCCCCCGAGATTCCGATCCGCCGCTACACCGCCGGCGATCGCATCCACCTCGATCCGTTCGACGTCGAGGCGGTGCCGGTAGCGCATTCGATCCCGGAATCGATGGCGCTTGCCATTCGCACCGCCGCCGGCACCGTCATCCACACCGGCGACTGGAAGATCGATCCGACGCCGGTCGTCGGCTGGACCACGGATTTCGACCGGCTGGCGGCGATCGGTGCGGAAGGAGTGAGGGCGCTCGTCTGCGATTCCACCAATGCGGTGCGCGAGGGGTCTTCCCCGAGCGAGCGCGATGTGGCGACGTCGCTGGCCAGGATCATCGCCGAGGCGCCGGCGCGCGTCGCGATCACCACCTTTGCCTCCAACATCGCCCGCGCGCGTTCGGTGGCGGAAGCCGCGCGGGCGGCCGGGCGCAATGTCGTGGTCATGGGCCGGGCGATGCGGCGAGCGATCGATGTGGCCAGCGAACTCGGCATGTTCGAGGGACTGCCGGATTTCCTCGACGAGGATGCCTTCACCAACCTGCCGCGCAACAAGGTCGTGGCGCTGATGACCGGCAGCCAGGGCGAACCGCGCGCCGCGCTCGCCAAAGTGGCTTCGGGCGAACACAAGTCGATCAATCTCACCAAGGACGACATCGTCATCTTCTCGTCGCGCACCATTCCCGGCAACGAGAAATCGGTCGGAGTGGTGGTGAACGGGCTTGCCAGGCAGGGCGCCCGCATCATCACCGATCGCGATGCGCTGGTGCATGTATCCGGACATCCGCGCCGCGGCGAGCTTGCCGAAATGTATCGTGCCGTGAAGCCGCAGGTGGCGGTGCCGGTGCATGGCGAGGCGTTGCATCTGAGCGTGCATGCGCGGTTTGCCCGCGACCTCGGCGTGCCCGAGGTGGTCGAGGCGGTCAACGGCAATATCGTCCGGCTGGCACCGGGGGATGCGGCCATCATCGGCGAGGCCGGGGTCGGCCGGCTGTTCCGCGACGGCAAACTGGTGGTCAGGCCCGACAAGTCAGGCGTCCGCGAGCGGCGCAAGGCGGGATTCGCCGGCGTCGCCGTGGTTTCCATCGTGCTCGACGCCAAAGGCGACCAGGCCGTCGAGACCGACGTCGTCACCATCGGCGTCCCGGAAGTGGACGATCGCGGCATTTCCTTCGACGACATCGCGGTCGAGGCCGTCGACAATTGCCTGAAATCCATGCCGCGACCGCGGCGGCGCGACCATGATGCGGTGGCGGATTCGGTGACGCGGGCGGTGAGGGCCGCCATCGGCGAGCGCTGGGGCAAGAAGCCGATCGTCGAAGTGCTCATCGCCGAAGTGTGAACGGGGAGGCGCCACGTCTCTCCGTCGCCGCGCAAATGCCGCATAGATCGGGCTTAACCAATGGCCTGTCGGGGCGGCTCCGCCGGGCCGGCCGGCATATGTCCCGGGCATGCGAGCTCGGCCTGCGTCCACGGGCATGCTCCCATCGGCCGGGTTGCAATGCGCCTGAGGCAGGCCTATCGCAGCGGCAACGCGCCGGCCAGCAGGACATCCGCAAGTCCGGACATGAAGCCGAAGCGCGGTTTTGAGGAAAGCCGCTCGGGGGAGGACGTGATGATCGGACGCTTGAATCATGTGGCGATTGCGGTGCGCGACCTTGCCGCGGCGGCGGCGAGCTATCGCTCCACCCTCGGGGCAGACGTGTCCGAGCCGATCGACCAGCCTGAGCACGGCGTCAGGGTGATCTTCGTCAATCTGCCGAACGCCAAGATCGAATTGCTCGAGCCGCTCGGGCCGGACTCGCCGATCGCCAGGTTCCTCGACAAGAATGCCGACGGCGGCATGCATCACGTCTGCTACGAAGTCGACGATATCATCGCGGCGCGCGATCGGCTGCGGCTGGCCGGCGCCCGCATCATCGGGTCGGGGGAGCCGAAGATCGGCGCGCACGGCAAGCCGGTGTTGTTCCTGCACCCCAAGGATTTCCAGGGGACGTTGGTGGAGTTGGAACAGGCATGAGATTTGGCACGGGGGTCGCGGTCTACTTCCTGATCTGGTGGACGGTGTTGTTCTGCATCCTGCCGATCGGCGTCAGGACCCAGAGCGACGAAGGCTCGGTCGTCCATGGTTCGGAACCGGGCGCGCCGACCCGGCCGATGCTGCGCAAGAAGGCGATCATGACGACGCTGGTCGCCAGCGTGATTTTCCTGGCGCTCTGGAGCTTGCGGGCCGCCGGCGTGACGCTCGAGGGCTTCCTCAGAGCCATGCCGTTCTGATCGCGGATGCGCCGCGGACGCGCATGGACGATCGCCGCGGTTTGCCGGCTGTCCGTGTAATCGTTTGCAAGCGCTTGGCGTTGCGCCGTTTTCCCGATTCGGGCGACAGGCCCATCGCTCGGCTCGGCACGGCTCGCCACCGTCGACAGTTCTTCTCCGGCGAGCGGTTGTTCCTTGTTTGACGTTGCTGTGACCTCCGACGACGATGGCGCGACAGCGCCGGGTCGGACGCACTTATTGTGCAATGCAATATAGGCAAGGCGGCCGAACGTGCGCATGGCAGAGGCACGCTTTCCGTTGACATGACAGTGTCGCAAATCTCAACGACCGGAGGCGGCGGAAGCGCCCCGCGACCGTGCCGCAACGATTTGGAGACTGTCGGCGCCGAATTTGCCGCAGCTGAGTGCCGAGGAATCGGGCAAGGCCGGCCGCCAGTCGAGCCGGTGCGCGGTGCGATTGCCGCTAGAAAGTTGATTCCTATTAGCGAACACGCGCAGCAGCGGAATTGGGCTGGTATGCGGGCGCCTGGTCGGCCGGATTGGACAGGCCATTTGACCACGACTGTTTCATACCAATTCAAGCCACGCAGGGCTCGTTAGGGCGGCGAGTCGGAAAATCAAGCAAATGTGTGGCGGTTTAAATTGATATCAGATTGGTATTCCCAAGAACTGGTTGAATTGATCGGTACCTTATAATCTTTGAGTGCAATTATGCTGCGTTGCAGCAATGAATTGACAAAAAAAAGCAAGGCAAAAATGCCTTGCTTTTTTGTAGTCACGCGTCTGAACTCCTTAACAAACTATTTTGGCCCCTGACAGCCTAGTAGTTCGCGGCAGCTACATAAGATGTGCGCCCGGAGTTGTTCCTCCCAAGACTTAGACCGCGATTAGGGGGTTTTTTTAACAGCCGGCACCACGTCGCGCTAGCCGTTCCCCTCTTATGACCCGGACTTTAACGTGCCTTTGCGTTGTTGTCATCATTTTGTGCGAGGGGAGCGCAAAAAAAATGCGAATGCGCGGTCCAATCGATACGTCGCGATCGTAAAAGTATGAGTATTCGTCACAAGCTACGCGTTTCCAACG
The DNA here is from genome assembly GCA_031291595.1 of Ancalomicrobiaceae bacterium. GTDB lineage: Bacteria > Pseudomonadota > Alphaproteobacteria > Rhizobiales > Ancalomicrobiaceae > CAIYYN01. The sequence goes on along the minus strand of JARLIU010000175.1, from coordinate 10,162 downwards.
AGATCTTGCCGCATTTGCTCAATCGACCAGCTGCCTAAATTGGTTGCATTCCAGATAGGACCACTGCCGTCCACTCGAGGGGCCTGCCGGCCGGCGGTAGCGCACCAACCTGGCCTGCGGTATGAGGCCAATCGGTCAAGTGTCGGGGCGGTGGCAACGAAAAGGCTTGCCGCAGCAACGCCACGATCGACCATGACCCTGTTCGACGCCAAATTCCGACCGGCGGCCCGCGCCGGACGTCGGTTCGTCGCCACGGCGGGCCAGCTAGCGCGAGCGCGAGGCTTGTATTTCCCGCCCGCATCGGCTTTGAGTGAAGGTCCTGTCCGTTGGCGGATTCCCTTGGGATCGCGCCGCTGCCGCATGTCGATAGAGGGTACGATGCGTCTGTCACGCTTTTTCCTGCCGATCCTGAAGGAAACCCCCAAGGAGGCCGAGATCGTCTCGCACCGGCTGATGCTTCGCGCCGGGATGATCCGGCAGCAGGCGGCCGGCATTTATTCCTGGCTGCCACTCGGCTTGAAGGTGCTGGACAAGATCGGCGACATCGTGCGCGAAGAGCAGAACCGTGCGGGCGCCATCGAGATCCTGATGCCGACGTTGCAGTCGGCCGACCTGTGGCGGGAATCGGGTCGCTACGACGTCTACGGCAAGGAGATGCTGAGGATCACCGATCGGCACGAGCGCGGCCTGCTCTACGGCCCGACCAACGAGGAGATGGTCACCGAGATCTTCCGCTCGTATGTCCGCTCCTACAAGGATCTGCCGCTGAACCTCTACCATATCCAATGGAAGTTCCGCGACGAGGTCCGCCCGCGGTTCGGCGTGATGCGAGGCCGCGAGTTCCTGATGAAGGACGCCTATTCGTTCGATGTCGATCAGGAACGGGCGCGCGAGGCCTATCGGCGCATGTTCGTCGCCTACCTCAGGACCTACTCCCGCATGGGGCTGACGGCGATTCCGATGCGCGCCGATTCCGGCCCGATCGGCGGTGACATGAGCCACGAGTTCATCATCCTGGCATCGACCGGCGAAAGCCAGGTATTCTGCCACAAGGATCTGCTCGAACTGCCGATCCCGGGCGAGGACACCGACTTCAGGGGCGACTTGAAGCCGATCATGGACGAGTGGACGTCGCTCTATGCGGCAACGGAAGAAAAGCACGACGCGGCGGCCTTTGCCGCGATCCCGGCGGACAAGCAGGTGGCGGCGCGCGGCATCGAGGTCGGCCACATCTTCTATTTCGGCACCAAGTATTCCGAGCCGATGGGCGCCAAGGTCGCCGGCCCGGACGGCGTCGAGAGGTCGGTGCACGGAGGATCCTACGGCGTCGGCGTTTCCCGACTTGTCGGTGCAATCATCGAGGCCAGCCATGATGATGCCGGGATCATCTGGCCGGATAGCGTTGCCCCATTCGACGTCGCGCTCATCAACCTGAAGTCGGGCGATATGGCAACCGACCAAGCTTGCGCCGATATCCTCGGCAAGCTCGAGGCGGCCGGCTTCGACGTTCTCTATGACGATACCGACGGACGGGCGGGGGCGAAGTTCGCGACGGCCGATCTGATCGGCCTGCCGTGGCAGGTGATCGTCGGGCCGAAGGGCCTTGGCGACGGGGTGGTGGAACTGAAGCGGCGGGCGACCGGCGAGCGCTCGACGCTGACGATCGAAGCGGCACTCGCCAAGCTCGGGACAAAATCGTGACGGAAACCACGGCGGTCGCCGGTTTTGCTGAGGGGGCGCAGGGCATGGGAACCGACGGGGCGGAGCCGATGGGGACCCGCCCGTTTGCCTGGATCGAATGGCTGATCGGCTGGCGCTATCTGAAGTCGCGCCGGCGGGAGGCCTTCATTTCGGTGATCGCCTGGACCTCGTTCCTGGGCATCATGATCGGCGTGGCGGCCCTCATCGCCGTGCTGGCGGTGCTGAACGGCTTCCGCACCGAACTGTTGGGCAAATTCCTCGGTCTCAACGGCCACATCCTGGTGCAGCCGACGGAAACGCCGTTCACCGATTTCCGCGACGTGCAGGCGCGCATCGCGAAAATTCCGGGCGTCGACTATTCCATCGCCTTCATCGACGGTCAGGCACTGGCTTCCGGGCCGTCGGGGGCATCCGGCGCGCTGGTGCGCGGCATGTCGGGCGATGATCTCAATCACGTCGAACTGGTCGCCTCCAACATCAAGCAGGGCTCGATCGCGGATTTCGACGCCACGGACGGAGTGGCGGTCGGATCGCGCCTGGCGCAGAGCCTCGGGCTCCGTCTCGGCGATCCCATCACCATCGTCACGGCGCGCGGCAACGTGACGCCCTTCGGCGTCACGCCGCGGACGCGGTCGTTCCCGGTCAAGGCAATCTTCGAAGTCGGCATGTTCACCTATGATTCGAGCTTCGTCTACATGCCGCTGGCCGCCGCCCAGGCCTTCTTCAACCAGGAAAACCGGGTGACGGCGGCCGAGGTCTTTCTCGCCGATCCGGACAATCTCGATGCGATGAAGCCGCTGATCATCCAGGCCGCCGAGCGTCCGGTCTATGTGTCGGACTGGCGGGTGCGCGATTCGACCTTCGTCGCCGCGCTGGAGATCCAGCGCAACGTCGTCTCGATGATCGTGGCGCTGATCGTCATCGTCGCCGCCTTCAACATCATCGCCGGCCTGACCATGCTGGTGAAGGACAAGTCGCGGGCAATCGCCATCCTCAGAACCATGGGGGCGACGCGCGGTTCGGTGATGCGCATCTTCCTGATCGTCGGCATGGCGATCGGCACGGCCGGCACGCTCGCCGGGCTCGGAGTGGGGCTGCTGTTATGCCATTACATCGAGGAGGTCAGGCAGTTTCTCTCCTGGATGTTCAATACCCGGCTTTATCCGCCGGAGATGTTCTTTCTCGCCAAGATGCGTGCCGACGTGCATATCGACGAGACCTCCTACTCGGTACTGATGGCCTTGGTGCTGTCGTTCCTCGCCACGATCTATCCGGCCTGGAAGGCGGCGAAGCTCGATCCGGTTGATGCGCTCAGGTACGAATGAGGATGCGACATGACTGAGATCGTTGCTGTTTCCTCTCAAAGCGCTGCCGCCAAGGGCGCCCAGGCCGCGAACGGGGTCGGTACTGCACCGCCAGCGCCGCCGTTGCGGCTCGACAAGATCGAGCGCCGCTACAAGGAAGGCGCGGGCGCGCTGGAAGTGCTCACCGGTGCGAACCTCACCGTCAACAAGGGCGAGATGGTGGCGCTGGTCGCCCCGTCCGGCGCCGGCAAGTCGACGCTGCTGCATCTGGCCGGGCTGCTCGAACGTCCCGACGGCGGCGAGGTCTATATCGGCGGGCTGTCGGCCGGCAAGCTGCCCGAGCGCGAGCGCACGCGGCTGAGAAGGCTCGAGATCGGCTTCGTCTATCAGTTCCATCATCTGCTGCCGGAATTCACCGCGCAGGAGAACATCATGCTGCCGCAGATGCTCAGGGGCCTGACGTGGGCACAGGCGGCAGAACGCTCGATGGAACTGCTGCGGTACCTGAAGCTCGGCGAACGCGCCAAGCACCGGCCGGCGGAGCTCTCAGGCGGCGAGCAGCAGCGCGTGGCAATCGCCCGAGCGGTGGCCAACGTGCCGAAGCTGATCCTTGCCGACGAGCCCACCGGCAACCTCGATCCGAAGACCGCCCACTACGTGTTCGATGCGCTGTCGGCCTTGGTGCGTGCCTCCGGCCTGTCGGCGCTGATCGCCACCCACAATCCCGAACTCGCCGCGCGCATGGACCGCCGCATCACGCTCGATGACGGCAAGGTCGTGGAGATGTGAGGCCTTCTTCGCCAACGACGTCGATCATCTATCTAGCCCCTATAGCGCCAGCTCCCAGCTTTCGCTGATCATCGTCGGGCCGTAATCGCTGTTCGGCTCGCCTGACACCGGGCGAAATCCGGCGCGGGTATAAATCCGCCGAGCTTCGACGAGCACGTCCTGGGTCCACAGCGTCAGCTTGGCGTAGCCGGCATCGCGGGCAAAGCGCACCGCTTCGTCGACCAGCCGGCGACCGAGGCCGCGACCGCGCATCTCGCTCTCCACCCAGAGAAGCCGCAGCTTGGCGATGGCCGGATCGTCGCTGTGAACGACGAGGATCGACCCGACGATGCGGCCGTCGACCTCCACCAGGTACGAGGCATCGCGACGCGGATCGAACTCCTCGAGGAAGCGTCGGCCGACGTCCAGCACCAGAGGCTCGAACGAGCCGCGAAACCCCCAGACATCGGCATAGAACGCAATCTGGCGATAGCAGATCCAGGCGATTTCGCCGGCACGGTGCGGCCGGATGACGAGGGGAGCGACGGCGGTGTCGGGATCGGAGAGCCGGCGCACGTCGGTCATGGCGGCGGTCATGCGGCCGACGGCCTCCGGTGCGAGCCGGGCGAGGTCGGTGGCGATGCGGGCATATTGCTCGGCGTTCATGCTGGCGAAGGCCGCGCACCCGGCGTCGGTGAGCTCGATCAGCGAGCGCCGTGCGTCGTCCGGGGAAGGCGTTCGGCGGATGAGCCGGCGCGCTTCGAATCGCTTCAACAGGTGGCTGGTCTGGCCGGGGTCGAGCCCGAGGTCGCGCGCGATCTCGGCCGCCGCCGGCCTCTCCCGATTGGCGAGTTCCCAAAGGAGCCGCGCCTCGACCAGCGAAAACGGCGACGACAGGAAATGGTCGGCAAGGATGTCGAGCCGGCGCGTGTACCAGCGATTGAAGGCGCGGATACGGCCGACCGCTTCGTTGGTGGCGGGCAGGGTGGGAACGGCGACAGTCACTGGGCATCTCCGGCAGAGCGGCAACTAGTTGATAATTTCAACTAATCGAGTGCTTATGTCAATATAATTGCTGTCAACCTAGCCTTAATCCGGTCACAGTAATGCCGTTGTAAGCGTCCTGTTATGATAAAGTTATCATGTCAATTGTGTGTGATGTTGTGCGCTGTCGATCATATATTCTTTAGCAGCTGTGACTGAAGTTGAACTATGTGGATCACAATATGGGCTAGAATTACTCTGCAACGGAACAGTTGCTGACAGGAGGAAATCAAGATGTGTTCGAAAACTGTTATGTTGGCCTTGGCCGTGCTTGCATTGGCGGCAGCGACTCCGGCTTCGGCGGCGCAGCGCGCTGATTCCGAGTACGGCAATTCCAGCTATGGCGCGTACCTCCAGCAGCTGCGCGCCCAGCTCGATCCGAATGGCGTCCTCAGCGAGCGCGATCTGCTGATGCTCAAGTACAGCCAGATGGGCAACGGTTCTTCCGGGTTCTGACGGGTGGCGCAGGCGAGGCTAACGGCTCGGCCTAAGGCCGATTGCCCCGCCACGGATCTGCCACCGCACAATGGCCCCCGGTCCTTCTCTCGCCAGGTGACAGCCACAGCGGGAGCAGGACCGGGGGCGTTTTCACGTCGCGATGATCGCGACGGCGCGGCATGGCTGCGAGCGCGCACCAAACTCGATCCGAGCGGAAGTCTGGGCGAGCGCGACCGGCTCACGCCTGAGCGCAGCCGCAGAGCCGATCAGGCGAGCGGTTTCTGACGAGCCGCGGATCACCAGGTGCCGGTGTTCGGCATGCTCGCCCAGGGCTCGGCCGGCGGCAGCGAGCCGCCCTTTTGCAGAAGTTCGATCGAGATCTGGTCGGGCGAGCGGACGAACGCCATGTGGCCGTCGCGCGGCGGCCGGTTGATGGTGACGCCGGCGGCCAGCAACCTTGCGCATTCCGCGTAGATATCGTCGACCTCATAGGCGAGATGGCCGAAATTGCGGGCCGAGCCGTAGTCCTCCGGATCCCAGTTGTACGTCAGTTCCAGCAGCGGCGCCTTGGCGGTGACGGCGCTGGCGGCATCCCCGGAGGCGGTCAGGTAGACGAGGGTATAGCGCCCCTTGTCGCTGTCGAAGCGACGGACCTCGGTCAGGCCGAATTTGTCGACCCAAAAGTCGAGCGACTCGTCGAGGTTGCGAACGCGAACCATCGTATGCAGATAGCGCATGGGAACTCCCACTCGGTTTCGAAGTTGATAGCGTGGCTGGCCGCGGCTGTCAGGGGTGCGGCGGCCAGCGCTTCGGCGGCGATGATGGCATGGTCCGGACGGATGCGTCCACGCCCGTCGCGCCGAGTTGCCGAGGACATCGCGCGGCAGGCGGCGACCTATATGTCGAAGATGTTGAATACCCGGACTTCGGCCAAAATTGCTCTAGAAGCCAGAAGGTCGGGTGTTATGCTGGACGCAACCGAGAATCAGCCGAATCGGTTCGGAAACCTTCATCAAGCGGTGGGCGTGAAGGTCTTCGACAGGCACCTATTTGGGGGTTGTCAGGTATGGGGGCCAAGTTAACGTCGGACACCCGTCCAATAGACGATATCGCCGAGGAACCGAACGTCGACGTCATCGAAGTGGCTGGTTCCATCAAGTGGTTCGACGTCTCCAAGGGGTACGGCTTCATTGTCCCTGACAATAAGCTGCCGGATATCTTGTTGCACGTGACCTGCCTCAGGCGCGACGGCTTCCAGACCGCCTATGAGGGCGCGCGCATCATCGTCGAGGTGCTCGATCGGCCGCGCGGTCTGCAGGCGCTGCGCATTCTCCATATGGATGAGTCGACCGCGGTTCATCCGTCCCAGCTGCCGCCGTCGCGCACGCACGTGCAGATTGTCGCCACCAGCGGCATCGAGCGCGCCATCGTGAAGTGGTTCAACCGGGTCAAGGGGTTCGGCTTTCTGACCCGCGGCGAGGGCACGGAGGACATCTTCGTGCATATGGAGACGCTCAGGCGTTTCGGCCTCACAGAGCTTCGTCCGGGCCAGTCGGTGCTGGTGCGCTACGGCAATGGCCCGAAGGGACTGATGGCTGCCGAAATCCGCCCGGATGGCGTGTCGCATATCCCGGCGTCGCACTGATCCGGCGCGGCAGGGCCGCCGCGGGAGATGGTGGCGCTCGGCCGGCCGGAGCGCGTCGGGTGCGCGGTACGTTCGGTTGACCGATTTTCGCCCAATAGGGGATGCGTTATGCCGAAGCCGCGCGGGAAGCCTGTCGCGGCTTCGGCATTTGTGCGGGCCGACGGTTGGAGCCGCGGTAGAGAGGTGACGAGAATGGTGCGGATCGGCCTGCGTTCGCTCCTCGTGGCGCTTGTTCTGGCGCTCGGCATCGCCGCGCCGCCGATCGTGCCAGACGCATTGCGGCCGGCGATTGCCGCCGATGCCAAAAATTTCGAGCCGTTGACGCTGGTCACCGCCACATCGCATGAGAATTTTCGGGTCGAGGTCGCGGCCGATGACACGTCTCGCGCCGAAGGGCTGATGTACCGTACCAAACTTGGCGCCGACGAGGGCATGCTGTTCGACTTCAAGACCGAACAGATGGTCTATTTCTGGATGAAGAACACCTACGTGGCCCTCGACATGATCTTCATTCGTTCCGACGGAACCGTCGTCTCGATCGCCGAGGATACCACGCCGCTGTCGGAAAAGCCGATCGCTTCCTCCGGTCCGGTGCGTTTCGTGCTCGAGGTCGTCGCCGGCACGGCGCGGCACATCGGCCTGAAGCCGGGCGACCATGCGCTCTATCGCCTGATCAAGTCCGGCGCCGGCTGATTGCCGGGGCGTCGCCACTGGCTGATCGCTGAAGACTCGTAAGTTCGGCGAACCGGGGCCAACTGGCGGCACTGGTGTTCGGCGCGGTGACCGTTTGCACACCACGTCATGGGGTTGCTTGATCGGACGCGGAAAATCCGCGCGGCAAACAATTCTTTTACGTCAATAAACAAAACAGACTTAACCGCTCGTCTGCATTGTCCGCGGGTACCGCCGTCGGATGATGCGCCATGAGTGAGCGGCTGGCGCGGCTCTGCGCCTATTTGGATCAGCATCGACAGGACCGCCACGAGCGCCGCAGCGCAATGCGCGTCGTCGGGGAGCAACCGGCGCTGCTGACGGTGCTCGGCGGCCCGGTGCCCGTCACGCTCGTCGACGTCAGCCTCACCGGGTGCCGGGTCCGCCACACCATTCGCGGGGTGTTGCCGGCGGACAGCAAGCTGCAGATCCCGTCGCTCAAGTTCAGTGCGCGGGTGCACCGGGTCTGGCAACGCGGCGACCAGTGCGGATGGCGCTTCGTCTTCACCGAAGCGGAGGAACGGCGCATCCGGATGCTGCTGGCGCCGCTCGCCCGCGTGTGATCGCCATGGCTGAGCGCCTTGCCGTTTGCAAGTCTTCGCCGAGGCCGAACAGGCTGTAGGTCCGGCAGCGCCGGCGGTTCAGTGACCGGTGCAATCGAGCACGAAGCCGTTCTCGATGCCGCCGGTCAGCGATTGCAATTCCGGCGGCAGGGTACGCTGCGACGCCGGCACCTGGGCAATCAGTGCGGCGGCCTCCGGCGTCAGCCCGGTCGGGGTGAACAGCTGCAGCCGGCAATCCGTCGGCGCGCCGACAAGCTTGACCGGCTTGTCCTTCACGAAGCTCATGGCGACGAAATATTCCGGATCGTACAGCGAGAAGGTGGTCGAGGTCGCCTTCACCACGATCGGCGCCGGCGGCGTCACCGTGAAGGTGAGTGTCAGTTGCTGGCCGTCATCGTCGAGCTTCTGCCCGCCGCCATCGCCCAGCTGCTGCAGCTTGCCGGCCTGCTTGATGAAGGTGAAGAACTTGTAGGTCGCCAGAGAGTGGATGTTGACCTTGGCCAATGCTTCGAGCGACGCCGCCGTCAGCTTGCCGTTCGGATGATGCGCCAGCCCCTGCTTGGCATAGGCCGAGAACGGCTCGTCGAACCGCCAGATGTTCTTGATCGCCGTGAGGCGGCCCTCGGCGTCGAAGGCGACTTCGGCGCGCGCATCGACGAAGAGGTGCGGATGCGCCGCGGCGGGGCTCGCCCAGAGGGTGCCAAGCGCGGCGGCGAGAATCAGGTGGCAAGACCCGACGTGGCGATAGCGAAGCATCATGCCGGCGAACGGAGCGGGATTTTACGGCGGCAATGCGGCGGATGGCGGCCGGGCGAGCATTGGTGCGGAAGGCAGGGACCGGGCAGGGCTCAGCCGCGGCCGATATAGGGCATGGCGGTAGCCATCAGCGTCATGAACTGCACGTTGGCTTCGAGCGGCAGGTTGGCCATGGCGAGCACCGCCTTGGCGACGAGGCCGACATCCATCGTCGGTTCGGGTGCCAGCGTGCCGTTCGCCTGCGGCACGCCCTTCGACATCTTCTCGGTCATGTCGGAGGCCGCATTGCCGATATCGATCTGACCGCAGGCGATGTTGTAGGGACGGCCATCGAGGGCGATCGAGCGGGTCAGCCCGGTGATCGCGTGTTTCGAGGCGGTGTAGGGTGCCGAGCCCGGTCGCGGCACATGCGCCGAGATCGAGCCGTTGTTGACGATGCGGCCGCCCTGTGGCGTCTGGTCGCGCATCAGGCGGAAGGCGGCGCTGGCGACGAGGAAGGCGCCGTCCAGGTTGACCGAGACCACCCGGCGCCAGTCGTCGAACGTGAGGTCGCCGACGGTCGCCGGCGGCACGTTGGTCCCGGCATTGTTGAAGACGAAGTCGAGCCGGCCGAAGCGCCTGTCGATTTCGGCGAACAGATGGGCGACGGCGGCGGGATCGGTCACGTCGGTCGGGACGACCAGGACGTCAGCCTCGGCGGTTCCGGCCGCAGCGGCGGTCGTCTGCAGGTCGTGCGGCCTGCGGCCGGCGAGCGCCACCAGCCAGCCATCGGCGAGCAAGGCGAGCGCGGTATGCCGGCCGATGCCGGAGCCGGCCCCGGTGATCAAGGCGACCTTCGACGGCATGGGCATCCTCCGTTACGCTTCGAGTGCACCGCACCAACGGCATTGCTGCGGTGCGAAGTTTGATGGACAGGGTCATGTTGCATTGCACGCGCCATCGGCAAGGGCCGACCACACCGGCCCTGCCGGCAGCGACGGCTTAGTCTGCACGTTTCAGCCTCGGGCGAAATGGGTGAGACGTTTCGATTTTTCGTCTGCGCGTAAGTCCGGATGGAGCATTGCTTATCTCCCGTGTGGAATTCAACCGGCGCCGACGCTACCATTTCACCTGCGAAAGGCGATGCGATGGCCGTCAGGGTGGTGATCGTCGGCGACGTGCAGGGTGTCGGCTTCCGTTGGTGGATGGCCGGCCAAGCGAGTGCGCTCGATCTCGACGGCTTCGTGCGCAAC
>JARLIU010000174.1 GCA_031291595.1 Ancalomicrobiaceae bacterium | reverse complement strand
GCGTTCCCTTCAGCGTCGCCCGGCCATCGACGTCCAGAACCCGCCACAGCGGACCCGTAGGTCTAAGCCTGCATCGACCGGCCCATCAGCCTGCCCTGCCGATGCCGAAGCCCCCCATACCGCCCCAAACTGCTTGGAGCTCCCGGGCGCCGAAGCCCGAGGAGTTCGCCGATCGGTCCGCCTTTTCGACAAGGACGGGGCGGAGCGGCGCGGCCCCGGCGGCCAATAGGTTTTTATCCAGATTGGTGCTCTGCGTCAAAAGGTCCAATGGGCTTAGGCAGCCGAAACCACTCGATCGGGCGCGCATCAGCGCCGCATTCGCGACATGGCGGCGACAACCGTTTCGCAGCTGCAAACGGTGCAGTATTCGCCGTCGAGCGCGGCGAGGAACAGCTCGTGCACATCGTCGGCCAACCACAACCGGCCTTTCCGGTCGAGGATATCGACCGCGCAGGTCGCGTCGTCGACGAGAATGACGCGGAAGCCGAGATTGCCGGCGTGACGAACCGTCGCATCGATGGAATTCTGGGTGAGGACTCCGGCGATCACCAGCGTCGTATGCCCGCCGGCCTCAAGCATCGCCTCAAGATCGGTGCCGACGAAAGCGCTCGGCGTCCGCTTGCCGACGATGGTCTCGCCGGGTAGCGGCATCACCTCGGGCTTGAAGTCGTGCCCCGGCTGGCCCGGACGATAGGGCGAGTTCAATTCGACCGAATCATGCCGGACATGAATGAGCCGCATGCCGCGCCGGCGCCATTCGCCGATGAGATCTGCCGCCTTCGCCTCGGCCGTCGGATTGTTGCGCGGTCCCCATTTCGGCTGGTCGATCGCCTGCTGCAGGTCGATCACCATGAGCACCGTGTCGCGTGGCAGTCTGAGCATCGCCGACGTCTCCTCAGGCGAGCCCCATGCCGCGCCGCCGCTGGTAGATGGCAAGATCGAGCGCCGGCGCCTCGCCGGTCAGCCGCGTCAGGATCATATGCACCTGGCCGCGATGGTGCGTCTGATGGTTGAAGCAATGCAGGATCGCCTCCGCCATCGGCTGCGTCGTCGCCGAAGCCGCGGCCAGCAGCGACCGGTAGCTCATGTTGGCAGCCGCCTGTTCGATGGTCAGCCGATCGAAAAAGCCGACGATGCGGGCATCCTCGGCAACGCGCGCCTGTCTGAGCGAGGCGAAATCGTCGTGGAGGATCTGGTCGAGCGCGGTCGGCTGCGGTCCTTCACCGGTGAAGCGCCGCATCCAGATGCGATCGGCGACGAGAAGATGGTTGAACGTGCCGTTGAGCGACTTGAAGAAGGCACCCTGGTCGGAGCGGTAGTCGGCATCCGACAGCACCGCAGCCGCATCGTAGACGAGCCGGTTGGCCCAGGCGTTGTAGCGTGCGAACATGCGAAAGTGGGCGAGCACGGCTTTCCCCTCTGTGCGGTGCGGTGTAGGCCTGCTGACGGCAGCTTCGCGCCGGCTTCGGCGGTCGGATCGTCGGCCGGCAGCTGCCGCATTTCAATATGCATAGTTGAGGAGCTCACATGCGGCTCGCCCTTGTCGTTACTTATTCGATCATGTCTGCCGTGTCGCTGCCGAATGCCGCCCAGGCCGCCGCTTGCGGCAACTGGACGGCGGCAATGGAGGAGGACGAGGGCGGTCCGCGCATGACCGCCTCGGTCTGCGTCGGCTCCGGCGAACAGCCGGCAAGCCTCGCCGTCATCTGCTTCGGCAAGACCCTCTATATGGAGTATTCGCCGCTCCATGCCGACGCGCTGCCGCCGGACGGCAACATGGAGTTCAAGGCCAAGTTCACCTTCTCCGACGGCACGCGCCGGTTCGAGGCCGATGGCCAATTCCAGGCGATGAACGGGGTGATGGGATTCGAGTGGAAGCGCACCGACCTGTTGACCGACATGCTGAAGTCCGGCGGCACCCTGTCGATCGAGGACGGCAGCAAGCACATCCAGGCCACCACCTTCCCGTTGATCGGCGCCAAGGCGGCCATCGAGCGGCTGGAGAACAGCTGCAAGTAGGCCGGCAGCGGCTGGCCGGTGCGTGCAGATGCACCGGCTTGCCGCTCGCACTGCGCCGCTACAGCGGCATCAGCACCCAATAGTCGAGATCGAGGATGACGGCGGGATCGAAGTCGCCGCCGTCCAGCCGGTCGGGGAAGTCGTCGCAAGGTTTGTCGGCGGTGGCGATGGTGCGGATCCTGAGCACCCCGACATCGTTACGGCCGGGCAGCTGCGCCTTGTCCAGGATCTCCGACCAGGCGAACACCGTGCTGCCGGCATGGAGCGGCGCCACATGCCGTCCGGCATTGACGGCGGCGATATGGAAAGCGTTGGCGAGCCCGTTGAACGACAGCGCCCGCGCCAGACTGATGACGTGGCCGCCGTAGATCAGCCGCTTGCCGAAACGGCCCCGGCTCTCGGCCCATTGGTTGAAATGCACTTTCGCCGGATTCTGATAAAGCCGCGTGGCGATCTGGTGTTCGGCCTCTTCCACCGTCATGCCGTCGATATGGTCGATGCGCTCGCCGACGGAATAGTCGCCGAAGCGATGGCGCGAGCCCGCAGCGTCGTCGTCCCAGCCCAATTCGTCGATCGGCGGTACGGAGACGCCGAGCGCCTCGATCGGCACGACCTTGGGCAGCACGGGAACCTGCTCGACCGGCGCCGGCGACGCCTCGTCGCGCTTTCGCACCATCACCCAGCGGACGTATTCGAGCACGGCGCGGCCGGTGTCGTCTCGGCCGGTCGAGCGGACGTAGACGACGCCGGTCTTGGCGGAGGAGTTTTCCTTGAGCCCGATCACCTCCGAGGTGGTCGTCAGCGTCGCGCCCGGATAGACCGGGCACAGGAACCGGCAGTCGGCGTAGCCGAGATTGGCGACGGCGTTCAGCGAAATATCCGGCACCGTCTTGCCGAAAACGATGTGGAAGACCAGGAGATCATCGATCGGCGCGCGCCGATAGCCGATGATGCGGGCAAAGGCGTCGGATGATTGCACGGCGAAGCGCGAGCCGTAGAGCGCGGTATACAGCGCCACGTCGCCGGACGTCACCGTCCTCGGCGTCGCATGGCGGATCACCTGGCCCAGTCGGAAATCCTCGAAGAAGTTGCCGGCGAAGGATTTCGGACTGGCAATTTCGGTCATCTACGGCCCCCGCAGCACATTCATGCTGTGATGCAGCATTTCCTGCCGCGTCGCAATGCCGCAATGGTCGAATTCCCGCTAGGCCCAGATCGCCACCGGCAGCCCGCGCCCGTCGCGTGCCGGTGGATCGGGGAAAGAGACGGCCTCGCCGCGCCGGATGCGGCGGGCAACCAGCGCGAGCACACAGGCATCGATCAGGTCATCCGGGCCGGCACCGCGCGGCGGCCTTGCCAGGACCCGCGGCTCGAAGCCGTGGCGGGCGAGCAGCGCGCGGCGCTCGTCGAGGCCGGCGGGGTTGGGCAAGCTCTTCACCTTCTTCGGCAAAACCATCGCCGACCAGTTGTTCAGACACGCTAGCGCCAATTCCGGATGGCTCTCGTACAGCCTGCCGGCACCGCCGTCCGCCATCCAGCGATCGACCTCGCGGATCTTGGGGAACAGGTTGAACGCCTGTTTCGACACTTTCCGCGGCGGATCGGAGGTCGCCAGCGCGGCGCGACAAACAGCCGCATAGGCCGCGCGTTCGTCGAGCCCTTCGCCGGCGTAGACGGCAGCCCGCGACGGAATGGAAAACACCGATGACTGCCGCTCGCCGAGCCTGGGCCGCACCAGTCGCTCCGGTCCGCGACCGCCCGGCCCGCAATGCTCGGGAAGGCCGATCGGCATGTCGATCGCGGCGAATTCGGGTGCATCCGGCCCATCCATCACTTCGGCGAGCCGGGCCACGACGCGGATCTCGGGATCGAGCCCACCATCGCCATCGACAAGGCAGGCAATCCAGCCGGCCCGGCAGCCGTCGATGCCGGCAAGGCGAGACCGGGGCGCGTCGTTGCGCATGCCTACAGCCCGCCCGGCTTCGGCGGCCGGCGCGGCGCGGAGATGTGGCGGAGCGTCACCTGCGCCATCGAATGCTCGAGCACGTCCTGCTCGGCCGCGACGAGAAGTTCGTCGCTTCCCGTGCGAACCGAGCGGGCGATCATGTCGAAGACGCTTGCCGTCGCGCGCTCCAGCGCCTTCGCCGCCGGGGCACCATCGAGCCGGTGGGCCAGGAACAGCGCGGCGAACAGGTCGCCAGTGCCGTGCGGCGCGGAGCCGACGAGCGGATGCTCGGCCTGCAGCGCATCCTCCGCCGTCACGAGGAGCGTTGCCGCGGCATTCGTCATCATCGCCGGCGCCGAAGTGACGATCGTCGTTGCCGGCCCGAGCGCCCGTGCCGCCTTGATCGCCTCGCCGCTCGAGGCAACGTCGCGCCCCGTCAGCCAGCCGAGTTCGAAGCCATTGGGCGTGGCGATGTCGCAGCTGCCGATCAGCCGGTCGCGGATGGCGTCAGCCGTCGTTTCCGGCACGTAGAGCCCGCCGGACCCGTCGGCCCGCCGGTCGCCGATGACCGGATCGCAGAGATACGTCGCCGCCGGGCTCGCCGCCCTCACCGCCGCGATGAGCCGTGCCGCGGCCGCAACCTGGGTCGGCGCGCCGAAATAGCCGGTCAAGACTGCCCCGACCTCACCCAACCATTTGGCGCCGATGAGGTCGTCGATAAGCGCGGCGAATTCAGCCTCGGGCGTGACCACCCGCGTCGCCCGCCCATGTCCGGGATGCCAGGGCAGCCACACCGTCGGCACGAACCAGACCGGAAACCCCAGCCGTTCCAATGCGAAGACGGCGCCGCGCCCGCCGACGGAGCCACGGGTGACAAGCGATGAGATGACGATGACGGCAGGTTTGGCTGGACGCATGAAGGCTCGGTCGGGTCAGGGAGTGGGGTCGTTCGGTGCCGACGGCGCGCCGGAGCCGGGCTTTTCCGGTCCCCAGGCGCCGGCGCGCCGACCGGCGATCGCCCAATAGATCAGGCCGGCGGCGAGGCCGGTGGCGACCGACAGGGCGAGATCGTGTGATGCCGGCACGGCGCCGGGCACCACCGCTGCCAACCCGCCGCTGACTGCTCCAGTCGCCAGATAATAGACGAGGCGGCGCCAGGCGAGCGCTTCGCCAACCAGCACCGCGACGAGCCACACCGGCAGGCTGGCACCTGCCAATCCGACGAGCAGGAACACCGCGTCGATGACGTGCAGGAACGCCGAGAACGGCCGGCTCGCCTCGACGGAGGAGAAGGCCCGTCCCCCGAACGCGGCGATGAGCATGCCGGCAGAGCCGGCGAGAGCGACCAGCAGGCCGAAGGCGATGACCACCAGCCGCCACAGGATGTTGCCGATGTTCAAGCACGTCTCCTTCAGCGCATCGCCCGGAAAAGCCGCCGGACTGTGCGGCGGCGGACATCCCAATGCAAGCACCGTCACCGCGCTGCAGCGATCCGGCGATGCCGCACCGCGATCAGCCAGTAGGCGAACCCGGCCAGCATCCCGACCACCGCGACGATCCCATAGATCACGATGTCCGCCGGCTGCACATCGGGCTTCAAAACCGGCAGCCAGTGCACGACGACTTCGACGCCGAGCCCGATCACCCCGCCGGCGGCAAGATAGGGGATGGGCGCCGCCAGCCTGAAGCCCTCGGTCAGCACGATGGCAAGCGTGGCGAACGGAGCCGCGGCGACGACCGTGACGACAAACAGACCGGCCGGCAGCACCAGCCAGTCGCCGGCCCGGATGGCCAGCGAGCGGCCGGCGACCATATCGCCGATGAGGAAGAGGATGGGGAGCACCACCGCGGCGACGAGGCAGGCGGCGAGATACGCGCCGACGATGCGGCCGAGCCGCCCGCGAACGAGCCGGCCCCGGGCGAAGGGATCCTGGGCGAACGGACCCTGGGCGACGGAATTCGAACGGCGCAATCTCACGGCATCGTCATCGGTCATGGTGGCAGAGCGGCAATCCACCGGCATGAAATCGGGGCGAATCAACGGGCGGAGTGTACCTGAAAAACCCTAATGGTCCGATTCCGACATTTGCATCCCACTTGCCGCGCGCTCATATGCAAATGTCGGAATCCCAGGACCACTAGCAATTCATTGAGTCTAGTGGAGCTTTGAATTTGACATTTGAGTGAGGCCGCGCAGCTCGGTGGGACTCAAATGTCAAATTCGCTCCACTAGGGCAGGATGGGCTCAGACGGAATCGCCGAGACGCGCCGTCTGACAGCGCGCATCACCGCTCGATCAACGGTCCACAGCGCTTGGGCTTCGCCCGGAGCGACCGACCGATGCCGGCGAGACGGGCAGCCGCCTCAGTCCTCGCCGTTGCCACCCGCCATGGCGAGAAGCGCCAGCCGTTCCGACGCCCGCATCTTCTCGCTCGCCGACTTCAATTGCCCGCAGGCGGCCAGAATGTCGCGGCCGCGCGGCGTGCGGATCGGACTGGCATAGCCGGCACGATTGACCACCTCGGCGAAGGTCTCGATCGTATCCCAATCGGAACACTCGTATTTCGAGCCCGGCCAGGGATTGAACGGAATGAGGTTGATCTTGGCCGGAATGCCTTTCAACAGCCGCACCAACTCGCGCGCGTCGGCCACGCTGTCGTTGACGCCGGCAAGCATGACGTATTCGAAGGTGATGCGGCGGGCATTCGACAGGCCGGGATACTGTCGGCACGCCTCCAGCAGCTCGGCGATCGGATAGCGGCGGTTGAGCGGCACAAGGTCATCGCGCAGGTCGTCCCTGACCGCATGCAGCGAAATGGCGAGCAACGTGCCGATCTCGGCGCCGGCCCGCGGGATCATCGGCACCACGCCCGAGGTCGACAGCGTTATGCGCCGCCTGGATAGCGACAGGCCATCGCCATCCATGGCAATCATGAGCGCATTCCTGACCGCCTCGAAATTCAACAGCGGCTCGCCCATGCCCATCATCACCACATTGGAGACGAGCCGGCCTTCCGACGGCACGGCGACACCTGGTTCGGGGTGCGGTCCGGCGATGCCCGGCAGCGGAAAATCGCCCAGGCGTTCCCGCGCCACCACGATCTGCGCGACGATCTCTTCCGCAGTCAAGTTCCTGACCAGCTTCTGCGTTCCGGTGTGGCAGAACGAACAGGTGAGCGTGCAGCCGACCTGGGACGAGACGCACAACGTGCCGCGGCCCTCCTCCGGGATATAGACCGTCTCCACTTCCACCGGCCGGCCGGCGCCGCGCGGTGGGAAGCGCAGCAACCATTTGCGCGTGCCGTCGACGGAGATCTGCTCGGTGACGATTTCCGGCCGGCCGATGGCGAAACGGCCTTCGAGTTCCGTTCTCAGCGTCTTCGACACGTTGGTCATGTCGGCAAATGACGATGCACCGCGCAAATACATCCAGTGCCAAAGTTGCGCCGTACGCATACGAATCTGCCGGTCTTCAAGCCCGATGGACTTGAGCGCCAGCCCGATCTCCTGGCGGCTCATGCCCAAGAGCGACGGCCGCGCATCGCGCTGCGGCGCCGTCTCGGCCTCCTTCATGATGCCGTGCAGATGGGCAATGGCGGCGGGATCGAGCGTCCGGGCGGCACCGGGCGAATGGGAAACGTCGGATGTCATGGATCAGATCTCGCGTCGCGCACGTCGTCTGGCGCGGAATTTGGCCCCTTCGATAATCTGATTATGGCTTGCCGGCAACAATCCTCGCTTCACGCCGGCTTGATCAGGTGGCGGACGGCTGGGGAACTGCCGATTTGGCAGCGGCTCGGCGCAGGGTGATGGCGGCCACGCCGAAGCCAACGCAGACGAGGCCGATCCAGGTGGTCGGCTTCGGTGTCTCGGCAAGCAACACCATGCCGATGCCGACGCCGATCGGCACCCGCAGGAAGGCCTGGCTGGTGGTCCGAACCGATCCGAGCGTCTGCATCAGCCGGAAGAAGATGACGAAGGCCAGTGCGGTCGAGAACACGGCGAGGCCGACGAGCGCGACGAGCGAGGAGAGGGACGGCGTCACCGTCCACGGCCGGTCGACGACGAGGCTCAACGGGATCAGCAGGGCCGCGCCGCACAGCATCGACCCCGCGGCCGGTACCGTCGGATCGAGGCCCTTGAATCCCTTGCCGGAAATCGCGCCGACGGCATAGCAGAGCGTGGCGATCAGCACGGCCCCTTGCGCCACCACCTCGCGCCCGAGGCCGGAGAAGGCATCGAGCCCGATCATCAGCGCCACGCCGGCGAGGCTGAGGACGATGCCGAAGCCGGAGACCAGGTTGACCGGCTCGTGCCGGGTGACGAACGCCGTGATCAGGAAGGTGAATACCGGGCTCAGCGAATTGAGAATGACCGCCAGCCCGGCATCGATCGATTGCTCGGCCCAGGCGATCAGCGTGAACGGAATGACGCTGTTCATCAGCGCCTGGAACAGGAACCTGCCCCAAGTCCGGCGATCGCGTGGCCAGGCAATGCCGCGCGCGGCCAGGATCGCGGCCAGCAACGCTCCGGCGATCAGCGTGCGCCCGGCGATGAAGGTAACCGGCGGGATGGTGGCAATGCCGAACTTGATCAGCGTGTAGGACGCGCCCCACAGCGTCGACAATACCACCAGCAGCGAAACTTCGATCGACAGGCTCGCATGCTTGGCACTCATGATTGTTGCTCATCTCATTATCGGAACGCATGGTCTTCGGCCAAGATCTAGCACGGCCCGCCGCCGGAATGCTTCGTCCGCGGCCGAAGCATTCGCGGTTCAGTTCGCACGCCCGCCGCGCTACGCTCGGGGCATGAGCGCAATCGTTTCAACCACAACTCTCGCCGAATTCGCCAGCCTGTTGGGCGATCCCGCCCGCGCCAGCATCGTCATCGCACTGATGGACGGGCGGGCGCTGACCGCCGGCGAACTTTCCTGGATCGCTGGCGTCAGCGCCTCGACCACGTCCGAACATCTGGCAAAGCTTTCCGCCGGCGGCATCATAGCGGTGGAGAAGCAGGGTCGTCACCGCTATGTCCGTCTGGCCCGGCCGGAGGTCGCGGCGGCCGTCGAGGTGATGATGGCGGCGGGCATCGACGGTCCCCGCCGCTACCGCCCGGTCGGGCCGCGCGACGCGACGCTCCGCACGGCGCGCAGCTGCTACGACCACATGGCCGGACGGCTCGGCGTCGGCATCGCCGCTGCCCTGGTGCGCTGCGAGGCGATCCGGCTCGATGACGCGGCCGCGGCCCTGACCGCGCACGGCGAGCGCTTCCTCGCCAATTTCGGCATCGACCTCGCCGGCTCCGGCGCGTCGAAGCGACCGCTGTGCCGCACCTGCCTCGATTGGAGCGAGCGTCGGCCGCATCTCGCCGGACGTCTGGGCGCGGCGCTCTTTTCCCGTTCGCTCGCGCTCGGCTGGGTCGGGCGGCAGTCGGGCACGCGGGCGCTTGCCATCACGCCGGCCGGACGGCAGGGCTTCGCCGGCGTGTTCGGCATTGAGATTGCCTGAAAATCGGCCCTCGCCCCTGGCTCAGTCCGTCACCAGGAAGCCGCGCCAGTAGGGATCGCGGTCGTCGACGAAGATGGTGTTGGTGCCGGTGACCCGCGCCCAGCCCTCGATCGACGGAATGATGGCGGGGCGGCCGGCGACTTCGGTCAGCGCCTCGATGCGGCCGGTAAACGTGGAGCCGATAATGCTCTCATGCACGAAGGCTTCGCCGGGATTGAGCCGCCCGGTGGCGGAGAGCTGCGCCATGCGCGCCGAGGTGCCGGTGCCACACGGGCTGCGGTCGATGGCCTTGTCGCCGTAAAAGACCGCGTTGCGCGCCGATCCGCCCGGCGACTGCGCCTTGCCGGTCCACAATACATGGGTCAGCCGGTCGATCGCCGGATTGGTCGGATGGGCGATGCGGTGCCGGGCATTGAAGGCGGTCCGGAGCTTTGGCGACAGCTCCAGGATGCGCGACGGCGGCAGATCGGACAGGTCCGCATAGCCGGGTTGCGGCTCGACGATCGCATAGAAATTGCCGCCGTAGGCGACGTCGACCTTCACCTCGCCGAAGCCGGGCACCTCGACCGGATAGTCGCGGCCCAACAGGAATGCCGGCACGTTGATCAGCTTGACGCTATCGACGTAGGGGCCGTTCTGCACGTAGCGCGCCTCGACCAGACCGGCCGGCGTGTCGAGCCTGAGCAGCCCCGGGATTTTCGGCTGGATCAGACCGTATTCGATGATCGTCGTCACCGTGCCGATGGTGCCGTGGCCGCACATCGGCAGGCAGCCGGAGGTCTCGATGAACAGGATGGCGACGTCGCAATCCGGCCGGGTCGGCGGATACAGGATCGAGCCGGACATCATGTCGTGGCCGCGCGGCTCGAACATCAGGCTCTGCCGGATCCAGTCGTAATCCTTCAGGAAGTGCTGCCGGCGCTCGAACATGCTGGCGCCGTCAAGCACCGGAATGCTGCCGCCGGTGACCACCCGGACCGGATTGCCGCAGGTGTGGCCGTCGATGCAGAAGAACGTGTGCCGCGTCATCGTCAAATCTCCGCAGAGAATGCCACCCGATTGAAGGGCCGCCGTCAAGCCGACGGCCGTACCGATTGTCGGCGCCACTCACGCAACCGGCAGGCCGACGTCGGGCAGCGCCGGGCGCTGCGCCAGTGCATCGCGCATCAGCACCTCGATCTCCTCGCGCTCGGTCCCTTCGAGCCCCAGCCGCGGCGGCCGGGTGCGCCAGTCGCCACGCCCGGCAATGAACTCGGCGAGCTTGATCGCCTGCACGAGGTCCGGCCGCGCGTCGAGATGCAACAGCGGCATGAACCAGTCGTACAGCGCGCGCGCCTCGGCAATGCGGCCGGCGACGGTGAGGCGGAACAGCGTCTCGCCCTCGCGCGGAAAAATGTTGGACATGCCCGACACCCAGCCGACGGCGCCCAACAGCACGCTTTCCATCACCACGTCGTCGAGCCCGCAGAACGGGATGAAGCGGTCGCCGGTGAGGTTGCGAAGATCGACAAATCGCCGGGTATCGCCCGAGGACTCCTTAAAGGCGACGATCGTCTCGACATCCGACAGCCTCGACAGCATCGCCGGCGTCACGTCGGTGCGGTAGGCGGGCGGGTTGTTGTAGATCATCACCGGCAGGTCGGTCGCCGACGCCACGCCGCGAAAATGCGCCAGCGTCTCGCGCGGCTTGGCCGGATAGACCATGGCCGGCAGCACCATCAATCCATCGACGCCGGCCGTCTTGGCCAGCCGCGCCGTCGCGGCGGCAAGCTCGGTGGTATATTCGGCGACGCCGCAGATCACCGGAACGCGCCCGGCCACGACACCGACCGCCGCTTCGAGCAACTCCTGCTTTTCGCCGGGCGACAGCGCGGTATTTTCACCGACGGTGCCGGCGACGACCAGGCCGGAAATGCCGTCGCGGACGAGTGCATCGATGACGCGGGCGGTGGCGGCAGCATCGAACGAGAAATCGGCGCGGAACTGCGAGGTCACTGCCGGAAAGACGCCTTTCCAGCTCTGGCGTGGGTTCATCGGATGCCCTCCATGCGGCTCGATCTGTGTCGACATTCTGTATACTTGCGTGGTCGGCTTAGTCAAGGTAACAAAATCGCATGAGCTACTCACCACCTCCGCGCGGCAGCGGCCCGATCAAGATCTACCAGACGCTGAAGGCCGAGATCCTCGACATGAGTCTGCCCCCCGGCGCCTCGCTGGACGAGACCGGCCTATCGCAGCGCTTCGATATGTCGCGCACGCCGGTGCGCGAGGCGCTGGCCCGGCTGGTACAGGAAGGGCTGGCGACGACGCTGCCCAACCGCAACACCATCGTCTCGGCGATCGACTTCGGCCGCGTGCCGCACTACCTCGACGCGCTGACCTTGATGTACCGCGTCACCGGCCGGCTGGCCGCCGAGCGCCGTCAGGCCCGCGACCTGCAGACGATGCGCACGCTGCAGACGAAATTCGTCGCAGCCGTCGAGGCGCGCGACGTCATGGCGATGCTGACCAGCAACCGCGACCTGCATTTCGCCATCGCCGTCGCCGGCCACAACAGCTACTACCAGGACCTGACCGGTCGCCTGCTCGACGAGGGGCTCCGGCTGTTGCGCCTGTATTACCGCACCTTCGACGACCAGTTGCCGCAGGAATACGCCGCTGAGCACGACGCCATCATCGCCGCGATCGAAGCGCGCGATGTCTCGCTGTCCGACCGGCTGGCGATCGCCCATGCCGACCAGATCGTGCGGCAGCTGCAGCGCTTCCTCGAACCGGGCGAGGGCCTGCCGCTCTGACCGGCGCGGGCCGCCGCATGGCGGCCGGCCGTTTGGGCCGATCTGGCCATTTGCGGACGCGTATGCCCCGCGCTGGGACGCATCGCCCGATGCGGCAGCGACGCTTCGGTCCGTCGATCGGTCCACCCCCAGGCATGCCGCGAGCACCCGGATCTCAAACCGGATGCGGAGGGAGCGGCCAGACATCTGCGTGGCAATAGCCGCTTGCCTTATCCTATCCTGGGGGATAGCATGCGCACATCCTATCCCCCAGGATAGGAAAACTCGCGGACCTCGGGCGCTGCCGCCATTGCCCGCAGCGTACCGGCATGAAGATCAGACCATGACGATCCACGCATCCCACCCGGACATCCTCAAACGGCTGAAGCGCGCCGAAGGCCATTTGCGCTCCGTCGTCGCCATGCTCGAAGATGGCCGTCCCTGCCTCGACATCGCCCAGCAGCTCAGCGCCGTCGAGGCGGCGATCGCCAAGGCCAAGCAGCAGCTGATCCACGATCACATCGAGCACTGCCTGACGCCCGGCGACAGCGCCGAACTCAAGTCGACCCTGCAAGAGCTGAAGCAACTTGCCAAATTTTTGTGAGAGCCATGCCAGATCTCGTCGCCCTCATCGAACAAGGCGCTGCCAATCCCTGGATCTATCTGCCGGCGGCGCTCATCCTCGGCGCCCTGCACGCGCTTGAACCCGGCCATTCCAAATCGCTGATGGCGGCCTTCATCGTCGCCATCAAGGGATCGATCGGCGATGCCGTGCTGCTGGGCCTCTCCGCGGCGGCTGGCCATACCATTGTCGTCTGGGTGATCGCGCTCGTCGGGCTGAGCCTCGGCGACAAACTTGTCCTCGACAAGGCCGAGCCCTGGCTCGTCCTGATCTCCGGGGTGCTGATCGTCGCCCTCTCTTCCCGGCTGATCTGGTCCGTCGCCGGCCGGTCCGCCGGACGCGCGCATGACCATGACCATGACCACGATCATCACCACGATGAGCCGCACGCCCACTCGCACGACGACGAGGACGATGCCCATGCGGCGGCGCACGCCCGCGCCATCGAGACGCGCTTTGTCGGGCGGGGCAACGTCAGTCGCTTCGACATCGTGTGGTTCGGCTTCACCGGCGGGCTGTTGCCATGCCCGGCGGCAGTCGCCGTCCTGCTCGTCTGCCTGCAGGTGAAGGCGCTGTCGCTCGGCGCGGCGATGGTCGCAGCCTTCAGCGTCGGACTGGCCATCACCCTCGTCGCCGTCGGCGTCGCGGCGGCCTGGGGCACGCGACAGGCGGCAAAGTCCTGGTCCGGCTTCGAGGTCTGGGCGAACCGCCTGCCCTACGTCTCCGGCGCGCTGGTGCTGATCATGGGCTTGGCAATCAGCGCCAAGGGCATCTGGCAGATCGTGACAGCCGGTCAGGCCTGACGGCGCCTGAGCCGCAGCCCGTCGCGCAGGTTCAGCGCCATGAACGCGATATTGACCGCGCCGGCGACGAGTTCGATGGCTTGCACGGCGTAGAACACCCCGTCGATCCGGCCTTCACCGGCGAGATACGCCAGTCCCAGCGCGCAGGGCACCAGCACGCAGACCCCGTTCAGCGCAATGATCGGCATGCGCCGGCGCTTGGCGGCGATCAGCGGTCCGCGCCGACCCTTGCCCAGCCGGAAGCCCGTCGCGCCGGCCGCCGCGATCGCCGGAACAAGCAGGAGAAAGCCCCAGGGGATCGCGCGTTTCACCGAGACGATGAAGCCCGGCAACCCCGACAATTCGCTTGCCACCGTCGAGAGCCAGAAGGTGAGGATGATGGCCAAGGCGAGCCCGCCGGCGATTCCGTGCAACCGCCTAATCATCGTCGACCTCTCGGGTACGCGCCGCATCGAGATGCTGCCGCAGGGCGCGCAGCAGCGTCGTTGCCGTGCCTATGGCGTCGCGATCGAGGTCGCGCGCCAGCCCTTCCGCCCAGGGCCGGTGCCGTGCGATCGCCGCGGCATAGACCGCTTCCCCGGTCACGGTCATCAGCACCAGTCGGGCGCGCCGGTGATGCGGGTTTTCCGCCAGCCGCAACAGACCGTCGCCGATCATCTCCTTGACGAGACGCAGCACGGCTTGCCGGCTGAGCCCCATGGTCCGGGCGATGCCCGCTACCGACAGCGGCTGCGTCGTCAGCGCAATGGCGCCCAGCACCTGCCAGCGCGCGCTGGTCAGGCCGATATCGGCCACAAGCCCGTCGCCGGCGTGCACAAGCGCGCCGTTGAGGCGGAACACTTCGAGGATCAGGTCGGTAATGCCTTCGATCTGGGACATGACAATAGATAACCATATTGACAACATATTGTCAAATATTGACGCAGGCCCGCTTCGGGCCGCCCGTTCATCCGCGCAGGCTGGTGACCACGACGTGCGCTCCGGCACCGCACGTCCCTCGCTTGATGTCCGGCCGAAGTTGCTGACCGCCAATGCTCCCAAGCCGAGAGCATCAGCAACGTCTAAGCCATGCGGCGCACCGCCGGACTACTTGCATTCCTTGGCAATGGCGTCGAGCGCGCCGCTGAGGCCGGCGAGCGAGAAGGCATACGAGGTGGCGCTGCCGCGCTGCGACGTGGCAGCAACCGACATCTTGCTGCCTTTCTTCATGGTGTCGAGCAGCTTCGCCTCGTCGCCGGGCGTCTCCAGCCAGGCGCCATCGCCGCGCGTGAACAGCGTATATTTCTTGCCGTCGACGTCGAGATTGACCTTGCTGCCTTCCTTGAGCGGATAGCCGACCTGGATCGACGGCTCGTTGCGGATGTTCTCGCCGAGTCGGATGGAGACGAAGAAGAACACGTCGCCGTGCTTCAAATTGGCCGGTTCCAACTTCGTCGGCTTCGACAGCGCATAGCAGACTTTCCCCTTGGCACCATTGGCCGTAACAGCGCTCCAGTCTTTCGACTGCACGAGCAGCATCGGGGTCGCCTGGGCGTATGCCGGCAGGGCGGAAGCCGTTGCAATGGCCGTGGCCATCAGTACCAGACGGACGGTCTTCATGGTCGGTTGGTCTTCCCTTTACAGCCGTGACGATCCCGTGCGATGCGCCGGGCCCGGAACTTTACCGGCAATTTACCGGAGCACACATCTGGTTACCAAGGCGTTGCCACGCTCGATCAAATTTGATCCGTCCCGGCATGCCTCGGGCCGCTTCGCTGGCTTGCACCCCACCGGCCGCACTCGGCCGAAGGCGCCCGCACCGCTAACGGAACCGCGAAGTCAGCACGCAGAACGCGTACCGTGGTTTGCGCTAGACCCTCTGTCGTGAAATGGGCGAGATTTGGGCGTGATTCCCTGCCAAGCTCAGCCGAAGCAATCGCTTCCCCGTTTCCCCCGCCATTCCCAGGATCCTCTCTTGCCCGAAGCCGATGTCGCCCTGACCCATGCCCGCGACCTGATCGCTCGCGTTCCCCTGCTCGACGCCCACAACGACATGCCCTGGGAGATCCGCGCCCATCACGGCAGCGACGTCGCTGCCGCCAGATTGACCGAAGACCGCCCCGGCCGCGACACCGATCTGGCCAAATTGCAAGCCGGCGGTGTCGCCGCGCAGTTCTGGGCCGCCTTCATCCCGACGAACGTGCCGCATCCCCTCAGGACCGCGCTTGAGCAGATCGAACTGATCCACCGCTTCACCGAGGCGCACGCCGACACGTTGCTCGCCGCAACGTCGCCCGACGATGTCGCCAGGGCCAAAGCCGACGGCAGGATCGCCAGCTTCGTCGCGGTCGAGGGCGGCGTCGCGATCGAGGAGAGCCTGGAGATCCTGTCGATCTTTCACCGGCTCGGCGCGCGCTACATGACGCTCTGCCACAACGAGACGCTCGCCTGGATCGATTCGACCACCGACGAGCAGCGGCACGGCGGCTTGACCGACTTCGGCCGCCAGGTGATCGCCGAGATGAACCGGCTCGGGCTGATGGTCGACCTGTCGCACACGTCGCACGACGCCATGCGCGCCGTGCTCGACGTGACGGAAGCGCCGGTGCTGTTCACCCACTGCAACGCCTATTCGCTGTGCCAGCATCCGCGCAACGTGCCCGACGACGTACTCGCCCGGATCCCGCAGAATGGCGGCATCGTCATGGCCACCTTCGTGCCGGATTTCATCAGCCAGGCGGCGCTCGACTGGGCGCGGTCGCTGCGCGATGGCTACGGCAAGGCGCGCCACGGTCTCGAATTCCGCAGCGCCATGGCGGCCGTCGCCGCCGAGAAGGGCCCGAAGCCGCGGGTCACGATCGCCGAACTCGCCGATCACATCGACTATATGACCGCCCGCGTCGGCATCGACCATATCGGCATCGGCTCCGACTTCTACGGCGGCCCGACGCCGGAGGGCCTCGAGGACGTCAGCCGCTTCCCCCATCTCATCGCTGAACTGGTGCGCCGCGGTTGGGACGACGAGGCACTGGCCAAACTGATGAGCGGCAACTTCGTACGCGTCTTCCGTCAGGCCGAGACTGTCGCAGCCCGCCTGAAGGCCTCGCGCCGACCGGCAGTCGGCCGGCTGTGAGCCGCCTGCCAACGCCTTGCAACCCGCCGCCTACGTGCTAGGAGAAGCGGCGGGGCGACCGGGGGCCCGGGCAAAACCTTGCCGGGCCGCGGGCGAATGGACGACCCGGCGGAAACGGCTGGGGGCGAAGACTAGGGGGCGTAGCATGAAGGCTGTCCTGTGCCGGGCGTTCGGGCCTCCCGATACCCTGAGCGTCGCGGACATCGCTGAACCCGTCGCCGGTCCCGGCGAAGTCGTGGTCCGGGTGCGCGCCATCGGCCTCAACTTCTTCGACCTGCTCATCCTCGAAGACAAATACCAGCTGAAGCCCGCGCTGCCGTTTTCCCCGGGCGGCGAACTGGCCGGCGAGGTCGACAGCCTCGGCAGCGATTGCGACTGGGCCAAGCCCGGCGACCGGGTGATCGCGCTCTCCCGCTACGGCGCCGCCCGCGAGAAGGTGGTCGTCGCCGAAAGCGACTTGATCGCCATTCCGGACGAATTGTCGTTCGAATTGGCCGCCAGCCTCACCATTACCTATGGCACGACGCTGCACGCGCTCGCCGATCGCGGCGAATTGAAGCCGGGCGAAACCATCGCCATCCTCGGCGCGTCTGGCGGCGTCGGCCAGGCAGCGATCGAAGTTGCCAAATTGATGGGCGCCCGGGTCATCGCCTGTGCCTCGTCGCCCGAAAAACTTGCCTTTTGCCGGGACAAGGGGGCCGACGAGTTCATCGACTATTCCCGCGAGGACCTGAAGGCGCGGCTGAAGCAATTGACCGACGGCATCGGGGTCGACGTCGTCTACGATGCGGTCGGAGACAAATACGCGGAGCCGGCGATCCGCGCGCTCGCCTGGCGCGGCCGGCATCTCGTCGTCGGCTTCGCCGGCGGCGAGATCCCGAAAATTCCGCTCAATCTGTTGTTGCTGAAGGGCGCCGACATCCGCGGCGTATTCTGGGGCGAATTCGTCGCGCGCGAACCGGAAGCCTACGCCGATCTGATCCGCCAGCTGATGGATTGGGCTGTGCGCGGTGCGCTGAAGCCGCACATCCACGCGTCCTATCCGCTTGAACGCACCGGCGAGGCGCTCGCCGCACTGGCCTCGCGCCGCGTCGTCGGCAAGATCATCGTCACGCCCTGACCCGGCACTTCTTCAGCCGGGCACCTTCGACAGCTCGACCGGACCGGCCCCGACCGGCAGTCTCTCCCGGCCGAGTCTCACTTCGCCAGCGCCGCCTGGATGAGCTTCTGCGCTTCCGGACGATCCCACTCCGCCGGACCATACATGGTGCCGATCTCGCAGCCCTCGCCGTCGATCAGCATGGTCGTCGGCAGGCCGCGGCTGCGCCCGACCTTCTGCAGCGCCTTGAAGATGCCGAGAGACGGATCGGACCGGAACGGCAGCGACGCAACGCCGATATCGGCGAGGAACTTCTTCGGCTTGTCCGCCCCGACCGTATCGATGTTGACCGCCACCACCTCGAAAGCCTTGTTGCCCATCGCCGCCTGCAATTTGTCGAGCGCCGGCATCTCGGCCCGGCACGGCGCGCACCAGGTGGCCCAGAGATTGAGCAGCACCGTCCTGCCGGCCCAGGCCGCAAGCGACACCTTGTTGCCGTCGGCATTGGTGAACGTCAATTGCGACAGCGACAGCGGCTGCGACGCCGGGACCAAGCCGGCCACCTCGCCGTGGATCGCCGGCTTCACCCGCGCCGTCACCTCATGCGTCTTGACGCACAGCGGCTCGCCGTCCGGCCCCGTGAGCCCGGCGTTGCCAGGAAGCCCTCCGATCCCGTATACCGCGCCGGCGGCAACGATCAGGACGAGCGCGGCACCGGCGGCGAGCGGCCAGCGGCGTTTCGGCTTCGGATCAGGCATCGGTTCGGCTGCGGTCATCTTGCACTCATAGAGAACGGGTCTTTCTTCGGGAAGCGAACTCGGGTCATCGATCGGACCCGGACTTGGCGCCGCATTCGCGGCGATAGCATGCGCCCAGGGCCCGACGCGAGCCGTACGGACGATCAAAATCAGGTTATACCGCGCTTGGGTCGGCACAAGCCGGCGGAAAGGGTGAGGCGATGGCGGACGGCGACACGGCGAACAAGATGTGGGGCGGACGGTTCTCCTCCGGCCCCGACGCCATCATGGAGGAGATCAACGCCTCGATCGCATACGATCGAAAGCTCTACGCCCAGGATATCGCCGGTTCGAAGGCGCACGCGGCGATGCTCGCCGACCAGGGCATCATCGGCAGGGACGACGCCGAGGCGATCCGCGCCGGGCTTGACGCCATCAAGGCCGAGATCGAAGCCGGCAGCTTTGTCTTCAAGCGCTCGCTCGAAGACATCCACATGAACGTCGAGGCACGGCTGGCGGAGTTGATCGGCCCGGCGGCCGGCCGCCTGCATACCGCCCGCTCCCGCAACGATCAGGTGGCGCTCGACTTCCGCCTCTACGTCCGCGATACGCTCGATCACCTCGATGCGCAGGTGAACGGCCTGATGCTGGCGCTGGCCGAAAAGGCGCTGGCCCATGCCGGCACCGTCATGCCCGGCTTCACTCACCTGCAGTCGGCTCAGCCGGTGACCTTCGGCCACCATCTCCTTGCCTATGTCGAGATGCT
>JARLIU010000022.1 GCA_031291595.1 Ancalomicrobiaceae bacterium | reverse complement strand
GAAGCGCGGCAGCGTGTCGTAGAAGGCGCGCTTGTTCAATTCGTCGTCGAGCTTGGCGTCCGACGCCTTGAAGATGCCCCACGCCTCGTCCGGATGGTTCGACAGCCATAGGGTCGCCTTCTCGACCGCGTCGAGAAAGCGGCGCAGCACCGGGTCGCCGGCGCGATCCTTATGCGTCACGTAGATGAGCTCGTCATAGGCCGGCACGCCGTTCTCTTCGGGAAAGAATACGCGCGCCTTCTTGCCGGCCAGTTGCAGTTCGGTCGCCTCGAAATTGCGATAGCCGCCGACCACCGCGTCGACCTGACCGGACAAGAGCGCCCCGGACAGGGCGAAGTTGACGTTGATGAGCTCGACGTCTTTGAGCGTCAGCCCGACCGAGTGCAGCATCTCACCGAGAATGGCATCTTCGAAGCCTGTGACCGAGAACCCGATCTTCTTGCCCTTCAGGTCGGCGAGCGTCTTCACCGGCCCCGATTCCAGCGACATCACCGTCTTGAGCGGCGTCTCGATCAGCGTGCCGAAGCGCACCAGCGGCAGACCTTCCTTGACGGCCAGCATGTGATCCGGCTGGTAGGTAATGCCGATGTCGGCCTGTTTGGCGGCAACCAGGCGTGGCGGCGCGCTCGGATCGGCCGGCGGGATCAGTTCCACCTCGAGCCCGGCCTCTTTGAAGAACCCCTTCTCCTTGGCGATGACCAGCGGCGCGTGGTCGGGATTGACGAACCAGTCGAGCACCACCGACAGCTTGTCGGCGGCGGACGCCGGCACCGCCAAGGCGAGGAGGACGGCCGAAGCCAGGAGCAATCGCTTCATCATGAGGATCCTGTTGGTGTTGGGTCGTTGCGGGGGATCAGCGCGCCGTCTCCGGCGCCCAGGGGACGAGATGCCGGGTGAGCGCATCGACGAGGAGACGGATGGCGACGGCCAGCGCGACGACGACGGCCAGCGCGGCGAACATGAAATCGGTCTGCAGCCGCGCGTTCGCCTGCATCATGACGAGCCCGAGGCCGGAGGAGGCGCCGACCCATTCGCCGATGATGGCGCCGATCGGGGCGACGGTGGCAGCCATCCTCAGTCCGGAGACGAGGCCGGGCAGCGCTGCGGGCACGCGGATGACGGTCAGGCGCTGCCAGCCGTCGGCGCCGTAAAGGTTGGCGAGGTCGAGAAGGCCGGCATCCGTGCGCGTCAGGCCATCATGGAAGGCGGAGGCGACCGGAAAGAAGATGACGATCGTCGCCATCACCACTTTCGACATCAGGCCGAAACCGAACCACAGCACCAGCACCGGCGCGATGGCAAAGGTCGGCAGCGATTGCGAAGCCACGATCACCGGCGTCGCCAGCCGGCCGAAGCGCGGGCTCAACGCCATCAGCAGCGCCAGGCCGGCGCCGACCACACAGCCGGCGATGAGCCCCAGCACGATCTCGAGTGCCGTCGTCGCACCATGGGAGAGCAGCTCCGGCCAGCGCCGGATGAAGGCGAGAACGACCCGGTCCGGCCCCGGCAGGATGAAAGGTTCCGGCCGCGCGACAATGACGATCGCCCACCACAGCCCCAGCGGCATGAGGATGGCGGCCAGGACGCGCCCGGCGTGCATCAGCCGCGGACTCATGTCCGGCCATCCGCGAAAGTCTGAGGTGAAAGGCGCTGTTGGCCCAATTCGCTCTCCTCGCGGCCAAGGGCCGATCGACGGAAGAGCTACCAGGGGGCGACGCTTGAACCTGCGCCGAGGCGGCTAGCCATCCGTTCCCGTCCCTTCGCCGGCATAACCCGGATCAGGTTCAAAGGGTCCGGCGCCGATGCCATTACGGCCACGCCATCTCAGCTCTCTTGCGGGAGCACCCCTCGGAACTGCACCGACCATGACTGAAAGCGGCCGGCCGGGCAAGCCCTTTACTGAGGCGGCGCCAGACCGCAGGCGCATATCACCCGCCGCCGTGGTCGGGGGCTCGACCACGGCCCCGCGCTCGCCAACTGCGGCCGTCGGCGCTCCGCCGGTCCCGATCCGGCGCCATCGTCATGTCCAGGGCGAAGTCGATCCGACCGGCGGCAACGAGACGGCGGCTCAGCCGCCGCTCGACCACGCGGCGAAGGCATCGGAGAACACGCGGTCGCCCGCGCCGGCCTTTTCCAGGCTGAGCATGGCGCGGCGATTGGTGTCGTAGACGATGGGGATGTCGATCCAGCCACGATCCTTCATCAACAGCACGTTGCGCGCCTTGCTGGCGTCGTCGGCGTAGAGCGCAATCCAGAACATGCCGTTCGGCACCTTGGCCGTGGCGCCGGCGAGCGGATCGCCGCCGCGCGACTGCTCGGTCGCCCGCATGATGATGCCGGGCACCCGCGCGACCCCCTTATCCTTGAAGTCGGGCGGCACCTTGAATTCAAGCTTCAGCATATAGCTCGCCTGCAGGCTGGTGTCGGTGTTGGGCTCCATCGACAGCAGCACCACGATGCCGCGATCCGGAATCTCGACCCGTGCCTTCAGTCGCGTCACCATCGGCTTGTCCGGCTGGTTCGACGGTTCCTTCACCGTCTGCCAGATGACCTTGCCCTGCGTCGTCACCGGCTGAGTGCCGCCGTCGGCCGCTTCTTCGAGCAGCGTCGCCTTCTGCACGATCGGCGGCACTTCGCCGGGCGTGACCGGGGTCGGCGGCGCGGACGACTGGGCCACCGGGTCCGAAGGTTGCGTCGTGGCGTTCGGCGGCTGTGCCGCCGGGCTGGCGGCCGGCGGCGTCTGACCGGTGGAAGACGGGGCAACTTCGCTCTGCCCGCCCGGACCGTTGGGCGCGGCGGCATCCGGGCCGGGGCTGATCGGCTGGGTGGTGACGACCTTGACGCCGCCCGGCGTCGTGGTCTTGCCTGGACCTTCATCCGGCAGCAGCCTGTCGGTCGATTTGACCACCGACTTTTCCGTTGACGGATGATGCGTCGTCGCCGCGCTGATGCGTTCCTTCTGCACGCCGATATAGGCGGCGATCACGTCTCGCTGCAGGTAGATGGCCGCGCCGCCGAGTGCCACCACGGCGGCCGCGACGACCAGCCCGATCACCAGCGGCCAGCGTGACGACCGTTCGCGCTGCTCGGGCGCCGTCTCAGCGTCGTCGCGCCGGGCCGTACCGCGCCGATTGTTGTCGGCCCGCGCCCGGCCACGCTGCCGTTCGCGCCGGCCACCCGTCGACAATTCGTCGTCCAGCGGCTGTTGCGTGACCGAAAGCGCGTCACGCGCCCGCTTCGCCGAAGCCGACGTGGCGACGCCGAGCTTGTCGATGTCGTCGACCGCCTTCTTCAGCGCCGCGGTCTGCACCGGCTGGGTGACGCTTTCGAGCCCGCCGGAGCCATCGCCCGCGGTCGCGCCGAGCCGGGCGATCTCCAGCGACGAGCGGCGCTTCAGCCCGCCGGTGGCGGAGGTGCGCTCGCCGGTCGCCGGGCCGCGCGTGAACTCGTCGACCGGCGGTGGCATGGTGTCAGACGACGCCCGGGTGCGTCCGGTCGCTGTCGGAGGCGCCATTGGCGGCGTCATCGGCGGCCGCGTCGGGCCGCCATTGCCCCAGAGAGTATCCGCTCGCGGCCTGTCCACGGCCGGCGGAGCGGTCGTGCCCGTCCGCTCCGGCGTCCGCTCTGTCGCGCCGGTGCGCTCCGCCATCCGCTCTGTCGCGCCGGTGCGCTCCGGTGTCCGCTCTGTCGCGCCGGTGCGCTCCGGCGGCTGCGTCGTCCCGGTCCGCAGCGACCCGAGCGGCGACTTCGTCGCACCGGTCTTCTCCCCCGGCTCGCCCGTCGGCGGACGCATCTCGTTCCGGGCGGGCGGCGGCGGCGTATCCGTCATGCGCGGGCCGGAATGCTCGCTCGCCGGCGGCAGGACGGCCGGCTTGGGGTCGGTGTGCGCGGTTTCGGAAGGCCTGATTTCGGGCGGCTTGGCTTCCGCCGCGGGCCGCTGCTCGGTCACCCCATGCTGCAGCCGGTCGAGCGAGGCGACGCGGCTCAGCGCCTGCGACAGCAAGCCCTTGGCCGCCTCCGACTCGACCTTGCGGATGGCGTCTTCGAGCTGCAGCCGCTGCTGGGTGATCTCGGAGGCGGTAAGCGGCGGATCGAAGGACTTCAGTTGCTGGACGAGGGCGGATCGCGCCTTCTCATAGACGGACCGTCGCGCCTCGCCCGTCGGCTCGGCGAGGCCGCTGATAGCCCGTTTCAGGATCGCGTAATAATCAGCCATCGTCAGCCTCTGGCCACCCCGTCCACGTCAATCCGCCTACCTCCCACGCGTCCGCGTCTCAATCCTGGAAAGGATCCTGCACCAGAATGGTGTCGTCGCGCTCGGGGCTCGTCGACAGCATCGCCACCGGAGCGCCGATCAATTCCTCGATGTATCGCACATATTTCACCGCCTGTGCCGGAAGTTCGGCCCAGCTGCGCGCGCCTTGCGTCGATTCCTTCCAGCCCGGCACGGTCACGTAGATTGGCTCGACGCGCGCCTGGTCTCCCTGCGCCGCCGGGAAATAGTCGAGCTCCTCACCGTCGAGCCGATATTTCACACAAATCTGGATCTCGTCGAGACCATCGAGCACATCGAGCTTGGTCAGCGCGATGC
Source organism: Ancalomicrobiaceae bacterium (assembly GCA_031291595.1). GTDB lineage: Bacteria > Pseudomonadota > Alphaproteobacteria > Rhizobiales > Ancalomicrobiaceae > CAIYYN01. The sequence continues at coordinate 1,525 of JARLIU010000022.1, read as the reverse complement.
CGTCGATGCCGCTGACCTGCACGACCTGGCGCACCAGCACCGCATCGAACCAGCCGCAGCGGCGCTTGCGCCCGGTGTTGGTGCCGAATTCCTTGCCCTTCGCCCCGAGGCGCTCGCCGACGTCGTTCTTCTGCTCGGTCGGGAACGGTCCCTCGCCGACGCGCGTCGTATAGGCCTTGGTGATGCCGAGCACATAGCCGATGGCGCCGGGCCCGAGGCCCGAGCCGGTGGCGGCTTGCGCCGCGACCGTGTTCGACGAGGTGACGAAAGGATAGGTGCCGTGGTCGATATCCAACAGCGCGCCCTGCGCCCCTTCGAACAGGATGCGGTCGCCGGCGCGGCGGCGCTGATCCAACAGCCGCCAGACGGTATCGATGTACGGCAGCAGCGGCCGAGCCACCGCCTCGAGTTCGGCATAGATCGTCTCGACCGCCACCTCCGGCTGGCCGTAGCCGCGCCTGAGCGCATTGTGATGGGACAGCAGCCGTTCGATCTTCGGCCTCAGATTGTCGAGGGTCTTCAGATCCATGACGCGGATGGCGCGCCGGCCGACCTTGTCCTCGTACGCCGGACCGATCCCGCGTCCGGTCGTGCCGATCTTGGTGCCGGGACTGGACGATTCGCGCCACTGGTCGAGTTCGCGGTGCAGCGACAGAATGAGCGTGGCATTGTCGGCCAGCCGCAGCTTTTCCGGCGTCACCTCGACGCCCTGCCCTCTGAGCTTCTCGATCTCGGCGATGAAGGCATAGGGGTCGACGACCACGCCGTTGCCGATCACCGACAATTTGCCGGCGCGCACCACACCCGAGGGCAGCATGGCGAGCTTGTAGGAAACGCCGTCGATGACGAGCGTATGGCCAGCGTTATGTCCGCCCTGAAAGCGCACGACGACATCGGCCCGCTCCGAAAGCCAATCGACGATCTTGCCTTTGCCCTCGTCGCCCCACTGCGACCCCACTACGACGACGTTGGCCATGCAATTCCTTCCTTCACCTTCCAGAATCGTGCTCGCGGCAAGCGCCTCGATCGGTCCCGTGCCGCCAAGTCGCCCCCCAAACCGGCGCGCATCTCGCCAGGCGCCGGAGTAGCGTCTTAGTGCAAGTTTCGCCCCGATGGAATGATCCAACTGGGACCGAGACACAGCTCCAAGTGCCGCACGCGCCACTTGCCCGCCCGAAAAGCCCATTGTTCGCATCGGGCGGGCGACTATAGCTATTCTTGCCGCGGCTGACGACCCCGTAAAGTCGGCCCGAATCCTAGGTCTTCGCGCTCGCCGTCGTCGCGACCGCCCGGTCGCCCACTTGCCTGTAGCCCTCGGCTTTCGGCGCCAGACGATCCCAGCAAAACGTCAAAATCGCGGCCTGCCGCCCGGGCAACGCCGCCGCATTGCCTGTTGCAGCGTGGCCGCCGGGCCGACCGGCTCGGCGGCACTGACGCGGGCACGTTCCACCCGGCCTTCGCCTATTTGTCCGGGGTGTTCGTCATCACCATGCGGTCGGCCGGGAACTTCAGCCGCCAGCCAACG
>JARLIU010000173.1 GCA_031291595.1 Ancalomicrobiaceae bacterium | reverse complement strand
AGGCCTGGTAGAACATCATCCAGGGATTGAAGGTGGCGCCGATCAGCGCGGCGGCAATGTAGAGATAGGCGGGATCGCCAAAGCGCTGGTCGGGCAGGTCGACGAACAGCATCCTCGCCGTCGGATGCGAGATCCAGGCGATCGCCACGAAGCCGAGCTCGAACAGGCCGACGACGATCGCCAGCCGTTGAACGCCGCGGTATTCGCCTGAGAGCAGAATGGCGAGGATCAGGCCCGCGATCGCCGGCAGGACGAGCGAGCGCGACAGGCCGAACATCTCGCCCACCCCGGCGACGCCGGAGAATTCGGTGGTCAATGACGCGAACGTGGCTACAAGCAACGACAGGCCGGCAAGCGTCCGCACGATCCTGCCCGAACGCTGGCGCAGCACGTCGCCGAAGCCGCCGCCGGAAAAGATGCCGATGCGCACGGCGAGTTCCTGCACCACGGCCAGAATCGGGATCAGCAGGATCGGCAGCGGCAACAGCCGGTAGCCCCAGCGTGCCCCGGCGTCGGCCGCCGCGACGATGTTGCCGGCGTCCGTGTCGGCCAGCATGACCAACAAGCCCGGCCCGACGGTCGCGAGCCAGATGGCGGCGCGCGACCGCTGGAAGCGCTGCGAGATCGCGGCGCGACGTGGGGCGGCCGTGCTTCCGGCCGATCTCGTCTCGTCAGGCAATGCGTCCACAGGACCTCGACCGCTCAGGTGGGGCTCAGACTGCCGTCCCCGACTGGCCACGGCAAGCCGGGCAAGCGGGACGGCGGATCGCTCAAGTGAGTGTTAAGCCGAAAGTCCGGCTCTGATCCATGCTCCATCCGACGGAAGCGCGGGTGTTGCGATGGGATTTCGGCCAAGTGCCACACGCCCAGGGCTATGTCGATGCCGGTCGCGCCGGGGGCGTGGTATTGGCATCGATGGCATAAAGGTCGATCTCCGCCAGCTCTTCGGCCGAGAACTCTCTGGTGTCGAGCGCCTTGACGCAATCGACCACCTGTTCCGGCCGGCTGGCGCCGATCAGCGCCGAGGTGACCCGGCCGCCGCGCAAGACCGCGGCGAGCGCCATCTGCGCCAGCCGTGCCTCGCTGAGATAGCTCGGCGACAGCCATTTGCCGGCCGCAGCGCGACTATCCGTCGGGATGCCGGCGAGATACTTGTCGGTGAGGGTCCCTTGCGCCAACGGCGAGAACACGATCGAGCCGATGCCGTCCTCGTCGAGCGTGTCGAACAGTCCGTCGGTCTCGGTCCAACGGTCGAACATCGAATAGCGCGGCTGATGGATGAGACAGGGTGTGCCCAGCCGCTTGAGGATTGCCGCCGCTTCGCGCGTCTGTTCGGACCTGTAGTTGGAGATGCCGACATAGAGGGCCTTGCCCTGCCTGACGGCGCTATCGAGGGCGGCCATCGTCTCCTCGAGCGGCGTCTCGGGGTCGAAGCGGTGCGAATAGAAGATGTCGACATAGTCGAGCCCGAGGCGCTTGAGGCTCCGGTCGAGGCTGGAAAGCAGATACTTGCGGCTGCCCCATTCGCCGTAGGGCCCCGGTCCCATCCGGTATCCGGCCTTCGACGAGATGATCATCTCGTCGCGGAACGGCGCGAAATCCGTTCGGATCAGCTCGCCGAACGCGGCCTCGGCACTGCCGGGCGGCGGGCCGTAGTTGTTGGCGAGATCGAAATGGGTGATGCCCAAGTCGAACGCCGTCCGGCAAATCGCCCGTTTGGACTCCAGCGAACGATCGTCGCCAAAATTCTGCCAGAGACCAAGCGAAATCGCCGGCAGCTTCAGGCCGCTCAGGCCGCAGCGGTTGAAGATCATGCGGTCGTAGCGGTCGGACGCGGGATCATAGGACATGTCGGTCTTCCTCATCGGAGCGTTCGGCTCGGCGGGAAGATAGACGATCACGCCGCGATGGATAGGGCGGGGAATTCCGCCGTCGGCGCGTGTGGCCGACGGGCAACGGAGGGCGGGGGGGCTTCTAGCTGGCGGGGAGCGCCATGTCCGCAGACAGCAACTGCGGTGTCATCCCGGCGAAAGCCGGGATCCACCCGCATATCAACGCGATAGCGCTTCGCGGCAGGTCGCTGTATCGACAGCCGCCGTCTGCCTGATGCCCCGGCAGTGGATCCTGGCTTTCGCCAGGATGACACCGTGCCTGGGACGAGGGCCGCGAGGAACCAAAGGCATCGCGTGCCCTCTCGGCCTCACTCCGCCGCGTTAGCGTATGCCTCCATCGGCGGGCAGGAGCACATGACGTTGCGGTCGCCGTAGACGTTGTCGACGCGACCGACCGGGCTCCAGTATTTGTCGAGCGCCGGCTGGCCGGCGGGGAAGCATCCGTCCTTGCGCGCGTATTTGCGGCTCCAGGTGTCGTCGGCGATGTCGAGGACCGTGTGCGGCGCATGCCTGAGCGGACTGTCGGCGGCCGAGATCCGGCCCGCTTCGACCTCGGCGATCTCGGCGCGGATGGCGATCATCGCGGCGATGAAGCGGTCGAGCTCGACCTTGGGCTCGGATTCGGTCGGCTCGATCATCAAGGTGCCGGGCACCGGGAAGCTCATCGTCGGCGCATGGAAGCCGTAGTCGATCAGCCGCTTGGCGATATCGTCGACCGTGACGCCATGCTTGTCCTTGAACGGCCGGGGATCAAGGATGCACTCGTGCGCCACCCGCCCGTTGCCGTTCTTGTAGAGCACGGGGAAGTGGGCATCGAGCTTGGCGGCGATGTAGTTGGCCGAGAGAATGGCGACTTCGCTCGCCCGTTTCAGCCCTTCGGCGCCCATCATCAGCATGTACAGATACGAAATCGGCAGCACCGAGGCGGAGCCGTAAGGCGCCGCCGATACCGCGCCGGCCGCGCCGAGGCCCGGCCGCTGCGGATGTCCGGGCAGGAACGGGGCGAGATGAGCCTTCACTCCGACCGGGCCGACGCCCGGGCCGCCGCCGCCGTGCGGGATGGCGAAGGTCTTGTGCAGATTGAGGTGCGACACGTCGGAACCGTAGTCGCCGGGCCGGGCGAGACCGACCTGGGCGTTCAGATTGGCGCCATCGAGATAGACCTGTCCGCCGTTGGCATGCACGATGTCGCAGAGCCGACGGATGTCGGCCTCGAATACGCCGTGCGTCGAGGGATAGGTGACCATGACGCAGGCGAGAGTGTCGGCGTGCAGCCTCGCCTTGGCCTCCAGGTCGGCCATGTCGATATTGCCGTTCTGATCGCAGCCGACGACGACCACCTTCATGCCGGCCATCTGCGCCGACGCCGGGTTGGTGCCATGCGCCGAGGCCGGGATCAGGCAGACGTCGCGATTGGCTTCGCCGCGCGACCGGTGGTAGCCGCGGATGGCCATGAGCCCGGTGTATTCGCCCTGCGCCCCCGAATTCGGCTGCAGCGACACCGCGTCGTAGCCGGTGATCTCGGCGAGCCATGACTCCAGCGTCGAGATGAGCTCGGCGTAGCCGGCCGCCTGCTCTGCGGGTGAGAAGGGATGCAAGTTGGCGAATTCGGGCCAGGTGATCGGGATCATCTCCGATGTGGCATTGAGCTTCATGGTGCAGGACCCGAGCGGGATCATCGCCCGGTCGAGCGCCAGATCGCGATCGGCGAGCCGCCGCATGTAGCGCAGCATCTCGGTCTCGGAATGGTGCGTGTTGAACACCGGGTGGGTCAGGTAGGCCGAGGTGCGGGCGAGCCCGGCGGGCAGGCCGAGGCCGGCATCTGGCGCCACTTCGCCGTAGGCAAACGCGCCGCCGAAGGCCGACCACACGGCTTCGATGCTCGCCTCCGTCACCGTCTCGTCGAGCGCGATGCCGATCTCGCTCGCCCCGATCGCGCGGAGATTGATGCGCTTGCCCCGCGCCGCCGCGAGGATGCGGTCACGCTTTGACCCGGCATTGACGGCGATCGTGTCGAAGAAACCGGTCGATGCCGGCGTGAAGCCCAAGCCGGCGAGACCGGTCGCCAGCACGCGCGTCTTTTCGGCCACCGTCTCGGCAATTGCCTTCAGCCCGTCCGGGCCGTGGTAGACGGCATACATCGAGGCGATGACGGCCAACAGCACCTGCGCCGTGCAGATGTTGGACGTCGCCTTCTCGCGGCGGATGTGCTGTTCGCGCGTCTGCAGCGCCAGCCGATAGGCCTGATTGCCACGCGCATCGATCGACACGCCGACGAGCCGGCCGGGAAGCGAGCGCTTCAAGGCGTCGCGGCAGGCGATGAAGCCGGCATGCGGTCCGCCGTAGCCCATCGGCACGCCGAAGCGCTGCGCCGAGCCGATGGCGATATCGGCGCCGAGGTCTCCGGGCGATGTCAGCAGCGTCAGGGCGAGAAGATCGGTCGCCACCACGGCCACGCCGCCTTGCGCCTTCACCGCGGAAATCGCCGCCCGCGGATCGGCTACCGCGCCCCGGGTGTCCGGATATTGCACCAGGAGACCGAACACTGTCGCCGGGTCGAGATCCCTGCCCCAATCGCCGACGATGAGCTCGAAGCCTTGCGGCTCGGCGCGGGTCTCAAGCACGGCCAGCGTCTGCGGATGCACATGTCGGTCGACGAAGAAGGCATTGCGCCCGCCCTTCGCCAGCCGGTGCGCCATCGCCATGGCTTCCGCCGCCGCGGTCGCCTCGTCGAGGAGCGAGGCGTTGGCGACGTCGAGACCGGTCAGGTCGGAAATCATGGTCTGGAAGTTCAACAGCGCTTCCAGCCGCCCCTGGCTGATCTCCGGCTGGTACGGCGTATAGGCCGTATACCAGGCTGGGCTTTCGAGGATGTTGCGCTGGATGACGCCGGGCAGGTAGGTGCCGTAATAGCCCTGGCCGATGAGCGAGGTGAACACCTCGTTTTTGGCGGCGATCGTGCGGATGCGGTCGAGCGCCGCCGCTTCCGACAGCCCCTTGCCCATGCGGAGCGGCCGGGCCGCCCGGATCGAGGCCGGCAGCGTCTCGTCGACAAGCGCGTCGAGCGACGGCGCGCCGACCGCCGTCAGCATCGACGCGATGTCCGCCTCGGACGGGCCGATGTGGCGATGGACGAATTCGGAGAAATTGGCGCGGGCAGCTTCCGTCGGCATCTTCAGTCTCACCTCACGCGGTCAGGGCGGAATAGGCAGCTTCGTCGAGCAGGCCCGACAGTTCACCGGCGTCGGCAATGCGGAGCTTGAACATCCAGCCGGCACCGCCCGCGTCCTGGTTGATCAGGCCCGGTTCGTCGGCGACGGCCTGATTGACTTCGACGATTTCACCCGCGAGCGGCGAATAGACGTCGGACGCGGCCTTGACGCTTTCGACCACGGCGGTCGCATCGCCTTTCTTCACGCGGGAGCCGACCTTCGGCAGATCGACGAACACCAGATCGCCAAGCGCCGCCTGGGCATGATCGGTGATCCCGACGGTGGCGATCTCGCCGGCAACATCGATCCACTCGTGGTCCTCGGTAAAGCTACGCGACATCTGGGCCTCGTTCAGCGTTTGAAGCGGTTGGGAAGGAAGGGAAGATCGACGACGTCGACGGCGACGCGGGAGCCGCGCAACTCGGCGAGAAGCCGGGTACCGCGCTTGGCGTGGGGGCTGGCGACGTAGCCCATGGCGACCGGACCGTTGACCGAAGGGCCGAAGCCGCCGGAGGTGACGTGGCCGATCGGCTCGGCATCCGCCTCGTCGGCATAGAGCATGACACCGGCACGGATCGGCGCCCGGCCCTCGGGCTTGAGCCCGACCCGCAGCCGGCCGGGACCGTCGCGCCATTCGCGTTTGAGCCGCTCGAACCCCGGAAAGCCGCCGCCCTCGCGCCGCCGTTTCGGGATCGACCAGGAGAGCCCGGCTTCGACCGGAGACGTCGTCTCGTCGATGTCGTTGCCGTAGAGGCTGAGCCCGGCTTCGAGGCGGAGCGAATCGCGCGCGCCGAGCCCGATGGCTT
>JARLIU010000021.1 GCA_031291595.1 Ancalomicrobiaceae bacterium | reverse complement strand
TCCCAAGGGTTCGGCTGTTCGCCGATTAAAGTGGTACGTGAGTTGGGTTCAGAACGTCGTGAGACAGTTCGGTCCCTATCTGCCGTGGGTGTACGAGACTTGAGACGATCTGTCCTTAGTACGAGAGGACCGGGATGGACGCACCACTGGTGGACCTGTTGTCGTGCCAACGGCAGTGCAGGGTAGCTATGTGCGGACGGGATAACCGCTGAAGGCATCTAAGCGGGAAACCCACGTCAAAACAAGGTCTCGCTAAATAGAGCCGTGGAAGACGACCACGTTGATAGGCCGGGTGTGTAAGGGCAGTAATGTCTTCAGCTGACCGGTACTAATCGCTCGATCGGCTTCATCACTCTCATTAATCCATGCCCACAGGTGTTTGGCAGAGCCAAACGCCGACGAAGACGATCGCCGGCAGGACATCGCAGATGTCCGATAGGCGATCGGCGCGACCTGATCGGTTGCGCCGGGCTAACGCAATCTCAGCCAAAGACCTCTTCATTCGCTCCGTGCTCCGCCGGCCTGGTGGTTGTAGCGGGGGGCCTGAACCCGATCCCATTCCGAACTCGGCCGTTAAACCCCCCAGCGCCAATGGTACTTCATCTTAAGATGCGGGAGAGTAGGTCGCTGCCAGGCCTGCCGAGCACGGAACGAAAAAATCTCACGAGACACCTTCTCTTCGCCCCGACACACTCCAATAGCGCCCTTGACCGCAAGGGCACGAAAAGCCCGCTTGAGCCAAGCGGGCTTTGTGGCATCCGGACGTGGCCAACGCCAGCCAGGTCGCAGACGTCCCACCACGCTCGGCGCCGGCGCGCAAACAAGTCGTCCAGGAATATCGCGGGGTGGAGCAGCCCGGTAGCTCGTCAGGCTCATAACCTGAAGGTCGTTGGTTCAAATCCAGCCCCCGCAACCAAGCCTCACATATCAAAAAGCCCAGCCGAAGCACCCGCTTCGCTGGGCTTTGTTGTGTCTGAAGCCGGCAATAAGAATAACGCTGCGAAGTCAGCGTTCTACGGAAGAGACCCGATCGCCGGATCGAGGCGATTGCCGCCGCTCATCGCTCTGGCGCTCGCTCCCGGCTCAAATGGCCGCAGGCGCGATCATCGCCGCCCGGTGTTCGGGGAGACCGGGCACGTCGCAGGCAAGCGCGAACAGGCTGCCGGCCAGCCGCTCGCCCGGGTGCTGCCGCATGTTGGCGCTGGTGATGAACAGCGTCTTCAAGTCCCGACCGCCGAAAGTGCAGGTGGTAATGTCGGTTGCGGGCAGGTCGACGACGCGGTCGATGCGGCCGTCGGGCGCCACCCGCACGACGCAGCCGCCGCCGAAGCGGCAGTTCCACAGATAGCCTTCGGCGTCGACGCAGGAACCGTCCGGGTTGCCGCGACCGAAGCCGGCGAAGAACGGCCGATCGTTACTGATCGCCCCGCTCGCGGGGTCGAAATCGAAGGCGCGGATCTCGTTCTCAAGCGTGTCGCCGAAGTAAAAGGTCCGTCCGTCCGGGCTCCAGCAGACCGTGTTGGAAATACCGATCTGCGAGCGCAGCACAGCGTGGCTGCCGTCGACCTCGACGCGCACCAGCACGCCCTGGCCGGGCCGGGCGAAATGGCCCTCGACCGTCAGGTCGAGATCGCCGTCTGCTTTCACGTTGTTCTGCATCGAGCCGACCCAGAAGCGTCCGGCCGGATCGGGTCGCCCGTCGTTGAGACGCACGCCGGGATAGTTCGGAAGCCGGAAGCCGAGATCCACCCGCTGGTCGCTGGCAGGACGCCACAGAACGAGGCGGCTGCCGAGTGCCACCATGAGTTCGCCGGGACGGGTCGTCAGGGCCAACGCCACCACCGGTTCGTCGAACAGCCATGACCGGACCGCGCCGGTCGACTGGTCGTAGCGATGCACCAGGAAGCGGAAGATGTCACACCAGTAGAGCGCATCTGCCGAAGCGTCCCAGACGGCGCCTTCTCCGCACCGATCATTGGTCGGTGCCACACACCGAACGTCCACGTCGGCCTCCCACCTTGTTGTCCGGTTCGATGCCGGCCACCCGCGTTGTAGCGCGCCCTGCAAATTGTGCAATATGCAATACGCTGGATGCCATTTGGGGCGGCGTTGCCCTTGCCGCCGCCGGATGTCGACAGCATGCAACAGATATCATTGGCTGTATCGCATCGATATCAGGGAATCGACGTGTTGACGCTTGCTGCAAGATGCTGCAATCTCGCGCCACATGAGTGCAAAGACCTGTATGCCATGGCAGCAGGGCCGGCGCGCGACAATGCCGCAGGACGGCAAATGGGAGGAACGAGATGCAGGAGTTGCGGCTCCGTGTGGCGGCGCTGGCGCATGGCGTCCCGGCCCGGCTTCGCTGTCTGAGGGGGCGCGCCCAATGAGCGCCGCCCCGACCGCACCACTCCTGCGGATTGTCGACGTCGGCAAGGTCTATCCGCCGAACGTCCGCGCCCTCAACGGGATAACCCTCGACATCCGCGCCGGCGAGGTGACCGCCCTCCTCGGCGCCAATGGGGCCGGCAAGTCGACGCTCGCGCGCATCCTGACAGGCGTGGAGCGGCCGACATCCGGCACCCTCCATCTCGACGGCCGGCCGATCGAGCTGGCGGATACCCGCGATGCGCACCGCCACGGCATCGCGTGCATCTATCAGGAACTGCCACTGCTGCCGAACTTGAGCGCGGCGGAAAACATCACGCTTGGCCATACCGGCCGACCGTTCCTCGGCCTGTGGTCGCCGCAGCCGTCGCGCCGGGTCTATGCCGAACTCGCCAAGGAAATCCCCGATGCACCGCCGCCCGACGTGCTGGTCGGACAACTGAGCGTGGCGCAACGGCAGAAGGTCGCCTTCATTCGCGCGCTGGCCGCCCATCCGCGGCTGCTGATCGTCGATGAGGGCACGTCGTCGCTGTCGCTCTCCGAACGCCAGGAGATGCAATCGCTGCTGCGCAGCCTCGCCCATGCCCGTGGCATCGCCGTCATCTACATCACCCACTTCATCGACGACGCACTTAGCTGTTCCGACCGCATCGTGGCGCTGCTCGACGGCAAGCTGGCGCTCGACCGGCCATCGGCCGACACCGCCCGCGCCGATGTGTTGCACATCCTCGGCGGCGGCGCCGCCGCGGCGACGGCGCGCGCCGAGGCCGCCGCCCGTGTCAAACCGGTCGAGCGCAAGACCGCCGGCAGCGGGGCCGGGCTGACGGTCACCAACCTGGCATGCAGCGGCGTGGCGCCACTGTCCTTTTCCACGGGGGTGGGCGAATGCCTTGGCCTCTATGGGCCGCCCGGTTGCGGCGCGACCGAGGCGCTCAGGGCGGTTGCCGGCCTCAGCCCGCACAGCGGCCGCGTCGACTGGAACGGCGAAGTGCTGCCGTCGGCGATGGCGCAGCGGGTCTTGCGCAACGTCGTCTACTGCAACGGCGACCGCGCCAAGAACCTGATCCTGTCGTGGACGGTCGCCGGCAACATCAACCTTCTCTACCTGTTCCGGCAAGCGCTGCTGTCGATTCCGTCCGCAGCGGCGGCGCGCGCCCGCGCCGCGGACGTCGTTTCGCGCTTCGCCATCAAGGGGACGCCGAACGAGGCGATCCGCAACTTGAGCGGCGGCAATCAGCAGCGCGTCGCGGTGGCGCGCACGGTGTCGCTCGGGCTGCCGCTGCTGCTGATCGGCGACGATCTCACCCGCGGTGTCGACATCGTCGGCCGCAGCCACATCCACGGCCTGTTGCGCGCCGCGGCCGGGCAGGGGGCCGCGATCCTGCTCTATTCGAGCGATCCCGAAGAGATCGCCAACCTCTGCGATCGCGTGCTGGTGCTGCGCGACGGCCACATCGTCGATGTGATGCGCCGGCCCAACATCAGCGTTCCCTCGCTCGAGGCTGCGGTGCAGGTCGGCCGCCGTGCCCACGCCTGATCGCGACGTCGCATTGTCTATCCTGAGGAGCCGGAACGTATGCAGAATAAGAACGTCGACGACCTGGTGCGCAGCTTCAAGACGAACGCCCTGCGGATCGCCGTTCCCGCCTGTATCGTCATTCTGGCGATCGGCGTGACGTTCGTGAACTACCGATTCATGTCCGTGCGCAACATGACGGCGATCCTCTACGGTATCGCCCCGGCAGGCATCGTCGGTATGGGAATGGCGCTTCTGCTGTTCTCCGGGCGGTTCGACTTGTCGGTCGGCGGCATCGCCGCCTTGTGCGCGGTTGCCGGTGCCAGACTGATGAACGACTACGGGCTCGGCGTCGCCTTGCCTGCGGTAGTCGTGATCGGCATCGCCTGCGGCGCGGTCAACGGCTTCGTCATCTTCCGGTTGAAGGTGAATTCCTTCGTTGCCACGCTCGGCAGCGGCTACGCCTTTTCGGGGGTGGCGGCCGTGCTTTCCGGCCAGAGCCCGGTCTCGGTGCACGATCTGTCGTGGACCGATTTCCTCAATTTCCAACTCGTCAGCGTGCCGGTGGTGATCTGGCTCTACGGCGCGATCGTCGTGGTGTCGCTGTGGTTTTCGCATACGGTCGCCGGCCGCAGCCTCTATGCGGTCGGGGCCAACGAGGAGGCCGCCCGCTATGCCGGCGTACCGGTGACCCTGGTCTCCGTGCTGCCGTTCCTCATCACGGGCGCCTACTGCGCCGTCGCCGGCATGGTGACGGTCGGCTACAACGCCGCCGGTCTTGCCACCACGGGCAGCGACTGGCCGCTGACGGCGATCGCCGGTGCGGTCATTGGCGGCGTCAGCATTACCGGCGGCGAAGGGTCGATCATCGCCGCTTTCATCGGCATGTTCCTGATCGGCGTCGTGCAGAACGCGCTGGTTTTCACCAACGTCGATACGAACTACCAGACCATCATCCTCGGCTTCGTGATCGTGCTCGCCGTTACCACCGACATCATGGCCCGCAAGCGGCTCATGCAGATGTCGGGGCGCGACGCCGACGCGCCGGAGGCGCCGGTCGTCCAGCCGAAATCAACCCAATCACCATGAACGATCGACGCATTCGTCGACGTGGTGTTGATCGCAAGAGGGAGACGCTCAAAATGAAATACGCACACGTTCTGAAGGGATCCTGCGCCGCGTTGCTGTTTGGCGCTGCCGCGCTCGTCGGTTCGGCTCCGGCCAGCGCCGATGATGCGGCCAAGGGGGCTGTCGTCTACAATCTGCAACCGGTCATCTTCCCCTATATGGCGGCGCAGACTGCCGGCGTCGAGAAGGCGGCCAAGGAGTACGGCGTCAAGCTGGTCAATGCCAACGCCAACGGCTCGCTGGAGACGCAAATTTCCCAGCTCAAGGCGGCGATCGCCGCCGGCGCCAAGGGCGTCGTCATTCAGACCAATGATTCCATTGGCATCATGCCGGCCATCCGCGAAGCGGTCGACGCCGGCGTCTGCGTCGCCGGTGCCGCCGTCGCCATCGGTCCGGAGACCGGCAAGGTCTATCCCGGCACCAAAGGTCTTGCCGCCTGGAACGAGAACTATGCCGCCGAACTGCTCGGCGAGGCGATCGCCAAGGCAATCGGTGGCGAGGGCGACGTGGCGATCGAGGTCGGCCTGTTGACCAACGGTACGTCCAAGGCCCGGCACGATTCGATCCAGGCCTATTGGAAGGCGCATTATCCGAAGATCCGGGTCGTGGCGGTCGAACAGCACCAGTTCAACGTCGACAAGGCCCGCCAGATCGCGCTTTCGTTGGTGAACCGCCTGGGCGACAGCCTGAAGGCCATGTATATCGAGACCAACCCAGGTGCGATCAGCGTGCTGCAGGCGCTGAAGACCACGCCCGAAAACGGCAAGATCGTCATCGGTTCGATCGGCGGCGAGAAGGGCTACCATGACTTCATCCGTCAGGGTCTGCCGGTCATCGACGTTCCGGAAGTGCCGCTGTCGGAAGGTGCCGCAGCGTTGAAGATGGTGGTCGACTGCATCAACGGCAACAAGGAGCCGGTGTTTATGGCCGAGCAGGATCTTCCCGGCCTCACCGGGCTGAAGTCGGCGAACTACACGGTGACCAAGGCCAACGTGAACGACTTCAAACCGGAATGGTGAGCGGTCTCAGCGAGGGGCTGCCACGGCGGCCCCTCGCCACGTCCTGGTTGTCTTTTGTGTCTTGGCTGCAATAGACTTGGCACATTGTTCAGCCTAGGAGAGTAGAATTGTGGACGGCAAGGGGGTGGCGGCTGGCGCTGGGTCTCCTCGATTCTTCATCTCTCCATGCGGTAGCCCCAACGTGAAACCTACGGCCAGTATGAACGAGATCGCGATCCGGCTCGGGCTGTCGCCCTCGACGGTCTCGCGGGCTTTGAAACGCCCCGAACTTGTCCGGGAGGAAACGCGCGCCGCCATCCTCACCGCGGTCAAGCTGGCCGGCTATCCGGAGCCGCCGAAGGCGTCGCGCAGCCGCCCGCTGTTGAACACCATCGGCCTGATGGTGCCGGACCTGGAAAACCCGTTCTTCACGCTGCTCGCCAAAGTCGCGGCGACCGAGGCCCGTCGCTACGACTGCAGCCTCGTCATTGCCGACACCAACGAGGAGCCGCTGAGCGAGACCGAAGTCATCGGCATGGCGCTGCGCCATGTCGACGGCCTGCTGATCTCCTCCTCGCGCCTCGACGATGCGTCGATCCGGGCCGCCGTCGCTGATGCGCCGCTGATCCTGATCAATCGCGCCCTGCCGGGGGTGCCGTCGATCCTGATCGACAATCGCCGCGGCATGAACCAGGCGCTTGAGCATTTGTTGGCCCTCGGCCACCGCAAGATCGCCTATGTCGAAGGACCGAACAATTCGTGGTCGAACCGGCAGCGGCTCGAGACGTTCCGCCAGATGACCGGGGAGGACGGCGCCGAGGGTATCGTCATCGGCCCGTATGCGCCGCGCTTCGAGGGCGGCGTGCAGGCGGCGGACGTGGCCATCGCCCGCCGGGTCAGCGCGGTCATCGCCTACAACGACATCATGGCCTTCGGCATCATCTCGCGGCTGAACAGCCGCGGTATCCAGGTGCCGCGCGACATGAGCGTCGTCGGCTTCGACGATATCCCGGCAGCCTCGATCTGGTCGCCGGCGCTGACCACCATCGCCGCGCCGATCGAGGCGATCGCCAAGATCGCCATCGGCGACCTGATGCGGGCGATCCGCCAGCAACCGGTCTGCGCCGATGCGCCACGACAAGTCGCCAGCGACATGGTGATCCGCGCCTCCACCGGCATCTACGCAGCTGATCGGATGCGCTGACGGCGTGTCTTGCCACCGGCACCATGGGCGCCGGTTCGTCGGTCCGTATTGCCGCCGCACTGGCCGAGTGAAACCGAAGTGGCAGCGGATGGCTCGCCGGATTCCCGACCCTGCGCCGGTCGGCCACCGGCTTGTCGGCGCCGAGGTGATGGAGTTCGCTCGCCGAAATCTTGTCCATCGGCTCGCTGCGAAGAGACGCCTCGGCCTCGGCGAATTCCTGCCGTGCACTGTTATGTTCGATGTAGGCCAGCCGGGCGGCCTCGGCGTGCGACACGGACCCAAGCGACTTGACGATCTCGCCTTTGCCGACCGCTGTTTTGAGCTTCGCGGGAACACGAATGCGGAATTGCCAGACGCTTCCGCGTCGCGAAAGACCGGGTACTTTGGCCATCTGCTCATCGCCGTGTGGTGCAGCGTTGTGTAGCAGAGCCGATTCGTAACCCTTTGATTTCTCGCGTTTCTTAGCCATATCAAGGGGATATAGGTGGAATGGCGGTTGACGCAGTCGGGTGCGAACTGGTCTCGGGATTCCCTGCGTTCAGGGAAAAGGCAGGAAAATCTGGCTTGGCGACTGAAAAAGCGGCGCGCCGGCCTTAGAATATCTAGTTTCTTCAATTCGTTGGCAGTCAATTCCCAGACGCGGGAGCAGGGACACTCCGGTGCCTTGCAGGGAACGATCCGGGGGGGCTCGCAGCATGAACAGCGAGCTCCAAGAAATGCTGGCCATCGGCCGCTCCGACCGTGGCGGCAGTCGCGTCCGGCAGTGACAAGTGTTTCCGCGTCGCTCATCCTTGGTTCCGAGCCGGGGCGCAATCGGCCTCACGGTCGATGCGCTTCAGCGCGGCGGTGATATGCCCGTCAGCTTGCGCAAAGCGGGCCATACCGGCGTCGTTCAGCCGATCGCTGCGAGCATCGCCGTCAGCTCGGCCGGCGCGGTGATCATCGCGTCATGGGCGGTCGCAAGCTCCAGCCATTTCCAGTTGGGTTGCTTGCGCACCCAGTCCTGCGAGCTCGCCATCGTCGGCATCCAGGGATTGGTGCAGGCGATGTAGGTGCAGGGCCGGCCGTTACCGATCGGGTTGTTGATGTTGAGCGGGCTG